>CAMJWT010000013.1:0-56561 GCA_946409545.1 uncultured Clostridia bacterium | reverse complement strand
TGTCTTAGGCATGCCGCCAGCGTTCATCCTGAGCCAGGATCAAACTCTCAAAAAAAAATAATTAATTCTTATTTAAAAATTTGCCTAGCTGAATTGACGTTTTGCTCAGTTTTCAAAGATCATTTCTTCTCGCACTTTTTGAAGTGCACAAGTAATATATCACATAAATTATCAAAATGCAATATCTAAATTTCATAAATTTTACATCTTTTATTTATATGTATTACTTCGCTGTGTCTTTTTTCGGCACAACTGCATTAATAATATCACTTTCGAAAATCAATGTCAACAACTTTTTTAACTTTTTTTCATTAATTTTTTTAGTGATTTTAATGCCTGTTCCTTTCTTGAACACAACATTTGATATAATATCATAAATAAAGTACCAAGTCAACAACTTTTTTTATTAATTTTTTAACTTTTCATTTATTTACAATATCAGTCATTTATTTAACTTTATTTATTAATATAATAAATATATATATAATTAATTATTACTTAATAATTACTTAATTATATTTAGTTTATAAAGTCCTTTTCGCAAATGACTAAATTAATTTATCATTACTATTATTTTATTACAATTATATTTACATTCTTTTGACATTTTCATTTTTAGATAATAAAAAAAGACATATAAATGTCTTCTCCTATTTAATGTTTCCTCTTAAGTTTATTATACAAATCATGATAATGTTCAATAACTTCATGATTAAATGGACCATTCTTTGATCTAGCCATATCAATTAACTTACTTAAATTAAATTTAAGAATTTTATCTAAGTCATCGCTATAATGCATTTTCTTCTTATGATAATTATATTCACCTCGATCAAGTATTTTGAACGCTCCATCTGGAAATACTCTCAAATCCAAATCATAGTCAATATATTTAATTGTTTTATCTTCTATCACATATGGACTAGCGATATTACAATAATAATATATTCCATCAGGTTTCATTTGACCAATAATATTGTACCAATCTTTTTGATAGAAAAATAAAATTGCTGGTTCTTTAGTGTACCATGTTCTACCATCAGATTCAGTAACTTCTGTTTTATTATTACCAAATACTAAGTAATCATCACAAATCTCAAGAAGAATTGCTTCATCCCAAGCTCTGTGGATACTTTTATCATGCTTGTAACTATGTATAACAAACTTATCACCAACTTGGTAATTACACATAATCACATCTCCGTTTGTAATTATAACATTATTTATAAATAATTATCAAGCATTATTGTTTTCTTATATGTGTATCCTCTTCAAAACGAAATTTTTCTAATTCCAATCTATCGTAATCTTCTTTAGTTTTTTGATATCTCTTCTCTACCTCTTCATCACTTAACCCTTTAATAGCTTTTTCACCAGTCATAGAAGCTTTAATTATTGTTTCACTAGATATAGGTTTATTAATTCTTGTTACTAAATAATGGCCAAGTATCGTCAATAGATTACTATAATCTTCTTCTGTCTTACATTTTTTACATAGTTTATAAAACCTTTTTGTTTCTTTATCACATTCAATCATACTTAAAATATTCTTTATAACTATAGAATAAGAATTTAATAGATCAGTTGTTTCCATCATCTTTTTTAGATAATAATTAACTTGTAAAATAAAATCATTAAAAGAATGAATATCTAATAAAGGTCTATTTAAATCAAAAAAAATCATTCTACTAGAAGAAGCAACCTTCTCATAAGTCATTAAAGCATGATTCAATAAGTTTCTTGATAAATCATTATCCCATGTTGGATCAGATATATAGATACCATGAACTTTATATTTAGGATCATCAATTGATACCATAACTCTAGCATGGCCTGCTTTTTCAACAACTTTTTCTTCTAAAGTATAACCATTATCATAAGATGTATCAACATTTACCCTAAAGTAATTACATTTAATACCAACTTTATCACAAAGAGTAATTAATAAACTAGCAAAACTAACACATACCATATATTCATTATTTAGAATATATTTTAATCTACGTGATTCCATTTTTTCTTCTTCATTTTCTTTATATGGTTTAAAGTTTTTAGTAATATTATATACTGCAAGGAATCTTTCTAATGGACTTAAATTAGCTTTAATAATAGGTTCTATTAATTTATCAAGTTTATCTTCTTCCTGTAAATATTCTTCATATGAATAATCATTTAAATCATTATTAATAACAATATTAATATTTTGATATCTTTTCTTCTTAAAAATATCATTAAATATTTTACGACTATCAACTGTGAAAGTAATAGAATAATTATTTCCTGTTTTATCAAGTTCATCAAGAATTTTTTTTAATTTAGTTAATCTTTCTTTTTCATCTAAATCATTATTCCCAACCATTTTAATTTTTTTGCCATTAGGAATCTTTGATAAACTAGGATAATAAATATTATCTAAATCCTTATAATTTAATAAAAGTACTATATTATTTCTAACATCTTCTAATGTTTTATTACCAATTATATATTTAGTACTTATCTCTTGGGTTTTACCATTTTTCTTCAATTCTGATGAAACAAGATTATCTCTTAGTAATTTTATTTCTTCATCAGTTAACAGAACATCAACAAAATTAATACATTTAAAGCCTTTTTCAATTAATTGTACTAACAATTCATGGGAAAACACAAATGGGTTTAATTCAACTTTCCAATCTTCATTTAATAATTGATAAATAAAAGCTTCTCTAATTTGTTCTTTATACTTATTAAACATTTCCGTACTAATAATATTAGGTAAAATTGTAAGATCTCCTTTTAAAAAAGGATGATCTTTATCAACATATATAACTTGAAGATCATTTTTAGTAAATAGTTCTTCTAACATATCACTAGTTTGATTTCCTGGGGTAAACTTATCTTTTACTTCAAATGATTTAATTTCTCCAGATTTAATTAAATTAATAACTTCACCTATATCATATATATATGTAGCGTTTTTATTTAAATTAGTATCCCATACGTTAACTGTTTCCATATATACTCCTATTATTAATATAACATAAAAAAAAGACATTATAAAATGTCTTTATATTCATTATCTTCGTCATTTACTTTTATATATAGTAAATTACTAATCGTTTTATCAATCATTTCTTGATAATCAAACTTCTCTTCTTCTCTTATACATTTATCAAGTACAGGATTAATAACTGGATGACGTGGTACAAATACTGTACAGCAATCTTCATATGGAAGGATACTTATATCATATGTATCAATCTTTTTTGATATATCAATTATTTCTAATTTATCAAGACACGCTACCGGTCTTATTACTGGAAGATTAGTAACACTATTAATAACTTCCATACTAGTTAGTGTTTGACTAGCTACTTGACCAATACTTTCACCATTAATAATAACATGAGCTTTATTACGTCTTACTAGTCGATCCATAATACGATACATCATACGTCTCATAATGGTTATTACATATTCTTGATCACAATTTTTATATATAGCTTCTTGAATTTCTGTAAATGGTACAACAATAAGTCTAATACTATGACCATAGTTATTAAGTTTTTTAACTAGTTCAATTACCTTATTTCTTGCTTCTAAACTAGTATGAGGGATTGCTTCAAAGTAAACACAATCAATCTTAATTCCTCTTTTCATTGCCAAGTATCCAGCAACTGGAGAATCAATACCACCTGATAACATTAATAAGCCTTTACCTTGGACACCATAGGGGTATCCACCAATACCATTAAATTCTTCAAAGTAAATGTATGTATAATCACGTCTTATTTCAATATTAACAACTAGTTCTGGATTATGAACATCAACAGAGATATCCTTAATGTTAGTAAGGATTAATCCACCCATCTTACGACTAAAGTCTGTACTTTCAATAGGAAAATTCTTATCACTTCTTTTAGTTTCAACTTTAAAAGTCTTAAACTTTTCTTTTTTAATTCTTTTTAATAACTCTTTTTCAATATCTTCTTTATTACTTTTAACTTTATAAGCAAGGACATAAGAATGAATTCCAAAGACGTGATTCATTTTTTCTTTAATAATATCGAAGTCTTCACTATTAAATTCAATAAACATTCTAGCCATTTCTTTAGTAATACTATAATCAAGACCCGCTAATTTATATATTAAATCATAATAAAGTTTATCGATGAATAACTTACGATTATCTTTTTTGGTAGTTAATTCGCCATATTTAATCATTATTAATCGATCAAAACGATCTGTATTATCTAAGTCCATTACTATCAAGTCCTTTCAATTTATTTACATTCTTCATAAAACTATTTATGAATTTATCAAGATCTTCTTTTTCTGTTAAATAAGATAAACTAATTCTAATAGAAGAAGATGCTAATTTATTATCTTTAGTAAATTCAAGTACACTTAAAGATTCATCTTCTTTATCACTACATGCAGTTTTAGTTGATATATATATTTCATCTTGTTCTAGGGCATGTAACATTGTTTCTGGCTTAACAGAATGTATACTTATATTAATAATATGAGGTACACAATTATCATTACTATTAATCTTAATGCCATTTATATTACTTAATTTTTCTTTTAAATATTTATTTAATTCAACTACTTTATTATATCGATCATTAAAGTTATCAAAAGTTATTCTTAATGCTTTAGATAAAGATACATCAAGAGCAAGAGTTGGAGTTCCACTTCGATAAATCGTTTGACTCTTACCACCATGAATAATAGGAGATAATTTAATATCATCTTTTTTTATTAAACAACCTACTCCTTTTAATCCATAAAACTTATGAGCAGAGAAACTATATAAATCAATATTATCTAAACTAATTTTCTTTTTACCAATCGCTTGCGTTCCATCAACATGAAAAATACATTTAGGATAATTATTAATTATTTTGCCTATTTCATTAACATCTTGAATAAGACCTATTTCACTATTAACTTCACAGATTGAAACAAGGATTGTATCATCACTTAATAAACTTTTTAAATGATTTAGATCAACCTTACCTTCATTATCGATATTAACATAATCTATCTTATAACCATTTTTTTCTAAATATTTCATTGGTTCTAAAACACTAGAATGTTCTAATTTTGTAGTAATTATATGCTTACCTCTATTTTTATATTCATTAATGACACCAAAGATTGCAAGATTATTAGATTCACTAGCACCACTTGTGAAGATTACTTCACTTGGTTTAACTTTTAATAAAGATGCTACTTGATTAACTGAAGCCTCTAAAAGTTTATGGGATTCTAATCCTAATTTATGTAATGAATTGGGATTACCAATATAATTTTCAGATACATTATTAAAACTATCTAATACACTCTTATCAACAGGGGTTGTAGCTGAATAATCAAGATATACCATATAATCACTTCCTTTCGATATACTAACACAATAATTTTTGTTAAACAAGAAAAAAGTTAGTTAAAACTAACTTATTCACTACATATCTTTTTAATTTTTTTAGATAAACCATATTCGATTTTATCTACCATATTTAGACATAAATTATAACTTTCTTGATAATCACCTTTAGAATATAATAATTCTGCTTTGGAAATATCACTTGATAAATTCTTTTCTTTCTTATATTTATTTCCATAAACAATCATTAATTCTGTGAAATATGCATATTTAATCATATCATTTGTCTTCTTATTCAACTTAAATGTTAAATCAAGAGCGGTTTCAACACGTAAGTTAAGTGTCTTAATAATAATTGGTTTTTCTTCTAGTTCTTTTCTTACAACATCTAAAGCTTCACTGGCTTCTGATACATCAACTAAATAATCATCATGAATAATTGGAAGTCGATATTCTCTTATCTTACTCTTACAATTAATTAATAATTCATTCATATTATGAACTTCTTCACGAGCTCTTACTTCGTCATCATACATACTACCAAGTGATCTAATTGCTTTATCAACTTCATCACTAAGTCTATCTAATCTTGTAATAATATTATTAAAATCAATATTAATCTTTAAATATGAACTCTTGCATTTCTTAACTTCACGCATCATCTTTTTATAATCTTTATTTAAACTAGATACTTTTAAATTAAGATTATCAATGACTTCAAGATCACTTTCTTTAAGTCCATACATATCTTTGATATCATCCATTTGTTTATAGATATCTTTTAATGCTGTTTCAATCTTTTTAAAACGTTCTACATAAAGTTCATTATTAGATTCAAACTCTTTACGCGCATTTCGTTCAGTTTCTAAATCTTTAAATAAACCATCTAAATAATCAAGAATAACTTTAAGATCAAATAAACTATCAGTAATATTTAATACTTTAGCACGATCTAAGATATCGCTACATCTTTTTTCAATCTTTTCAATATTATTTGGAAAATCTAAATAGGAAACAGGATATTGTTCTTCAACCATCTTATCATATTCAACTTTAAGATCTTCAATTCTTCCTGGAATTAAATCATTTAAAATAAGTAAGATATCAGGTAGTTCATCCATTACAATACCTAAGTGATCAATCATTGTATCAAGAGATTTAACAACTAAAACAACTTCATTATAAAGTTTTTCTTCCATAACAACATCAAAGTCAACAAATCTTCTTTCAACATTCTCAAGTTGCATTTTTACAGCTTTTTTGATTTCACCAAAAGATGTTTCTTTATTTTCATATACTTTTTCAAGAGTACGAAAACGTGATTTTAATTTTGTTACAATATCACGATATTTTTCTTCATAGGAAGCAATATCATCTATTTCCACAAGTATTTGATTCATTCCTTCTTCGATTTCAAATAATTCTTGTTCAATATTAGCGTAACTATCATAATAACCTTTAATATCACGATTAGTAATAAATTCATCAAGACCAACTAATTGGTCATTTATTTTCTTTAATCTATCTTCTTTTAAAACTTTATATCTTTCTTTAAAATCTTTTACTTTTTCTTCTAATTGTTCACTTTTAGCAATATCTTCTATTTTTGCAATTTCTGTTAATACTGGAAGACTATCTAATTGATTTTTCTTTATTTCGAGTTCATTAACACCATTAATTAGTTTGTTTTTTCTTCTTTTTCTAAGAAGAATAAATACTACTACCCCGATAATAATAATAGCTAATATGATTAAGCCAATAATTAAGCCTTTCTTCATATAATCACACCCTATTCTATAATTAATCTTATCATAATTATGAAAAAAAATATATATTTTTGCCAAATAAAAAAGTAATATTAAATATTACTTCTTCATCATAAAATTAAACAGAACCTGATGCAACTAAAATAAGACCAAGGATAAATCCAAGTAATCCACCTAAACCAGCAGCATTAGCGCTATTTGGTTTAGTATCTTTCCATACAAAGTATAAAATCCATCCAACAATTGGGAAAAAGAAACCTAATATTCCCCAACCAAATGAACCACTGTCATTAGCAGGTTGTTGATATGGTTGTTGGTAAGGTTGTTGATACATAGGTTGTTGTGGCATGTTATTATTCATCATTGGTTGATTATTAAGAGGTGTTCCACAACTTGGACAAACATTATATCCTGGTTGAATTGGTGCACCACAATTTTTACAAAAACCATTATTCATAAGTTCTCTCCTTATTCTTTTATTATTGGTTTATTTTTAAACCGAATACGATATTCAATATACCAAATACTACTCCAGCAATACCATAAAGTGATACATTACTAATAGCGATGGAATTAAGTATTGTTGCTATAATATATACACCACCTGATGCCATAACCATAACTTTGTTCTTTTTTCCAACTAAGCATAATATACCACCAACTACACCACAAATACCTGGTAATACAAGAGCCATTGTAACATCATCAAAAGAAGTTTGACTACCACTACCTACTATCAATATCGCACCAATTATTATCATAATGATACTACTTGCCGCAAAGTATCCACTATATTTTTGTTTAGGTGGTGCTTGATAATATGGTTGTGGTCCCATTGGTTGACCCATTGGCATTTGAGGTCCTCCCATAGGTTGATTATTCATTGGCATTGGTTGTGGCATAGCCGTTACTGGTGTACCACAACTTGGACAAGCTTGGTATCCTGGTTGTAATGGTGTACCACAATTCTTACAAAAACTATTATTCATATAAATCTCTCCTTATTTTAATTATAACAATAAATATTTTCATTAAAAAGATTTTATTAAAATTTTTATTAAAAATAATTATCGTCATTTACACTATCATCATCTTCATCTGATTCAAGATCATCATCAAATATTATATTTTTATCTTTTCTTTTATGAATTATTATCGAAACAATCAATAATATGATTAGAACGATTAAAATTATCATTAATATCTTATTGTTAAGAAATTCATCTTTTTTAACATCATCATCACCGATTTTTCCTGTATCTTTCTTAGTTACTTTGACAGTACATGTTGCCTTTTTACCATTACTTGATTTTACAGTTACGGTTGCTTCACCTTCATTGTTTCCAACTACTAATCCATCACTTACAACAACTATTTCATTATTAGAGCTTTCCCAAGTTATATTTTTATCTGTGGCATTTGATGGGGTTATAGTAGCAACTAAAGTATCAGATTCTCCTATTGTTAATTCAATATTTGTTTTATTTAGACTAATGCTTTTTACTTCAATAATAGGACTTTCTACTTTCTTATTATCTTTCATTGGTCTTAAAACAATAAATAGATCTTGTCCAAGTAAGGACTCAATTAACTTTTTACCTGTACTTGCAGGTAATACTTTTAATTTATTATTTGATACCGTTATAAATTTACTATTTCCTATATATACAAAAGTACTATATTCACTAGTTATACCTAAACTACTATCATTTTTATAACTACCATCAACAACTAATAAAATATCACCAACACTAAATGAATTACTAGTAATAGTCATTATACGATTATCATATAAAGTTGGATTTTGTTCTTTATATGTAAATACGCCACCAAATAAGCCATCAACATACATATTCATTAAGTATTTATCTTCATTACTAACACTATTTCTTAATTGATATGTATTTACTTTACTCTTACCTTTAGCAACAGCATATTTATTAGACCATTTATTATCTAACGAATTAATAATAAATAATTTATTAATTAATTCTTTCGTATCATAAAATTTATAATCTTTATATAAATAACTTAGTAATTCTTTACTATTTTTATAACTATTTCCATTTTTTAAATTATTTATCTTATCTTTAGTATCTTTTGATAAACTCTTAGTAACTAAAGTTTTAATAGTATTTAATTTAATGCCATTAACAGTTGTTTTATTACTAGTAATAAACGATCCATATTTAATATTATTTTTTACTTTAACCTTAAATGAGATAGTTACACTTTTTTTAGAAGGAACATCTACTTTCCAAGTTAAATTATTACCACTTAGTTTACCATTATAACTTGTTGTCATTGATTCTAAAGTAGTTCCATTTGGAATATAATCTTTAACAGGAACATTTTTATAATCTTTGCTTGAATGATTAGTTAAAGTAATAGTATAGGTAATAGAATCATTATAATCTACACTAGCATACTTCTCTTTATTAGAAGTTTTAGTCATTGATAAGCGAGTATAATTCTTTCTATTCTTAGCATTACTAGATAAATCCCAATTACTATTATTAGCAATGTCATTAGCAACTCTAATAATTATTATTTTTTGTACTGATCCACCAATAAATTCTCTAGGACCATTATAACCATCTTCTCTTTTGGTATAAGAGAAATCTTTCCAATTATCATATTTTTTTAATTTTCGTAATTTAACAGTTCCTTTTAATTCAACATTATCAGTCTTTTTAAGGAAATCATATTTAGCCCAATTAGAATCATCATCAGATTCTTTATTAGCTCCTTCACCACCAGACTCTAAAGTAAAGTTATTACCTGCATATAAAACAGCATGTCCACCCGTTTTGGTTGTTCTTACAATAATGTCTCCAGGTTCTAAAGTATTTATAAAGTCTTTATAAACTTTTTTCATTCCTTCAACATCTTTGTTTTTCTTTAAAGTTGCTAAATTATCATTATAATAAGCCACTATTTTTTTATTATAACCATCACTATTTTTATCACCTATTGTAATCATTTTAAGTGTTACAAATAGATAATTATTATTTTTATCCTTTAAGGTATAACCAAGTTTATCTTTAACATTTATAAATGATTCATAAATAGCATTTAAAACAAAAGACGAACAAACAGTATAATGATTATCTTGTGTAGTAGCTTGTTCTGGTGTAAAAAAGGTATACTTCGATATTTTGTTATCATAGGTGCCAACATTTCTTTGTTTCTTTTTCGTTTTCGATTGAAAATTCATACCTTTACTATCATATTGAACGGCATTACCACGATAATAATAAGCATAAGCAGAATTAACAATTGCTTGTTGAGCTTCTTTTTTTGTTGCAGCATCTACATTTAAACCAATAAAAAGTATAAATACTAAGAAAAACCCTTTTATTATTCTCTTCATATTCCCACCTATAATAACTATATCACAAAAAAACAAAAAAAAGAGAAGTTTCCTTCTCTTTCTTACTATCTGTTATAGAAATCTACGATTAATGCTTCGTTAATATCAGCACTTAATTCATTACGTTCTGGAAGTCTTACATATTTAGCACAATTATTTGCTTTGTCGAATTCAATATATTCAACTCTTTTTGTAACACCTTCTAGAGCTTCTTTAACTGATTTTAATTCTTTTGTATTATCTTTTAATGAAATGATTTGTCCAGGTACTACTCTGTATGAAGGAATATCTGTTTTCTTTCCATCAACAGCGATATGACCATGGTTAACTAATTGTCTTGCACCACGACGAGTGTTAGCAAAACCCATTCTATATACTAAATTATCTAAACGACTTTCTAGTAATTTTAAGAAGTTTTCACCATGAATACCAGACATCTTTCCAGCTTCATCAAATGTCTTACGGAATTGTCTTTCATTTAAACCATACATAAATTTAACTTTTTGTTTTTCATTTAATTGAACACTATAGTTAGATGGTTTAGAACGACGAGCAGCTCCATGTTGACCAGGTTTATAACCACGTCTTGCTAATTCTTTACCATTTTCTAGTAAAGATGAACCAACACGACGAGCTTGTTTATAACTTGAACCAGTATATCTTGACATAATATATTCTCCTTTCTTCAATTATCACATATAATTGACATCTAAAAATATCATAGGGAGTTTTTTCTAATAGTTTCACCTGATAGCCAAAGTTACTTCTAACTTTAAAAAACACGTTACAATATTTTTAAACTGGGCTGTCAATAAGAATATGCAAATAGTATTTAATCATTTTATAACTATTTTGTCAATTACTTTTCAATATTTTTTATGATAGGTTTAATACTATCACCATCACCAGTTTCATGACCAATAACTAATATTCTATTATCATAATTAATTATTTTATCGATATATTCAAATTTCTCTTTATATTCATTTATTTTATTCATATTTAAATCATATGTATAAATATATTCATTAGAATTATAATCATTGAGCACCGTATGAGAAACATAAATAATATCATTTTCAATTAACAAAATATGATTATCTACTAAGTTTTCTCCATTAAATTTAACTAATTCGTCAATGATTAAATCATAGACAATCTGATTAGTATATAATTTGTTATTATATAAATAAACTTCTTCTTGATTTGGTATATTAACACTTCTTGTAGATAATACTTCTTTAGTATCTTTAGATATTAAGATAATCGCACTATCTATATCTTTATTACCAATTAATAAATAATTATCATCATGTATAAAGATTTGATTTAATGTGTAATCTTCTTTATAAGTAATCTTATCTATAATATTTAAATCTTTATCAATTTCAAAAATAACATTATATTGATCGATGATAGATTCACCATTTTCTCTATAAGTACGCGTTAAAACAATATATTTATCATTATCTTTAATGATTTGGATTGCAAATGTTGAATCTAATTCATTTAAATATATCTTTTTTATAACATTTAAATCTTTATCAAGTTTAAGAATAACACTCTTTACCCTATTATGGGGCATAATAATACCTGTTACAATATAGCCATCATCATCTTTTATGATTTGTCGTGCTAGAAAGCCATTATCATCACTATCATTATAATTAACTTTCTTAACAATATTTAAATTATTATCATATTTAATAAACTGTCCTTGAAGAACAATTTCTTTATTACTATTATATTTAGCCAATTGTTCATTATAGTAATTATTAATACCAACAACCACATATCCATCATCTTCAATAATATCTGTATATGAATTATATGGAATTATTTCGTCAGGTATTTCATAATTAAAATGCTTATAAATAGTATAACCAAACACTCCTGTAATAACTATTATTAATAATATATATATTACATTATTTCTTTTCATCTTCTAACCTCATACAATAAAAAAATGATAATTACTTATCATTTTTCTTTTCTTCTTTTTTTGTTTCTTTTTTAACAGCTTTGCAAGATAATATCATTACACCAGCACCTACTAGTAAACCAGCAATGAAAGGAACTGTCGCAAGAAGAACAACACTACATACTGATAATGAAACGTTATCATCTTTTTCTTGTTCTACTTCATCAACTGCAACTACACCTTCATCAAATGAAGCGATGTCATCATCATAGTAATCGTACTCTTCTTCATCATAATATTCATCTTCGTAGTCATAATCATCGTCTTCATAATCATCATAGAATTCATCTTCATCCTCATCATAATAATCTTCATCGACAATCTCATAACCTACTGTTAGATCTTCCTCATCTGCAAATGCTTTTACTGGTACAAATACTAAAGCAACAGCCATTAATAAAGTTAATAATTTTTTCATAGTCCTCTCCCTTAATTTAATTTTAACACAATTATTTTTAAATTCTACAATTAGAATATATTTTTTTTTATTTTTTTTTGTCACTTTACACTATATATTATGACCAATCATCTTCACCATATACTTCTTGCCTACGAGGAAAGTCATCTTTTGTATTACGATTTATTGCTTTATCAACACCTAATATTACTTCAAAAATAACAAATATTATTAAAATAACAGTAAGGTATATATATAACAAGAATTTAATTAAAGCTCCAATTCCTGCGTATTTAGAAGCAAGTGGTCTATCTTTTAACCAAACGAGAAAAAGAATTAAACCTACAATTGGAAAAAAGAAACCTAATATTCCCCATCCAATTGATGCTTTTTCTTTCTTTACATTACTTTCTTGGATTTCTTTACCACAGTATGAACAAAAATTGACACTATCTTTTAATTCTTTACCACAATATGCACAATACATTTTCTTCATATATACCTCGATAGTATAAATATAACATTTTTTTAGTAAATAAAAAAGCCTAACGTTTTAAACGTAGGCTTTGATTTCCCATATAGTCTTCAGAATATGGATTAATTGTTGTTAAACCATTATTGTAAGCATCAAATTGAATAGCACGATCTTGCGCAAGTTCTTCCATTGTTGATACTTCAAAATCATTATTTTGATTAAAGATAACTTTTGCAATTACTTTTCTTAATTCAAGATTTCTTCTTAAACTATTATATTTTTGAATATCTTCTTCTGGAATTAAATCAAAATTAAATTGACTTAAATCATTAAAAGTTAAAATACTACTATCTTCTCTATCACCAGTAATATTATATTTTCTTAAAAAACTACCTGTATAAAATTCGTGAACTAACATATCATTATCAATAAATACAATAATAGCAGGATAATCATTGATTAATTCTTTAGCTCCTACTTTTTCGTATCCACGTGCTAATGGACGATTACTAATCTCATTATCGGTCTCAAAATTGTTGATTAAATAAATTTTATAAAATATCATCTCAATCACCGTGATAGATTATATCACAAACCTATTTACTTTTCAAGTATAAAATATCTTTCATACCATAATAGGAAGCAATAAATCGTAAATATCTTTCTAGTATTAGGTTTTACATCATTATGATGGTCATCTAACATCTTATTAATTTTATCTAAGTCAAAGAATAGAGAAACATAGTCTTTATTAAATTGTTCTTTAACTTTTTTATAATATTTATCTTCTTTTAACCAAGTATTAAATGGTACTGGAAAACCTAATTTTCTTCTTTTAGCCCATTCTTCTGGAAGAGATTCATGCGCAATAGTTCTAAAGATATACTTTGTTTGTCCTTTTCTAACCATATATTTAGTTGGAAGTACCTTTGATAAATTCCATACTTCACGATCAAGAAATGGTACACGAAGTTCAATAGAATTAGCCATACTCATTTTATCAGCTTTAAGTAAAATATCATTTGGAAGCCAAAAATGAGTATCAATATACATCTTCTTTAATACTTCAGGTTGTCCTTTAACCTTATCATAATATGGTTTTACAATCTTAGCTGGTGTTAAATTAGATTGATATTCTTTTGTAAGCAAACTATTAGCTTCATCAGTACCCATAATATTAACACGACTAAAATATCTATTTTCAATATTATTACTATCTTTAATTATGGTATTCTTACCAGGAAACTTTGGTAATTTTTTAGCAATACTTGCATTAAACTTTCTTAAGAATAATGGTAGATGTAAATATAACTTTTCCATTTTAGGAACATTATATTCATTATAACCACCAAACATCTCATCAGAGCCTTCTCCTGATAATACTACTTTAACTTGTTCTCTTGCAAGCTTTGATAAGTAATATAATGGTACCATTGTAAGATTAGCATGTGGTTCATCAGCATGATACTCAACAATTGGTAAGGTCTTAAAGAATTCATCAGCCGTAACTAATTTTGCATAATTATTAATATTTAACATATCAGATAACTCTTTAGAATAAGTTGTTTCATTAAAACCATTGTAATCAAAACCAACGGTAAAGGTTTTATCTGGTAGAAACTTCGATACAACGTAACTAGAGTCAACACCACCAGATAAGTATGACCCTACTTCTACATCACTAATTTGATGATATTTAATAGAATCCTCTAAGGTTCTTCGAACTTTATCTTGATAGTTTTTGAAACTATCATTTTCTTTACTATAATCAAGACTATGATATTCAGTTATTTTTAAACCATCTTTATTATATTTTAAGAAATGACCTGGTTTTAACTTATAAACATTTTTAAAGAATGTTTCATTTAAAACACTAGATTGAAAACATAGATATGGTTCTAACGCTTCCTTATTTAATTCTTTAACAAAGTTTGGATGATCAAGAAATGACTTAATCTCACTTCCAAACATAAATTCTTTATCATCTTTATAATAATAGAACGGTTTAATACCAAAAATATCACGGACACCAATTAGTTCATTCTTTTTAATGTCATAAATAACAAAAGCATACATGCCACGTAACATATTAAATAAGTCTTCACCATATTCTTCATATCCATGAAGTACTACTTCAGTATCACTAGTTGTACTAAATTTATGACCTTTTTCTAATAAATCTTGTCTTAGCTCTCGATAATTATATACTTCTCCATTAAAAACAATTACTTTATCATGTTTTTCATTAAAAATGGGTTGATCTCCACCAGATAAATCGATAATAGATAATCTTCTGAAACCTAAAGCAATATTATTATCAGTATAATAACCATCACTATCTGGCCCACGATGAATAATACGTTCGGCCATCTTTTTTATTAATTTATCTTTTTCTTTTTTTTCTTTTTTATCACAAAAACCTACGAATCCACACATATTAACCTCTACTAAAAAATAGGCTAAGCCTATTTTAGTTATTTTTCTCTTTTACAATTTCAGCTTCTTTTATATCTTTGTTTTTATTCTTTTTATTATTTTTATCTTCTTTATTACTTAACTCAATACTACGATCTTTAACTTTAATAATAAAGACATATACAAGATATACACCAAGAAGCACTAAAGCATATGGTAGTAACCATGCTATAAATTTAAATATTAATATAATTATTGCTAGAAATATCATAAATGCAATAATATATTTAAAATCATTTTTTTTCATTTAATCACCAAAGTAATTATATCATACTATCTTAAATTTAAACAAAAGATTGCATAAACAGGTACTGAGTAGACATTTTTCTTTTTACCAAAATTCTCTTCAGTAATACGATATGAATCATTTATATCAAACTTTGATAATAGTAAAGATAATGATTTAGCTTTAGTAAGTCTTTTATTAACTACTTCAATAGGTATGATTTTACCATTTCTATTTTGAATTACAAAAGATACTTCAGCTTTTCCTTCTGATTGATAATAATATAGACTATATCCCCAATTAGATATCATATTAGCAACATTATTTTCTATTAAGATTCTTCTTAAATCATCATTATTCATTAATTTAGCTCTATTCATATGTAATAAAGTATATAGTAGTCCTACATCGTTATAATATACCTTAAAACAATCACTATCTTTATTAGTAACAAGGGGACTTTTAACATCTGTTATTCTAAAACTTCTACTTACAATATTATTACTTGCAAGTAAGTTAATAACATCATCATATTCTTTACTTCTTCCACCTTTTTTAATAACTCCATATTGGAATTTCTTATTATCTTTCTTTAATTGTTCGGGAATACTACTAAGTATTTCTAGACTACGATTAAAACTATCTAAATCAAGTTTAGCGTATTCAATTTCATAAATATCAATTATTTTCTTTTTAATTCCTTCAATTAATAATTCATCATTACTTTCTAAATAAGCATTAACAACTTCTGGGAAACCACCTGTAATTAAATAATCATTGTAGGCATCAATAGCCATTTGATGAAAAGGCATTGGTTTTCCTGTATCGTAACTATCTTTAATAAAATCGATTAATTGTTTCTTATCACTGT
This sequence comes from uncultured Clostridia bacterium, assembly GCA_946409545.1. Lineage (GTDB taxonomy): Bacteria > Bacillota_I > Bacilli_A > RF39 > UBA660 > RUG12783. The sequence continues at coordinate 39,626 of CAMJWT010000013.1, read as the reverse complement.
TTATTAAAAATTCTTCAAAATCCATTTCAAACATAGGTCGATAATAAATATCTTCAACACGAGACTTAACCATTTCATCACGATTATTGGTTATTGCGATAACATGATATTGATTATCAGGATAACAAAATATTTTTAAGGCCTTAAGATAATTCATATCTGTTACATTATCAAAAATGATTAAAGTATCATCTTTAAAAATAGTTTCACTAGCAAGTAGTGATAATTTTGTAATTAATCTATCTACTACTTTTTCTTGCATCATAATATCATGTAGTTCACTATTATTGTATGTATCAAAATAGGCTATATTCTTATAATACTTTCTACCAAACTCAATAGATGAGTATGTCTTTCCTACTTGTCTTGCTCCATAAAGGCAAAAAGGTTTTGTAATACTATCTCTTTTCCATTTTAGAAATTCTTCAGTTATTTTTCGCTCCATATTTTGCTAACCTCCTACACTTATTACACTTTAAGTATAAAACAAAAAATAATAGTAGTCAAATTTATACGTAAATAATAAAAAAAAGAATAGAAAAATCTATTCTTTTGTTATTTCGTTTCCTCTTTCAATAATAATATAACCACATATTGTTGCAACAGCAATTACAAATACTGATTCAATTGCTACTACCGAAATATTAAATGGTGATAAGATTTTTTGTAAAACGGCACTTAATGTTGAAACACATAGGATTGATACTGCTAAATAAGCACATTTCTTCATATATTTGATACTATCATCTTTAAATGGATCATTAAACCTTTTATCAGTGAAGTATTCTGATAAATAAGAAAAGATAACAGCGAGAATGAATGATGTAATTACAAATGTTGTTAATACTATAAAGTAATAACCAATTACTTGTTTATTGCCAACATGATTTTCTTCATAGATTGTAACATTATCTTCATTGAATACAACTCTATCATTTAACATTTTTTCTGTAACAAAAGTATCAATAGTACTATTCTTGCATGCTCTTGCTACAGCAATAGCTTTATATGAAGCATATCCTATTAAACAAATTGATATCGCAAAATATAAAATACTAACTACTGTGAAGAAAACATATGGAGCTTTATTATTTTTGTTTTTAGGATATTCTACTTTCTTTTTGACTTCTTCTTTCTTTGATTCAATTTTCTTTTCTTCTTTAATTTCTTTTTTAACTTCTTCTTTAGAAATTGGTTTCTTTTTTAAAACAACAGTTTTTCCAGTTACAGCTGTTTTACCAACATCTCCTCTTTTAATTTTTCTTCTTACTGTACGAGAATTAACTTCTTTGATTTTCTCTTCCTCTTTATCTTTCATAAACTCTCCTATTCTACTTAATTATAGCAATTATATTTAAACAATTCAATTTATTTTTAAATAATATCTAAACAGTTCAATTATTATTAGAATAATATCTTTATCCTCTCTACAAATATAACCTTTTCTATTATAAATCAAATTATATTCTTGAGCTTTAGATGCCTCTTCAAAAGAACTATAAGCGCTAACATCTCGATAACAATAACTTTGATCATAAATATATTCTTTTAAGTCTCCTAAAGCTTCTTTATATTTGCTATTTTTTAAATAATCAATGATTTCTTCTTTTAAGAAATTTCTTCTTCCTCTTGGATCAAAATTAATATCACTATTATACTTACGAGATTTTATAACACTAATTAATTTATAAAATAATATTTGATAATCTTTTCCAGATAATTTCTTAGAATCAAAAATCTTTTTACTGTATTTATCAAATACTTTAATTAACTTTTTCCTTCTTAATCTAAATAGAGTCATACTATCACCAATTTAATTATAAATTATTGCATAAAAAAAAGATATAGTTTCCTATATCTTAATATTCACAGTTACCTGGTGTTCTTGGGTAAGGAATAACATCTCTTATATTCTCAACACCTGTTAGATAAATAAGTAATCTTTCAAATCCCATACCAAATCCAGAATGAACACATCCTCCAAAACGACGAAGGTTTAAATACCATTCCATAGATTCTTTTTCCATACCAAGTTCTTCCATACGACGAACTAACTTATCATAATCTTCTTCACGTTGTGATCCACCAATTAGTTCACCTGCTCCTGGTACTTCAAGGTCTACTGCTGCAACGGTTTCACCATCATCATTTTGTTTCATATAGAAGGCTTTAATATCTTTTGGCCAATCTTTAATAAATACTGGTCCATTAAAGTATTCTGTAATATATTTTTCATGTTCTTTAGCAATATCTTCACCATATTCTGGAGCAAATTCCCATTTAACATCGGCTTCTTTTAAAATCTTAATAACATCATGATGACTTATTCTTGTAAACTTACTCTTTAATAATCTCTTTAATTTATCAAGTAATCCCTTTTCAACAAAAGAATCAAAGAAAGCCATTTCATCAGGACATTTATCAAGAACATACTTAACAATATATTTAAGCATATCTTCCATAATATCCATATCTTGCTCTAAATCACAGAAAGCGATTTCAGGTTCAATCATCCAAAATTCACTAGCATGTGTCTTAGTATTTGAGTTTTCAGCTCTAAATGTAGGTCCAAAAGTATAAGTTTTCTTATAAGCTAGAGCAAAAGTTTCTGCTTCAAGTTGTCCTGATACTGTAAGTCCAGCACTCTTTCCAAAGAAATCTTTAGAATAATCAACTTTGCCACTTTTAGCGATTCTATTTAAATCCAAAGTAGTAACTTGGAACATTTGACCAGCTCCTTCACAGTCACTTGCTGTAATTAGTGGAGCATGAAAATAAACGTATCCATGTTCTTGAAAATAAGTATGAATGGCCATAGAAGCCACACTACGTACTCTAAATACCGCTTGGAAAAGATTTGTACGTGGTCTTAAATAAGCCTCATCTCTTAAAAATTCTCTAGTATGTCTTTTAGGTTGTATTGGATATTCATCAGGACAATCACCAAGAAGTTTAATCTTTTTAACACTTATTTCAAAATCTTGACCAGCACCTTCTGATTCAATAACTGTACCAACTACTTCGATACTAGAACCTATTTTGATTTTTGTTATTTCATCAAAGTCATCTAACTTATCTGTATAAACTAATTGAACATGTTTAAAACAAGTTCCATCGGAAAAATCAATAAAACCAAATTCTTTTTGTTTACGATGGTTACGAACCCATCCGGATAAAGTAACTTCTTTACCCATCATTTTTTTAATTTTCTCGTAAAGTTCTTTTACATCCATAAAATCCTCCTAAAAATATAAAAAGAGTCATCTTCCACAAAGGGACGAATGACTCTATAGTTCGCGGTACCACCCTAATTATTACTAACGTAATCTCTCCGGTCAAAAAACCTTAGTTGTTATAACGGCAACATCCGACTTGTACTACTTAATTCGTATAAGCTCTCCGAAGTGTTATTCATATTAATATTTCTTTGTTAGCTCGCACCATACCTAACTCGCTTATAAGTTTATTAATATTACTTCTCTTCATCAAAGATTTATGAAAATATTATATCATTTTTTCCTTATTTGTCAATAAACTCTAACTTGATATCTTGATACTGCTTCCTAATGTTACAACGACAGCATTCTTTGATGAACTCTTAACATAATATCTTGGTATCTTGCTACTAAAGACACCATCACATACTTTAGCACTACCTGTAATTATTAAATATTTAGGATTCATATTATTAGCAGCTTTCTTACTATTTTTAAAAGCACATGATCCATAACCATGATGTGGTACTTTTAAAATATCAAGATTTTGGAATTCACTTTTCTTAGATAAATTTAACATATAGGCTACATTATCAGAATAACTATAAAGATCACCTGTTAATAGAATTCGATATCCGTTTGTTTTAACAAATTCTAATACTGTATTACCATTTTCATTATCGTGAAGTACTTGACTTGTATTATATAGGTTAATTGTCATATCTTGGAAAACAAAACCTTTGCCATCAGTAAAACTTTTATCAATATATGTTATTGGAATCTTTTTTTCATTAGCTTTATTAATTGCATTATTATATCTTGTTTTATTTGTACTAGACTTAGAATCTTTACCTAAATATGTTTTAATATATAGTTTTCCAACTGGTAGTTTATCTGCTAAATAAACAAAACCACCAATATGATCATTGTGATTATGCGTAATTAAAACAAAATCTAATTTTTTTACGCCAACACTTTTTAAATAATCATATACATATTTTTGATCAGTAGCATCACTCAAACCGGTATCAATCATCGCAAAATGTCCATTAGATTCAAGAAGAATTGCATCTCCTGCTGCTGTAGTACTAACACTTTGTTTAATAAAATGAATCTTTTCCGTTGTTGAAGCTACTGGTTTCTTTTTAACAGTAACTTTTACTTCTTTTGATACTTTCTTCGTACTATCTTCTATTTTTATTGTTACAGTACCTGCTTTTAATCCTTTAACACTACCATTTGATACTGTTGCAATACTTGAATCACTACTTGTCCATGTAAGTGTTTTATTAGTTGCATTACTAGGTTCAATTGTAGTTTTAACAAGAATAGAATTACCAATGTATACAGAATAACTATCTTTATCAGTCTTAATTGCTGTAACAGGAATATTATTTTCAACAACATTAATCGTTCTTGTTAACTTCTTTTCAGTAGAACCAACTTTTAATTTATAAGTTAGTGTATATTTACCTACTTTATTTGTATCAACATTACCACTAATAGAAACATTACTACTATAATCTTTGCCATCACTACCAGTAGCTTTAAATCCTGGATCAGTAAATTTTGCACCAACAGTTATAGTTATATTATTACTACCTTTTAATGCAAAAGTAATAGTTACCTTTTCTTTAACTGTTACTTTAACAGTCTTAGATACCTTACCTGAACTATCTTTAATAATAATATTGGCTGTACCTTTATTAACACCTTGAATTCTACCATTAGATACTTTTACAATATTATTATTACTACTAGACCATTTTAAATTCTTATTAGTTGCGTTCTTTGGTTCAACAGTTGCTTTAATAACAACTAATTCACCAACTTCAATAGAATAATTATCTTTACTAGTTTTTATTGAAGTAACAGGTACATCTTTATTAACAACATTAACAGTTCTTGTTAATTTTTTATTATTATTAGGAACACTTAAAGTATATGTAATAGTATATCTACCAACTTTATTAGTATCAACGTTACCACTTACTGTTACATTATCACTATAGTCTTTACCATCACTACCAATAGCTTTAAAACCAGGGTCAGTATAAGTAGCTCCTCTAGCAATACTTATTTCTTTATTACCTTTTAAACTGAAATTTATGGTTATCTTTGTTTCGATTATTGGATCATCTTCAGGAATCTTCTTACTAAATAAAGATAGTCCATCAAAGGCCAAAAATAAAACTACACCAATAATACATATAAATAAAAAAATCGATTTAATTGAATTTGATTTATTTTCCATAAGCACCTCTATTATAAGTATATCATTTATTTTTATTTTTTATATGATAAAATATTTTTGGTGATTTTATGTATCTTGTTGAAAAAACCATAAATAAATTAAATAGTTATGGTCATACCTTTTTTCTTAAGCCTAATGAACTTGATGAAATTACAAGACATCTTAAAAAAAATAGTTATGAAATTTATAAACCATATCCTTATAGTGAAAAAAATATTTTATATAAAAATAGATTTCCTGAGGTCGTTTTATTTGAAATAATAACACCCACTGAATTAAGACATCAAGATATTATGGGAAGTTTATATAGTTTAAAAATAGAAGATAATTTATTTGGAGATATTGTAATAAATAAAGATCATTATTATGTTTATGTTTTAGAAAATTATCGCTATTATTTTGAAAGTGAATTAAAGAAAATAAGTAATGTCAATATTAAACTTAATGAAGTAGATTTAAGTACAATGGACGACTATGTACCAAAATTTGAATATTTAAAAGTAATAACATCAAGTTTAAGATTAGATAGTGTTATTGCTAGAACAATAAAAACAAATCGAGATACAGTTAAGGATTTAATAAAAGATAAACAAGTTGTATATAATTATGAAATATTAAAAGATCCTGATAAACTTATTAAAGAAAACGATACTTTTTCTATAAGAAAGATTGGTAAATTTAGATTTAATAAGATTATTGCAAATACCAAAAAAGATAATTTAATTTTAGAAGTATTAAAATATCAATAAAAAAAGTATTGAATTTCAATACTTTTTTTATACATTCATATTAGTCATAAAATCAAGTAATGGATCACTATTTTTTTTCTCACTACTTTGAGCAGTGGAACTATTAATAGACTTTGGTTCACTACCACCAAATTTTCCCATCATTAAATCGTTAACAGGATCACTTGCTTGATTTGGATCAGCAGCAACTTGTTGTTGAATTATTTGAGGATTATCCATAGGCATTTGTTGATAACTAGCATCTGGCATATAATTTGCCATATTTTGTTCTTGATACATACCTTGTTCAGGTATCATTTGTTGATTTTGATGCATATCTTGCTCAGGTATCATTTGTTGATTTTGATAATCAGGAATTTGGTTATTATAGTTATCCATTGATTGATAATTAGCATTTGGCATATAATTTGCCATATTTTGTTCTTGATACATACCTTGTTCAGGAACCATTTGTTGATTTTGATACATATCTTGCTCAGGCATCATTTGTTGATTTTGATAATCAGGAATTTGATTATTATAGTTATCCATTGGTTGATTACTATAAACAGCTTGTTGAATATTATTACCAATTGTATAATCAGGAACTTGATTGTTAGCATTCATTTCATCATTAGATTCATTTGATTCTTCTGGCATTTTCATTTTTGGTAATAATTGATCTACCATCATTTTCATTCTTTCAATTGTATCATTTTTAGATGATAACGTACCTTTTGAAGAATGATCATCAAAATATATCTTTGTTTGAAGATCTTTAACTTTTTCTAAGGTAATTGTTATAGGATCACCTTTACTAAACATTCCACCTTTACCTTCTAATTCAATTGTAAAAGTGTTAATATCTTCATTAAGAACTTTAACTCCTATTCTATCAGCTGCTCTTTTTACTACATCAAATACGTTATTAATGTTATTATATGCGAACATTATTTCTTTAGGTTTATTGTCCATAATGACCTCCTAATTAGTATTCTTTATAAAATTTATTTAATATCTCATCTTGTGTTAAAGCTTTTTCATAAGTATATTCTAAAGCAAGTTTTTTAGTATCTTCATCAAATCCAAAAACTTCTTCATGACATTTTAAAGTAAATGTTTTATCTTTAAATACTAATTCGTATTCAACTTCGCCTTCTTTAAAGAATGAATCAGATGTTAATAAAGTATCACTCTTAATTGTGAATTTTTCACTAAAGCTTATTTCTTTATTATCTAAATCTACTTGAACTTCTTTATCATTTATTTGATATACATATAAAGTATAATCTCCACCTTTATAGATTCCACTAAATTTTGATTCTTCTAAATATTTAGGATCACCTACAGCTTCTTTATAAACATTTTCTTTAGAGTATTCTGCTACTTTATTATATAGTCCTGTATCAGCAGCTACAGTACCATTTTCTTCTTTTGGATGGTAAATTAGTTCAATTCCATTTTCAACTAATTTAAATTCGAAATAATCATCAAAATGATTATCTTCTTTAGCCATTTCCCCATTAACGGTTGCAGTTCCAATGAAGTTACCACCAATTACATAATAAAATGAATTATTACTTTTTTTATGAATATACATTTTAGTTTCTTTAGCTAAATATATACCTTCATATTTAGAAGCATAATCTTCTTCCTTTTTATCAGTTGGTTTCTCTGGAGTTTCTGGTGTACCGCTACTACTATCTTTAGACGCAAAGATAAAATATCCCCCTATACCACATAATATTAGAGCTATTAAGATAACTCCTATTACCATAACATTATTTTTTTTCTTTGGCTCAATTGAAACATTGTTAAAATTACTTTCATTCATTTATATCATCTCCTACTATATAGAATAACATAAAAAAGAATTATTTTTTAATAATTCTTTTATTTTAATAAAATTATTACGTAAACTATTCAACTACTTTTAATTTATAACCATTATAAAGATAATTATTACATTCAAATTCAAAAGTTACTTTACCTGTATCTTTTTCATTAAAAGTATATATTGTAGTATTATCTTCACAAGATTCTTCAGTCTTCTCACCTAACTTAGTATTACCAATCATATTATAGTAATAGAAAATATCTTCATTACTTGTATATGTTTTTGTTTCCTTACCTGCTTCTGTATATTTCGTAATTTCAATATTTGCTACTTCTTCTAATTTAATTCGTTGAAAAACTTCGATATCACTTATTTTTTCATAAGAATCTTTTATATTAAATACATCAATATCTCCTGCATCAACATCTATTAATAAAGTGATATCTGAATCATTATTACTACCACTTACATTAATATTTCCCATTTTTGTCTTAGCATCAATCTTGAAATCTCTATTTTTATCAATCATAACATCACCTAAATTAACTTTAATAGATGAATCTTTATCTAATGTTATTTCACCAATAATTACATCACCAGTATCTAAATTAATATCTAAAGCATTATTAACTTTATAAAGATTAATATCACCTACATTTACTTTAGCTTTAACTTCACTAATATCTCTTATGGTAACATCACTAACATCTAAATCTAGATTAGCGTAAGCTTTAGGAAACTCTTCAAAATAGACATCTCCTACATTACCTTTAATTGTAATATTACTTTCACTATCACTTGGTAATTCAACAGAAATTAAAGAAAGATGATCTGTTTTAAATATATTTTTCTTTTCTTTTACGTTTAAAGAAATGTTTAAAACATTATCTTCTAACTCAACCTTATAGTTATCAGGATTATCAGAGAATAGTTTAACATGAATATTATTATCATCACTTGTATCTAATCTTACATTAGCAACATTAAAATTAATATTAATATTTTGCGTATATTCAACCTCTTTTTCCATAATTTCTTTATTACTTAAGACATTCTTATGATAATCTCCAATTTGATTAAATATTTTAGTCATGTAAAAAAAAGTACCAATTATTACAAGGAAAATAACAATAACCATACTAGAAATAAATAATTTAACAAATTGATTCATTTTTATACCTCTTTTATTCTATTTATTATCTTCTAACATTTCACTTAATATTCTTGAACCTATTCCAATATTATCATTACAAACTCTTCCATTTTTTATTAAATCTAAACATTTAGTATATTTAAATTCTTGAATAAACTTTTCTTCATAGATAGGGATTAAATCTTCTTTTCCTAAATCTTTTAAAATCTTTTGACAAGTTAATAAAACACCACATTTACCATCAATACTACGAGGTGCTGGAAAATCTTCTTTAATATCGTAATCATCACAAAAAGCATGATAAACAGCATATGAACATAAATGTCCTTCTTTATGAATCTTTCTTGCTAATTCTTCATATTTATTCATATTATCACCATTGTCATTATAACAAAAAAATAGAAAAGATAAAACCTTTCTATTTTTATATTTTATGCTTTAGGTAAACTCCAATGAAAGTGGGCAGCTAAAACTCTTAATACAAAGATAATGGATGCACTTATAAGCATAGCAGCAAGACTTCCTACAATATTCCATAAAATAACACATACTATAGCACCAATTAATGCGGCATTAGCATAAAAGTGTTTTATAAAGATATATGGTCTATTACCTGCTAGTACATCACGAAGAACGCCTCCACCTACTCCTGAAATTACTCCTACAAAAACTTGTAAGAAATAATTATCACTAAAACCACTATTAATCGCTGTTTGAACACCAATTACGGTAAATAAACCTAATCCTATGGAATCAGTTATAAACATTAAAATATTATATATTTTTTCTTCTTCTTGAATCTTTCTTCTAATATATGGAATAAAGAAGATTAAAGAAGTAACAATCGCAATAATGGCAATTCTTGGATTTCTTAATGACATAGGTGGTGTTATATCAAGAATTAAATCTCTTATAATTCCTCCACCAATACTTGTTGTTAACCCCATAATAGCTACTCCAAATAAATCCATTTTCTTTTCAATTGCAACAATCGCTCCAGACATTGAAAAAAACATTACACAAATAGATTCTAATATAATTAACGCTGTATCCATTCTAACCTCTTTCTACTACATTATATAACTTTCTTCTTTATTTTTTCTTCTTTTTCATGAAGTTTTGTAAGAATTAAATCAGGATAATTAGTAATATAATAAAGATCTTTATAATAATCTCCTACAATACTAAATACTCTTTCTAAATCTCTTACAGTATTTATTGTCCATAACATTACTTTTTTATTACTATCTATTAATTCTTTAACTAAATCATATGTTATTAAATTAAAGTTTAATCCAATAGAATCAAATTCTTTTATATATTTTAAATCTTCTCTTCTACTAATTAATACTTGGGTTTTTAATGTTGTATTATCTTTTAAATCCTTAATTCCCTTAATATCTAAACTTTGAAAAATAATATTACTTGTATCAATATCTTTTAATTCATTCTTTAATTCATTTATTAACTTTTCATAATCATTATTAAACTTAATATCTAATAATATTAACTTATCACCACATGATTTAATAGCGTCTAATAAGCCAATTAAATGATATTTATGATTTAATAAATTATTATTACGTTTACTAACAAAATTATCTTCTTTACTGTTTAATGGGTGAAAGAAAGAAATAATGGGAAAATAAGTTAAAGTTTTATTAACTAATTCATCATAATTACAATTAGATACTTTTATTAATTCATATGCTGATACATTTAATAAATCATTATGAGATAAAATTATCTTTCCATCTTTCGTTAAGCGAACATCAAACTCAATCATATCAACATAATCTTTAGAAGCTGCAAGAGATAAAGATTTCTCTGTATTCTCAACTTCTAGTGATGAAAAACCTCTATGAGCTACTATATTATAATCATCTACTAAAATACTATTCGCTGTATTATTAACATATCGATTATAATCATCATCTTTTTTTCTAACTAAACTATAGCCAATAGATGATGTTGCAATAATAATTATTGATGAATAAATCATAAATCTTTCAAATTTCTTTTTTTTCATAAACATCATTGTTTATTATAACAAAATCATTAATAATTTAAACAATAAATTGTGTTATACTAACTTTAAGGAGTGATTATGCTTAATATTAAAACAAATTCAAAATTAGTTACTAAAGGTGATACTTTTATAGCCTTAACTAATATGCATCATGATGGTCATGATTATATCGATGAAGCGATTAAAAATGGGGCAACAAAAATTGTTGCATCTCATGGTAATTATTCAGTAGATACCGAAATAGTTCCTGATACTAGAAAATACTTAGAAGATTATTTATATAATAATTATTATGAAAAAATAAGTACAATGACTTTAATTGGACTAACTGGTACTAATGGAAAAACAACAACATGTTTTTTAATATATCAAATGTTAAATAAATTAAATCTACCTTGTGCTTATATTGGTACAATAGGATTTTATTATAAAGATCAAAAAAGAGAACTTAATAATACAACACCAGAGATTGATACACTTTATGATATGTTAATGGAAGCTTATGAAAATGATATTAAATATGTTGTTATGGAAGTATCAAGTCATGCTTTAAAACTAGATAGAATAAAAGGTCTTATGTATGACGCTGTTGGTTTTACTAATCTTACTCAAGATCATTTAGATTTCCATAATACTTTTGATGATTATCGAGAATCAAAAGAAAAATTATTTAGTTTAACAAGAAATAAAAAAATAAGTGTTATTAATGGAGATGATCCTAGTTACTTAACCTTTGTTAAAGAAGGAAATCATAATATCATTATTAGTAAAAACAATGGTGATTGTTTAATAACAAGTGAAAAATATAGTCATACAGGAACAGATTTTAGTTTTAAATACAATAATAATCTTTATAATACCCATATTAATATGGTTGGTGATTATAATGTATATAATTATTTAACAGCATTATTAATTTTAACTAATTTAGATATTGATATTAATAAATTACTAGAATTAAATAAAGATTTATCTGCTCCATCAGGTCGTATGGAAATAATACCTTATAAAAATAATAGTATCTTTGTTGATTATGCACATACACCAGACGCTATTAAGAATGTACTTGATACCGTTAATAAATTTAAAGAAGGTAAAGTAATAACTATTTGTGGTTGTGGTGGTGATAGAGATCGTACTAAAAGACCTATTATGGGCCATATTGCTGAAGAAAATAGTGATTATGTAATTCTTACAGATGATAATCCAAGAACTGAGGATGAGAAAAAGATTATGGATGATATCTTAGAAGGTGTTAAACTAACTAATCATGAAGTAATCTATAAAAGAGATGATGCTATACGTCATGGTATTGATATGTTAGTTGATAAAGATATTCTTTTGATTCTCGGTAAAGGACATGAGGATTATCAAATAATTGGTACAGTTAAACATCATTTTAGTGATCAAGAAGAAGTTTTAAAATATATTAAAGAAAAGGAGAAAAACTAATGAAAGATTATATGATTAAATTTCAACAAACAGCAGATTTTATTAAAGAAAAGTTACCAGAAATTCCTAAAATTGCTATTGTATTAGGATCAGGTCTTGGAAGTTTAGCTGATGATGTAACTGATAAAACAGTTATTGAATATAAAGACATTCCTAACTTTCCAATATCAACAGTAGCAGGTCATAAAGGCGAATTAATCTATGGAAAGATAGGAAATGTACCAGTTCTATTAATGAACGGAAGATTTCACTATTATGAAGGCTATGATATGCAAACCGTAACATATCATATTCGTGTCTTTAAATTACTTGGTATTGAAACACTTATTCTTACTAATGCAGCTGGTGGAATTAATGAATCATTCAATAAAGGTGATTTAATGATTATTAACGATCAATTATCATTCTTTGCAGAATCTGTATTACGTGGACCAAATATGGATGAATTTGGTGCAAGATTTATTGATATGTCAACAACATATGAAAAAGATTATATTGAAAAATTAAAAACAATTATGACTGATGTTATGGGCTACTTTAGAGAAGGTGTTTATGCTTATATGAAAGGACCAACTTACGAAACACCAGCCGAAATTAGAGCTTTAAGAACATTAGGAGCTGATGCTGTTGGTATGAGTACCGTACCAGAAGCCGTTGTTGCTCATCACTGTGGTATTAAAGTTGCAGGTATTACATGTATTACTAATATGGCAGCAGGTATTGAAAATGTTCAATTATCACATGAAGAAGTTAAAGAAACAGCATTAAAAGCTGAAGCAAATTTCAAAGAAGTAGTAAAAAGATTTGTTAATATGATATAATAACTTTAAGGAGAATAAAAATGGAAGAAAAAAAAGTAGTAATTGAAGAAAAAGATATAGATAGAAATATAAAATTCTTTCTTAATCTTGCATATGGGGTTAGAATTTGTGGTTTAATTATATTTGGTATAAGTTTTGCTCTTGGATGTGTTTCTTTTATTAAAGAAGTAGTTTCAATTGTATCCAACAATGGAGCAGATTTTGGTAATACTCTTAACTTTTTCATAATTTCTGGAGTTTATGCTCTTCTAGGATTTACGGGATCAGCCATTCTTAAATGGCATGCTTATATGTTATATACAAACAAAAATAAAAAGTAGACTTTCGTCTACTTTATTTTTTTATATACCATACCTATATTATAATCAATAAAAATACTATCATCGTTATAATCGCGATTATTTGTTATATTAACGGCATTCTTAACAAATGAAGGTAATGATTTTCTTCTAATTTGTGATACATCACGTTCTAAAATAGTAAAACAATTATCACCAACATAGTAATAGTCCAATCTAAATCTTTCATGATTATCAATGAAGTTATATCTAATTTTATGAAGTTTAGCACCTTTCATTTTAGCTTCAGCTTCATCATAATCTCTTCCTCTTATTGGTTTACTTACTGTAGCTGGATACTTAGGATCATATTCATTGCTTGTACGCAAATAAAAATTAGAACCACTAATCGTACTTTTAGAGTACATTACATCATGAACATCATCATAACTATCTACAAATTCTTCAATATGTTCTTCAATAACATCATATTTATTTTTAAATTCTTGTAGATTAATGGTATTAATATCTAATAAATATCGTTCTCTTTTAATTACTTCTTTTTCTCCTAAATAAGCTCGAATACAGTTTTTTACTTTCTCTATTTTTTCATCAAATAAAGTATCATTAGAGATAATTCTTTGATTAGGATGATTCATCCAAGTCTTCATTGTTTTATAATCCATTTCTCTTGCTTCTTCAACGGTTTCCGTTCTTGCTACATTATTATCTGTTGTATAACATTCTTCTCTTCCAATTGCTGCGGTTACTAAATGGATTACCATATCATAGCTAGATAGAATACCTGATTCAGTCATTCCTCGAGGAACAAGAAAACTACCAAATGTTTCATAATCAATATATGCTCTATTATCTAAGATACCTCGATCATAAAGAATTGCTACTTTATCATTAGGACAACGTCTAGCAGCCTCTCTTCTTATCTTCTCTTTATATATTTGGGCATCTAATAATAATTCTTGAAAATCCGCTAATTCTAACTTATTATCACCATATGGCTTTATTCCTCCACTTATTAATTCTGTTGCTGTTTCACTACAAATATATACGGTATATCCATAACTACGTAATAAATTAGCTAGTTCGCCAAGAGCAGTTGTCTTACCACCACATGGTCCACCAGTTATAACAATATTTAGAATCTTTTTATCCATAATACCCCCTACTAGCGTCCTTTATACTAACAAAAAAAGAAGTAGGAGTCAATTAAAACTCTTCTTCTTTTTCTTTTTTAGACCTTATATAACTTGATATGATAAATCCCATTAAAACAATCACTAATACAATGATATAAATGATAATTGATTTATCCGTACTATTAATTGGTTCATTATTATCATCACTACTATATATTATTTTACCACCACGATAACTATCAATATTAGTATATAATCCATTTGTTTCTTTACCTTTTATTTCGCCACCAGAATATACTTTATACGATTTATAGTCAAGATTTGGTGAACTATATAAAAGTGTTTTATAAGTTCGATCTCCTTTATATGCAAAGATAATTTTATTATTTTGGTCTTTAACAACGACTAAACTATTTTCTTCAATACTATCATCTAATTTTATATAAAGATATTTTTGTGATGAATCATCAATTTCATCAGCTTTATTACCAGTTGCAATTATAGTTCCACCATTTAAATAAATACCAATAGGCGAATCAAGTCCAGTATCTTCACTTATTGGATGGGCAAAAGCATAAATATTACCACCATTAATAATTAGTTTACCATTAGAATCAATAGCATCTCCTTCTTTAGCTTCAAGATTAATTCTTGCTACTAAACTATTAACATCAATTACGATATCATTTCTTGTATTATCATCAATCTTTTCTGTTGTTGTATTAAGAGAATCTTCATAAGATATGATCTCATAATCGCCTTTTCCACCTAAGAAAGATAAATTAGCTTTAGATTCTATTCCTTCATTATTTTTACTAACAACTTTTAGATAACCATCACCATTAAAAGATAAATCAATATCTGAACTAATTACACCACTTGCTTTATAAAAATAATATGGATCACCATCTTTTAACCCTTTTTTATCGGCTTCTACTTTTGCAAAAAGAATATTTTCTAATTCTTTACTTGTATAAACTCCATAATAATTAGGATTATTTCGATAATTATCGATATTCTTTTTAGAATAATATTCCTCATATTTAGTTAATTCATTAGAAGGCATTAAACTAACTTTTTTAAGTCTTCCACCTTCAATATAGTTTTCTTTACCAATTGTAATTGTAACCTTACAATCAAGATAATTAATGTTTTTATTATAAATATATATAGCTGGAACTTTTTTAGAGTCTGTATTAATATTAACACCATTTAAAATGATGTTTATTTCTCCTTTAACATTATTAGTATTAATGGAAATCATACCTTTAAACGTACCTGTTAATTCATAATTATCCGCACTATTAATATTAAGTACTTTTATTATAATTTCATCACTTGGCTTATCTAAATCCATATTTTTAACTTTTGATACACCATCAAATAAAAAGTTAGTTATATAAACTTTAGGTACTTTATTAGCTTTATAATCTTTAATAAAATCATTATAGTTTTCATATTCAAATATATTATTTAGATTATCAAAATTAATTTTATAATCTGCTTTAACGTTAATAAAGAATATAAACAAAATAATAATATTAAACTTAATTATTATCTTCATACTAACTCCTATTCAATTTTATTATATTACAACATTATAAAAAATAAAAAGAAGAGTTTATCTTCTAATTTGTTTTTTTATGAACGGTAATTATGGTATAACTAGAGGCATTAATTGTAATAATAAGATCATCAATCTCACAATAATAATTCTTACCTACTTTAGCAATTAAACAGTTTTTATTAAGAATTTTATTCTTACAATATTCAATAACATTATCTTTTATACCAAGATTCTTCTTTATTCTTTCTTCACCAAGAAAAGTTGTATGAAGTTTATTAATATTAGTTAATAATTGAAACATAATAATTCACCAATGAAATTATATCATATAATTATATTTTTTTTTATAGAAACATATTATATAATATAAGATGATAGTAGTGAGGTCTTTATGAATAAAGATTTAGGAATAAAAATACTTTTTATCGTAATATTATTAATTAGTATTTATCTAATTATTAGTGGACTTACTTCCAAAGATTCACCATTAAGTAATGATATCTTAGAAGAAGATTTGTTAATATCAGAAGGTAATATAACAGTAGATGTTGGAGAACAAAAACAAATAACCGCAACGGTAATTCCTGATAATGCCACATATAAAAATGTAACATGGGAAAGTGCTAATCCTAGTATTGCTACTGTTGATAATGGATTAATTACAGGTGTAAGTAGTGGTAATACTGTTATTAAAGCTGTTACTGAGAAAAGACAAATAACCAAAATAATAAATGTAACTGTTAAAATAAAAGAAATCCCTGTTACAGAAATAAAAGTTGCAAATCAAAATATTGAACTTGAAATTGGAGATACTGGTAAAATTGAATATGAGGTACTACCAGAAGATGCAACTAATAAAAATATTAATATTTCTACAAGTGATAAAAATATTGTAAGTTTCACTCAAGATAAAGAAATTATTGGGGTATCAGAAGGTAATACAACAATAATATTAAAAGCTAACAACGATGTATCTACAACAATTAGTGTTACCGTTAAAAAGAAAACAATACCGATTACTGATGTAACCTTAAATAAATATAAATTAACTTTAACCGTTGGTAGTGAGGAAACACTAGTAGCTACAACCAAACCAAAGAATGCTACTAATCAAAATATGACTTGGGAAAGTAGTGATAATAGTATTGCAACAGTAACGAATGGTAAAGTAAAAGCTGTTAAGACAGGTACAGCAACAATTAAAGTAATAACTGAAGATGGTAATAAAGAAGCAACTTGCACGGTTACTGTAAAAGAAAAAGCACCTGCTGTTCAACAACCTATTGTACCACCTAATCCAATTCAAAAATATGAAGGAAGCACTTTAAAGTTCTATGTAACAAATAATGGTCGTTATTATTTAACATATATATGGATGCAAGACCCTGTTAATCAAATAAAAAAACTTGAAGCTAATACAGCAAAATATGGAAAAGTATTAAAAGATAGTGAAATTCCAGGTAATTTAAATAGAACATCTGTTGGTGAGATGATGAATGCTTATATAAGTAAAGGGCTTATCCCATCAAGTAAAGCTGCAATTGGCTTTAATGCTAGCGGTTTCTATGTAAAAGGAGCTTGGAATCCACCAAGTGATTATTATCATAATCGATCAAGTAGCTGGCTTGTTATCACTGATGGTATTATTACTCGTAGTAGAACAGATGATAATACTAATACTAATTCTTTGTTAGTTGCAATTGATGGTAATGGAAACTTACAAGTATATGATGGTGGTATTAGTAAAACTGATCGTGAAAGAACCGTTCAAATACTAAAAGATGCTAATGTTCGAAATACATGGAGTTTTGCCCCATTATTAATTAAAAATGGTCAACAACAACCATGGGGTTCTAATGAAAATGCA
The DNA here is from genome assembly GCA_946409545.1 of uncultured Clostridia bacterium. Classification (GTDB taxonomy): domain Bacteria; phylum Bacillota_I; class Bacilli_A; order RF39; family UBA660; genus RUG12783. Next base: position 21,268 of record CAMJWT010000013.1, on the reverse strand, counting down.
AGAAGACAAGGTATATGCCAAGTTAACTCTAATAACTATATAATGTTATCATCTTATACTAATATGAAGATTGATGATGTTGGATCTGTCTTTGCAGCTCAAGGATGTAAAACAGCCTTTAATCTAGATGGTGGTGGTTCTACTTCATTATTTATTAAAAAACCTGGAGCCGGAAGCGCTACTAAAGTTCTTTGTTCTGATGGTAGTACAAGAACACAGTGTCGATCTATTATCGAAGGAATCTATTTCACAGAAAAATAAAAAGATATCAAATGATATCTTTTTTTATTTGTTCTTTTCTATAAATAACTTTATATATTCTTGATGAGAAGGGGTAATATTATCAGGTAATTCATCTAATTTATACCAACATAATTCTTCACTTTCAGAATCTGGTTTAAGTTCCCCATTAAATTCTCGAACAATATATACAGCGTCTGTATAATAAACTTCATCTAAATTAGTATATTTTATATATACTGGAGAATTAACAGTTAGAAATTCAGGATTATAAATATCAAGATTCGTTTCTTCTTTAACTTCTCTTGTTAATCCTTCTACAAATGTTTCCTTTAATTCTAGGGCTCCACCTGGTAAACACCACTTACCATCATCTGTTCTTTTTTCAAATAATAAACCTCTTTCTTCATCATAAATAATGGCAGTTGCTGCTGCCGACATTATAGGAGCATGTCCTACTAATTTTCTTATATCACTTATATAACTCATAAAGTCTCCTAATTAAATAAAATTATTGTTCCTATTGCTACTAATAATTGGCATAGAATATTACATGACTCTATTATCCAATGTACTTTAGGTTTCTTTAGATTAGCTTTAATACCAACAAAACATAAGAATAAGAAAAGAAGAATTGCAATTGCATACATAATAATTGGTAATACTAGATGATATCTAATTGATAATGTTATTAATGATACATATATCATTAAATATCCAAAAGCTCCTGTTAATACTGCAACAGTATTAAACTTTTTAGTTTTAATATAAACGATTGATAATAATCCAATTACTAAAAATAATATTAATAATAGTAATAATTGTATACCAAAGACATATCTTAATAACATAAGACCTGATAATAAAATACCACTATTAACAATAAATACTAAATTAACAGGCATCTTAAACTTTACTTTTTTTAAACCTATTAATACTTTTACTGTTGGAATAACAAACCCAAAAATAATAGATATTACTGCTCCTATAAATAAAATAATATATGGAGTTTCTATTACTTTACTTATTTTTTTTAATATGACAATCATTGTAATCATGTAACAAATAGGATTTATATAATCTAATAATCCTAATGGTACGGAAAACTTATTAAATTTATTTTTCATAATAATCACCTTCTAAATTATAACACAAAAAAAGAAGTTAATACTTCTTTTAATTATCAATACTTGCTTTAATAAAGGAATCAAATAAAGGAGCTGGTCTTAATGGACGAGATTTAAATTCAGGATGGAATTGACAAGCAATAAAATGTTTTAATTTTGGTATTTCTATTATTTCTACTAAGTCAGCTTTATCATTCTTACCAGAGAAAACCATACCCTTTTCTTCTAACAATTCTTTATATTTATTATTAAATTCATAACGATGACGATGTCTTTCTAAGATTTTTTCACTCTTATAATCTTTATAAGCAAGAGTATCTTTTTTTATTGTACATTCATAATTACCTAGTCTTAAAGTTCCACCCATATTAACAACAGACTTTTGATCAGACATTAAGTCAATAATGGGTTCTTTGGTATTAGCATCAAATTCTGTTGAATTAGCATCATTTATACCACACACATTTCTTGCAAATTCAATAACAGCTAGTTGCATACCAAGACATATTCCTAGGAAGGGAATATTATTCTCTCTTGCATAAGTAATTGCTTTAATCTTACCATTAATACCTCTTGTTCCAAAGCCACCAGGTACTAAGATACCACGAGATTTTTTAAATACTTCTTTTAAGTTAACACTATCATCTTCTAATGTTTCGGAATCAATCCAATTAATATTTATTTTGGTATTATATTTATAACCTGCATGACGAAGAGATTCGTTAACAGAGATATAAGCATCATGTAGTTCAACATATTTACCTACTAAAGCAATTTCTATTTCTTTATCTAAGTTATTAACAGTATTTATTAACTTTTTCCATTCATCTAAATTAGCTTTTTTTATTGGTAATCCAAATTGTTTTAAAATTATTTCATCTATTCTTTGTTCATAATAATCAACTGGTATTTCATAAAGATTAGTAACATCAACAGAATCAATAACATTTTCTTTAGGAACAGAACAAAATAATGATATTTTTTCTTTGATATGATCATTGGTACTAAAAGGAGTTCTACAGACAATCGCATCTGGTCTTATACCCATATTACGAAGATCTTTAACACTATTTTGAGTTGGTTTAGTCTTTAATTCATCAGATCCATAGATAAATGGCAATAAAGTACAGTGAATAAAGAAGGTTTCGTTACTTCCTTTTTCATATTGAATTTGTCTTAAAGCTTCAATAAAACTTTCAGATTCAATATCACCAACTGTTCCACCAATTTCAGTTATAACAATATCAGCTCCACTAGAGTGCCCTGCTTCATATACTTTATTTTTTATTTCATTCGTAATATGCGGTATCATTTGAACAGTAGCTCCTAAATAGTCACCATGTCTTTCTTTATCAATAACGGATTTAAAGATTTTACCACTAGTGATATTTGATGAATAATTAAGTTCTTCATCAATAAATCTTTCATAGTGACCTAAATCAAGATCAGTTTCACATCCATCAAATGTTACAAATACTTCACCATGTTGAATAGGATTCATGGTACCTGGATCAACATTAAAATAAGGATCAAACTTTTGCATAAAGACTTTGTAGCCTCTACTCTTTAATAATAAGGCGATGCTACTTGCTGTTATTCCTTTTCCTAAGCCTGATACTACTCCACCTGTTACAAATACATATTTCGTCATAAATACCTCCTAAAAAACAAAAAAACCAGTAAGAGATACTCTTACCGGGCTCTTATTAATTATAGCACAATAAATATGTAATTTATATGAAATATTAATAATTTTTATTATTTTTTTAAATCATTATAAGTATTTAAGACAATTTCCATTAAAAGTTCAATATTATCAATATCATGAACTAAATACATAGCCTTAGCTCCATCATAAGGAATAGCATCTTCCATATGATACTCTTTATTACTATCTGTCTTTTTAAGAAGTAACCTGTTATCATAAATACCACCAAAAAGAACATCATCTAAATATAATAAATATTCTCCCATCATCGGTCTACATTTAATATTATCAAGTAGATTTAATTGTCCTAAAACATAGTCTTTATAATCTTTTGTTGTTGCCATAAATACTCCTTTTATTTAGCTTTATCTAATACACCACTTAAACTTGCTTGATATACAAGTTTTTCTGTATCAATAATATCATGTTCTAATTCTCTTAGGAATTCTTCTTTGAATTTATAATCACTGTTCTTTATAACTTTTTCTTTATATTGTGTAATAAATTCATAATACTTATCGATTGAGCCAATATAAGCTTCATTATCTGATAATTCTATACCAGCTAATACTAAATCACCAAGTTGATAATATTCATTTATTATCTCTAATTTAGTATTAGTATCTTTAAAGAATTTAACACTTTTTTTATATTTAGTTGGTAATTTTAGAAACTCTGTATAATAATAAACACAAAAATAATCATCAACACTTGAAAAAGCCCAATATAAATCATTATCATTATCAGCGAATATAGGATATATAATACTTGGTACAATATCAAAAAAATTAAGATAGCCTACTAGTTTATAAGATTTATTCATATATACCTCAAACGTCATATATTATATTAAATCAATTGTTAAAATACAATCATTTTAAATTATAAATTGCTAATAAGTTTAATTCATTATCATGATTTTCTTCAATGAATAATTCTCGATTAAACTTTATTTTATTTTTATTTAAACATAATTCTAGAAAACATAAGAAAATACCAATATCTATTTGATTATAGTATGTAATAGAAGCTTTAGGCATAATACCACGTTTACCTTCTTTACGATATCGATATACTTTAAGTTCTTCACTACTAGATTCTACTTTCCAAGGTTGAGTATTACATGCACTTGGTGCAAAACGAACAATATTAGCAATATCTAAGTAATTATCACCACTCCATATTTCTGATACTTCTTTTCTTTTGCTTTTAAACATATCCTTACGAAATTTATCAGGTGAATCAACTTTAGCTATATCAATCATAATAACAAAATCTAAACCATCTAATTCTTTTTCTTCAGGTCTTCCAATACCAAACCATAATGTTCCAATATTTTTAGATACTAAATATAAATCTAATTGTTCCCCAAGATAACCTATGTTTTGTAAATAATTATCTTTCTTCTCTGAATAGAATAAAAGGGAATATTCTTGACCTCTAATCTTTGATGTTTTCTTAACTATTCTCATTTCAACTTTAATATCATCATATAGAGGTTTTAATTTTTCAAATTCTTTTTCAATATCATCAAGTTCTTCTTTAGTTATCTTTTCATTACCAATATTTCTAAATAAATGAAAAGATTTTCTTTTGAAGATCATATCATATAATTCATTATTCATAATCTTTTTTCCATCTTTTTAATGTTGGGAATACTTTTTCACAATGTTTTCGCATCTCTTCATTTGTCATACCTGCTTGTTCTCCATATTGTGAGCACATATCAATATATTCTTCCATTGTTACTTTATCAATAAATTCTCCATCTTTATAACAATATTTACAATAATCACTATTAAGACTACCATCCTTATTTGTTCCATAGATATCATTAGTCATTGGCATACTACAACTTTGACAAATCATTTCTTTCATATATCCTCCTATTAAAAATACCATTCATATATTAATGAAATATTTAAAAATTTATAATAATAACCAATTAATACTAATACAATTATTGAAATATTAATAAGTATTAATAAGGCAATATGTTTTCTTCTCTCTTGAAATAAATTAGCGATAAATTCACGAATTAAAGCATTTGTATAGAAGTACCATTTTGTAGGGCTTCCCATACCTTCACATTCAATTCCTTGTTTACTTGCAATAACACCACTTCTAAAAACATGATAATTTGTTGTTGAAAAACTAATCTTAGCATCTTCTTTAATCTTTTCTATCTTCTCTTTAGAATATTTCATGTTTTCAATAGTACTTGTTGATTTATCTTCAATAACAATTTGTTTTTTATTAATTCCTTTACTAATTAGATATTCTTCAATAGCTTTAGCTTCAGCTTTAATTTCATCATCACCTTTACCACCAGATGGCATATAAATAATCTTTTTCTTTGTTTCCGCATATTGTTTATTTGCAAATTCAATAGCCTTATCCGCTCTTGCTTGTAATAAAGGTGGTAAAGTACCATCACTTCTTAGTTTAGAACCTAAGATTATAATAACATCTTTATCAAATTTAGGAGTATGTCGTGCTGCCATAATATTACAATATAGAGTTGCTATAATCAAAGTATAAAAATATGACAAAGTTACATTCAAACTTAAATCAATTATTGTTTTAATAACTAAAGCAACACCGTGATCTACTAATTTAGTTGTTATTAAATAAACAACTTGAGTTCCAAATAAACCTACTAAGGCAAAGAAACCTAGAAAAATACCTAATAAATTACGATAACCAAATCCTTCTTTTTTTATTAAAATAATATTAGTAATAATACTATATATTGATAAAACAATAATACATGGTAATGTTAACATTGCAAAGAAAGAAAATGATCTTAGTGTATTATTATAAATATCAATAATATTTAATATTTTCCAGTTTCTAATTAATAATTCAATATTTCTTAGAATATTAATATTAATAAATACTAATAATCCTAAATTCATAATAATATCATAAGAATAATGATATTTTAGATACTGCTTTCTTATATAAATAGTACATCCATACGATATTCTAATTAAATATAAAATAATAATGATTTGAATTGCTTTACTCAATTGAACATTATTAGATAAGTCAGTTCTTTTAAAAATCATTATAGATAATGCAATAAATAATAAAGTAATTATTAAATATATTATTCCTCTCTTTTTCATAGATACCTCAACACAACCTTATTATAGAATAAGTTTATATAAATAAAAAGATGAAATTTTTTATTTCATCTTTTATCTTTATAAATTAATAGTATTTCCACATTGTTGACAAACAGCTATTCTTCTCTGAGTATTAACAGCTCTTTGTTTTTTATGACCAAATATTTTAAAAATTAAAGCAGGTATCGTAAAAACAAGCCATTTAACAAAGATCCACCACCAACCAATGAATATCCACCACCAAATACTATGATGTTGATTCTTTAAAGTAACTTCATTTATTACTTGAACATTCATATTATTACTTCCACAACGAGGACAAACTAAAATACTATTTTGTTGATACATTGGTTGTTGATACATATTTTGATTATTATTCATTTTTCTCTCCTAACAAAAGTATATGTTTTTTTATTTTAAAAGTAAATTAAATATTTAAGAATACATCACTAAGTTTATACCCTGTTTTTTCTAAATCTTTAATAGCATTTAAATATGCATTTTTAGCTGATTTTTCTTGTTTACTAATTCTTTTATGCATTTCTTCGTATGATATTTTACCAACTGAATCTTCACAATATTCTACATCTATATTATTTCCCTTTGCTTTAAAGTAACATGCTTTAAACCATCTTATATCTTCAAAAACACTTATATTTGCACCACTTCCATAATAATTAATTTTCCAATAATCACTATATGTCATATCATATGTTTCTGCGCGACCATATTTTCTAACAATTTTCAAAAAGTTTTTTCTTAAATCTCTTACTTCTTTAATTGTTAACCACTTTCCAGTTGAAGCTAATCTTTCATTTTTAACATTTAATCTTACTTTCTTTACTACTTCATTATTACCTTTATCTTTTACTTTTATATTTAAATGATAAATATTACCTGATGCTGATACCTCATATGTTAATTGGAGATTTTTATCTTTGTCATCAGAATATTCAACAATTGAATTAATATATTCATCATTTATTTGAGAATAAGAATCTACATTAATCTCACCTACTTTTATTTCTAATTTAGGTGGAATAAAATCAACATCTCCATTTATGAATTCATAATAGATATGATCTTCAAAACTAGCAACATAACCTTCTATATTATTATTTGTTTTAATATGTACCCATTGATATTTACCTTTTTGTTCATGATCTATAACATCAAAGATACTTCCTTTTTGAACAACACCTACTATTTCAGAATTAATAACTTTTTCTTTTCTAATATTTAGTTGATCTGTTGTGATCTTTATTTGTAACTTATTACTACTTTCATTTGATGTACCAATAAGTTTACCATCTTTTGTTCTCTTTTCAACTAACCCACATCCTGTTAATGAAATAATTACACACATAATTAATATACTTAATAAGAATCTTTTCATAAACACTCCCAGAATTATTATAACATATTTTATTTTTTAACTTTCTTTACTAATTTTTTTATTCCATAAATAACAAAGAATATAAGATTAAACGCAAAGAAATATAAAATTAACATTATTATGGGATTTAGAAAACCTAATGATGCATTATTAAGTTTAGTACCAATATCTTCAAATATTGGAATACTTCCCAAATATTTATACATCATAAAATCCCAATTAAAGATATAATCAAGAGGTATGACAATTAAAGAAAATAATACATGAAATACAAAACCTTTAAGTAATGTTTTATAATTATAATCCACATAATTAGTTACAATTAGTAATAGACCTATAAAAACCATTACAAAATGCCATATCATTGAATACATTGCTCCAAATGATAGAAAGGGATAATATTTAAAGGCATTTAAAAATAGCATCGTAGCAAAGCCACCAACGATACCACCTGTTACGATCCAACTTGTAGAATAATCTTTTGTCTTTCCTTTTGTAAAACCCGCTAAAAGATAAGCAAGCATTGGAAGAGAACATGTATCAAGCGGTAATAAACCAGTATTAAAAGAACCAGAATATTTTATATCATATATTGATTCCCATGTTGTTTTCGATAAATAAAAAACAATTAAGAAGATACCCATTATTCTAATAATCTTCTTAATTTTCTCATAAGATGATTTTCTAAGTAAAATTAATAATATTACTAATAAAACTACTGATATAATAAGATATAAATATTGCGGAAATGATCCATAATCTTGTCCATTATATCCAACTATATTATATTTATAATCAAAAAAATTATAATCACCATGAAACATTACAATCACCATAATAAATTATAACATAATAAAAAAGCTTAAATAAACTAAGCTTTCTGTTTTTTCTTTGGTAATAATATTATTATTACAACAATAATCATTATTAATACAACATACCAATAATGAATTAATACTTTAATTATAGATATTTTAATAACAGTATTAAGAATTACATCTTCATTACCTATAAGTTCATCTTCAAAATAATAGTTTATGGTCCCCATTTTTTCATCTTTTTTACTAATAAAACTTATTTCTTCTAAACCATTATATTCAATTCTTAATTTGTTTTTATCATAATCACTCGGTAAAAACTTTTTAATATCTTTACTTGCTTTAATTTCATAATTATCAATCTTACTTAAATTAACAGGGATTGTTTTAATAACTTGATCTTTTTTCACTAATAATTCATCTTGATAATTATTTTTTAAAAATTCTATTAAATTTAAGTTATCAACAATATTATTATAATAAATACCTTTTTGCGTTGCCTTTAAAGTTACTATTATCATATTATGACCATTAATATCACTTAAAGATGATAAAGCATAACCTGCTTTCTTTGTATGACCTGTTTTACTACCTATTATTGGACTTATATCTAATTTTGTACCTTTAGTATAAAGATATAGCGTTGACTTTACTTTTAAACCATTAGATAAAGTATACTCTTTAGTAGTATATATATCTTTAAATAATTCATTTTTTAAAGCATAAGTAAGAAGTATTCTAACTTCATCTACTGTTGAATAATGATTAGGTGTATCAAGTCCTGTTACATTAACAAAATGGGTATTTGTTAAACCAATTCTTTTAACTAAATCGTTCATTTTTATAACAAAGTTATCAATACTACCACTAGTTAGTATCGCAAGAGCATTAGTTGCGTCGGCTCCACTAGGAACCATTGATGCATATAAAAGATCTCGATATGTAACAACATCTCCAGCTTTTAATCCTGCAATACTTGCTTTATCAGAAACAGTATCTAAGATATCTTTTGTTATTGTTACCTTTTTATCTAAATCATCTATATTTTCAATTGCCGTTATGGTTGTTGCTATCTTAGTAAGAGATGCAATTGATACTTGGCTTTTAGAATCTATTTCATATAATACTTTATTATCCGATAAATCATATATTTCAACATTTTTAGAATCTAGTTTTGGATAAGTTAACGCACTAACATAAAACGGTATTAATAATAGTATTAATAACAATTTATTTTTCATAGTGCCTCCTTATTCTAATTAATTATATTTATAAAAACCTTCTCCTACTGATTTTCCACTTTTACCAGCATTTATATATTCATCAAGAATTCTTAACATACCATCATAGTTATATGGTAACATCATCTTACGAAGAAGTGGATCAAATAAATTTGGTACTTTTTGATATTGAAGAACAATATTTCTTGCCGTTTCAAGACCAACAGTATCAATAATTTGGAATGGTCCTTTTGGAGCTCCTGTTCCATATACCCATGCTTTATCAATTGTTTCTGGATCAGAAATACCATTAGCAAGTAAATCCATTGCACTTAAAAGTAAAGGTACTAACATTGAATTTAATAAGTATCCTGACTTCTCACTTTTAGCTACAAGGGGAATCATGTGAATAGCTTCAGCAAAGGCAGAGATTTCATCCAAATATTTTGGATCAGTATCTTCCTGACACATTACCTCAGCAATATTATTTTTCCAAATACTATTAGCAAAATGCATTGCTAAATACTTAGTTGGTCTTCCTGTATACTTAGCTAATTTAGAAGGAAGTAAAGTACTAGAATTAGTTACAACTACAGTTTTTTCTTCCAATAATGGTGCAATTTGTTCATAAAAAGCTCTTTTAACATCAAATATTTCAGTAATTGACTCAATTAACAAATCACAATCTTTTAATGCAATTTCTTGATCTGTTTCGATATAGATATTATCAAGGATAGCATTAACTCTATCTAAACAAACTTTCTTATTAAACTTATCAATATCCGCAATACCTCTTGCCCAATTACTAGGATCTTTTCCTTCTGGTGTATCCATTTTAAGAATTGTTTCAAGATATGTTCTTTTTAAATTATCAATCTTTTTGATTAATTCTTCTCTTGAATCTTCTTCTCTAATTAATACGGTTACATTAAAACCTGAATATGCAGTTTGGAAAGCTATTTGACTTCCTAATATACCTCCTCCTGCAACAACAATCTTTTTATAATTCATTCTATCCTCCTAATTTTAATTATAGCATGGGAAGATATGAATTGTACCTTACTAAATATATTGGTTTACATAAAAAAATATCCACAATTTTGTGGATATTTTTAATATGTATGATACCAAATAACAACATTTGCGCTTTTCCGAAAAGTATCTCCTTCTTCGAAATTAGTTTTACCACCAATAGATATCTCTTTAACATCACCATCTTGATTAAATAAACCAATTACCAAATCATCAACAGCTCTTGTTTCAATATTTCGAAAACCTAAATCTTTTAATTCAACAATTACTACTTCATAGTTTTTACCTTCATAGTAACTACTATCTTCTGGCATTTCAACAAAAAAGATTGAAAAGATACCATAAAATAATAGTAAAAATATAATTGGAAGAATAGTCATTAAAAGAAATCCTTTTATGACACCCTTTGTTTCTCTTTTATCCTTTTCTTTATTTTCTTCTTTCTTTTGTTCAAAATTTTTCTTGCGCGATTCTAACTTAACATCTTCTACTCTTCTTAATTGTGAAGCTTCATCATCAATTAAAAACTCTGTTCCGCAATAAGGACAAAATATTTTATCGTGTCCACTATCAACACTTAACTTAGCCTCACAACTAGGACAGGTTAATTTAATTGTTTTCATATAATTACCTCATTATTGAAAAGAAATTGACAAATAATATGATCCCATAACATCAGTAGCTTGGATTGTTAAATTCAATGTAGCACCTTTATTTACTACAAATTCTTTATATTCTTTAGATAAATCAATAGTTGAAGTTGTGGTTTCAGCTCCTACCATTTCTTTTATATCCCCAAGTTTAACTGGTTCAATTCCTAAAGCAGACGTTGCCATTTCACTTTTTTCAATTACTGGAGTTAAACCACCATCTGATTTTAAAATTACTTTTTCATCCGTAATTTTATCAACAGTTAGCTTATAATCTGTATCTAATAAATTACATTTGAAACTTTCTCCCTTTTTATAAGTACCAGATAAGTCTTTTCCATTACAATCTATTTTTAGAGTAACTGCATCTTTTTCAATTTTACCACTAAATATAACTAGGAATACTACTCCTATAATTGCAATTGCAATACCTATTAAAGCAATTTGCTTTTTCTCCATCTTTGCTTTTTCTTCAGTTTTTTCTTTTTTTGCCATAATTTTATCCTCCTTATTCTCCTTACCATTCCATTATAACATTTTTTATATCATCTTTGTTAACTGTTTTTAATTGTAAGGCTTTTCCTTTAACTAATTCAATATTATTTGGACAATCACTACCATTTATTGTAAGACAATTCTTTGAATATAATTCAACTTTATCTTTAGAAATTTTTTTTATTGTAAAGACATATTCTTCTCCAGATAATTTACATTCAATATTATCTTTTTCTTTATAATCTTTAGATAAATCAACATCATCACATTTAATATTTAAATGAACTGAACTATCTGGTTTCTTATCAAAAAGATTAACTGTTAAAAAGCCAAATCCCATTGCTACAACAAAAACAATAATATAGATAATAATCTTTTTCTTATGAATACTTTTATCTTCTTCGTTTTCATTTTCCATAATAATATTCTCCTTAATTATATTATAGCATGTAATTAATAATTTAAAGTTATTCTTTTACCATTTGTCGTTATAAAGCCTTCATCTTTTAAATTCTTTAATTCTCTTTGCATTGCACTTCGATCTACTGATAAATAATCAGCAAGTTCTGTATAAGTAAACGGAAGAATAAAACTTCTTCTTGATTTACCTTTAACTAGTAATCCAAAATAACTTAATAATTTATCTCTAATACTTCGATTTGATAATACTTCAAGTCGATCATTTAATTCACTTACTTTACTAGATAAAAGAGATAAAATATTAGAAGTAAAGATGGTATGACATCGACAATTTTTTCTACATTGTTCATAAACATGAGTATATTCAATTAATAATACTTCACAATCAGTTGATGCCGTTATTGAAATATCATTACCAAGTGACATAAAAATATTACCAAATACCGAATCTCTTTCTAGTTTCTCTAAGATGGTTCTATTTCCTTTATAATCATATTTAACCATATGAGCAGTACCAGATAAAATTACTCCAATATAATTAGAATTAATAATACTTGATATAATCGTTCTTTCTTTTTTAAAAGTCATTCGAATAGCATGGAAACATTTAAGCATAAATTCTATTTCTTCGTTGGAAATATTTTTAAACATTGATAAGTCATCCATACTATCCCTCCTTACTTAATATTATAATGTAAATTTGTTGCAACAACAACACACTAAACACTAATGTTTTGTTATAATTATAGTGGTGGTTTTATGAAAATAGTTAAAAGAGATGGAAGAATTGTTGAATACAATAGAGATAAAATTGCAATTGCAATTAATAAAGCTAATAACGATGTTGCTGAAGTAGATAGAGTATCTGATAAACAAATTGATACTATTATTAAACATATTGAAGATTTAAATAAAAAACGTATGCTTGTTGAAGATATTCAAGATATGATTGAAACTGAATTAATGAAATTAAAGAAATTCAATCTTGCTAAAGCATATATTATCTATCGTTATAATAGAGCTCTTGTACGAAAGAACAATGTAACTGATGAATCAATTCTAGCTATTATTAAAAATAATAATGTTACAAGTGATCATAGTAAAAAAATAATAAATGTTGTAACTCAAAGAGAATTAATTGCTGATGAAGTATCTAAGAATTTAACTAAAAGAGTATTACTTCCAGAAAAAATAATTGAAGCTCAAAATGAAGGTATTCTATATTTCCATGATGCAGAATACTTTGTACAACCTATTATCAATTCAAGTATTATAAATCTTGATGATATGTTAACTAATGGCTTTGTTATTAATAACGTTTTTCATAAACCAAATAGTTTCTTAGAAGCTTGTATTAATTTATCAGAAATAATAGTTTCGCTTGTTAATAGTCAATATAAAGGATTTACTATTAATGTTCGTGATTTATCAAAATATTTAATGAATACAGAAACAAATATAAAAAATAAATTAAAAAAAGTTGAAATTGATAAAAAAGACAAAAAAGAATTAATAGATAGTTGTGTTAATAGTGATTTATCTTCTGGTATTAAATTAATTAATAATACCATTAATGATTTAGAAGAAATTGTATCTCGTGATGTAACATTATTTTTAGAACTTAGTGATAATGATGAATATATTAACTATACATCAATGATTATCGAAGAAATACTTAATCAAAGACTTAGTGGTACACTAAATGAAAACAATAATTATGTTACACAAGATCGACCTAAATTGGTATACTTGTTAAACGATAATAATAACCTTTCTGGTGGTAAATACGATAAGATAACTATGTTAGCTCTTGAATGTACTAAAAAGCGATTAGAGCCAAGATATATTAGTTCTAAAGTAATGATGGAAATGTATGATACTATTACTCCTCCTATTGGTAAAGAAATCTTCTTACCAACATATAAAGATGGAGATACATATAAAAATAATGGAAGGTTTAGTCAAGGTATTATAACTATTAACTTAGTACAAATTGCTTTATTATCAGATAATAGTGAAGAAACATTCTATAACATTTTAGATGACCGTCTAAATCTATGTCTTGAAGCTTTAATGTATAGATATCATTCACTAACAGGTACAATCTCTAATCAATCTCCACTTGATTATAAATATGGAGCGATTAATCGATTAAGAGATTATGAACGTATTGATAAATTATTACGAAATGGATATTCTACTTTATCATTTGGATTCTTAGGTTTAAATGAAGTAAGTCATATTTTAACAAAATCATCAATTTATGAAGAAACTGGTGAAAGATTTGCAACAAAACTCTTGAAATATCTTCATAAAACATGTAATGATTGGAAGAAAACAACAGGTGTTACGATTAATTTATATAATTGTCATGATGACTTTATTTCAAGATTCTTTGCAAATATTGATAAAGAAACATTTGGTATTATCAAAGGAATTAATGATAAAAACTATTATAATTATGGATACAATATTGAAATATCACCACTTCCTCTACTTCAAAGATTAGATTATGAAAAGAAATATCAAGAGATAGTTGATGGTGGAACTATAAGTTTAATTAATAATGATGAAGATATTGATCTATGTGAATTAATTAAATATTTAAGTAATAACATTTTATATACAAAATTCTATACTAAAAAAGATTATTGTATGAATTGTGATTATTTAGGTGAAATGATAATCAATAATAAAGATGAATGGGAGTGCCCTATGTGTCACTCTGATAATATTATTATAAGAAGAAATACGGAGGTATAATGAAAGTTAAAGAAGTAAATGTTAAAATCAAAAAATTAAATGAAAAGGCAACTATTCCTACTTATGGTAGTGATTTTGCTGCTGGTGCTGATCTTTATGCATGTATTGATGATACAATAACAATCAAAAAGAATGAAACAGTCTTTGTTTCAACTGGTTTATCAATGGAAATACCTGAAGGAATGGCTGGTCTTATTTATGCAAGAAGCGGTCTTGCTTGTAAAAAAGGACTAGCGCCTGCTAATAAAGTTGGTGTTGTTGATTCTGATTATCGTGGGGAAATAATTGTTGCTCTACATAATCATTCTAAAGAAGATTATGAACTACAAAATGGTGAAAGAATTGCTCAAATGGTATTTACACCATATTATAAAGGTATCTTTAAAGAAGAAAAGTTATCAGAAACAAAACGTGGATCTGGTGGATTTGGTTCTACTGGTAAAAAGTAAAATAAAAATGAAGGTTTTTAACCTTCATTTTTTGTTAACTTAACTTTTGTTGTTTTAAAGTTACCATCACGATAATAAGTAAGAGTTACTTCATCACCTGGTTTATACTTAAATAATAAATATTTTAAGTAAGCTGAATCTTTTACTTCATAATCATTTATTTTAGTGATTACGTCACCTTTTTGAAGATCAGATTTAGCAGCGCCTGATTTTTCACTTATAACAACTACTACAACACCAGAATCAATCTTTTCATCAAGAGTAATACCTGCTTTATACAATTGCCATGTATCAGTAACATCTAACATTTGAATACCTAAAAGTGGTCTTTCAATTTTCTTACCATTTTCAAGTGTCGTTACATTAGCCATAACAACTTCAATTGGAATGGCAAAACCCATACCTTCAATTGATGAGTCGACAAGTTTCATAGAAATAACACCAATTACTTCACCTTTAGCATTTACAAGAGCTCCTCCACTATTTCCTGGATTAACAGCTGCATTCGTTTGGATGGCTTCCATTACATAGTCTTCTTTAGAATAACTATTACTAACACTAACTTCTACTTCACGATTCAAACCAGAGATAATACCACTTGTTACTGTATTATGATATTCATAACCTACAGGAGTACCTACTGTAAATACGGTATCACCTAATTTAGCTTCTGTTGATTTACCAATACTAACTGCTGGCATATCTTCATGTTTTTCAATTCTTAGAATAGCAATATCTAAGTATTCATCACTACCTAGTAATTTAGCTTCGATTTCTTCATCATTATAATTAACTATTTTAAAAGCATCTCCACTTTTTATAACATGATGATTCGTAATTATATAGTTATATTTATCATCTACTTTATAAACAAATCCACTACCAGAACCAACTGCTCTTGAACTTTTACTTGTTTTAACCATAACACTTGAATTAAATACTTTATCAACAGCTGCTGATAAATTACCATTTTCAACAATTACCGTTTCAGGACAAGCCTTACATGTTGTTTCTGTAGATTTTACAACAGTATTAACTTTTTCTTTACCAAAGAAATAATTAATACCAAACATACATAATCCTCCTAGAAGAAAAACTCCTAAAAGAATTAAACCATTTTTTAATTTTTCATTCACTATTCAAACACCTTCTTGTCTATCTTTGCTAAGTCTTCCCAATTTGTTGGGAATCCCATACGATCATATACTTTTGTAATAGAGATAGATCTAAGATTATATTCTAAGTTATCAAATAGTTTTCTAATTTCCAATATAAAGTTTGTTACTTCATCATCTTTTAACATTTGCTTAATAATTATTATTAGAGCAAAAACATCATTTTTACCATAAATATATTCATCATCTGCGATTTCAATATTAAGTAATCGATGATATTTAGTATCTGCAATTGTTCTTTGTGTTTTATTTTCAAAAACAATATCTTCATGAGCACAAAGATTACGATAATTAGATAAAATAACAATGTAATTAGCTAATGTCTCAATATTAAGATTATAAACATCAGCTATATTAGCTTGATCTTCTTTCTTTAATATGGAATATAATTCACCAATAATACCAAAAGATAATACTTTAACTAAAACCCATAATGGGATATAACCATAATTAGTAACATAGTGCATTGTAGCAGAATGTTGCATTGCATTATTTTTAATTTGTCTCTTCATCTTATGAATAATATCATTAACTTGACGAGATCTTTCAGGATTATTTGTAAAATTCTTTGGTGATAAATAATCTTTTTCTTTATAACCATATTTAATAGATAATTGATAACTTATAATTGATTTTAGATTATTCTCTATAATTAAAATATTTTTAAATAAAATATTTCGAAAACTTCTATCAAATAAAAATAAACTATATAATTCTTCAAACGTAACTCCTTTAATGTAAGTTTTGTCTGATTCACTCTTAATAAACAAATGTCTGTAACCATTTAAAAAGAAATAATTCTCTCGTAAAAGAACTTCTTTTGCAAATGATTCGTTTTCAATAACTAAACCTTTTTTTCTTAGGATTTCAATTTGTTCATCAAGGTTCTTAAACTCCTTATTATTCCTCATATTACTCCTTGTCTACGATACAAGTATAACACAAATAACTCAATATAGAGTGAAATATTTATGATTTTTATTCTTAATTCTTATAAAAAGTAAATATTTATAGTATAATACTGAATTAAGGAGATTATATGCCAAGTTCAGTTGTACATCGATATATTGGGTTAGATACATTAGATAAACTTAATAAGAAACCAATGAATATCATTAATGAAAGACGAAATAATTATGTTTTATATTGCCAATGTACTGATGTTTTCTATTTCTATCGCATCATGGGATTATTTAGTAATAAAGTTCAATATAATGGTCACTTATTTCATTGGCGTAAAGTATTTAAATCCTTTGAATATTTAATAAATTTAAATAAAGAGAATAAAGATTATGAATTATTTACTTTCATTGCTGGTTTTATAGCTCATTATAAAGCAGATAGTATTATGCATCCATATATTAACTATAAATCATTCAATAATGATAAAGTTAAACATCAAGATAATCATTTTATGATTGAAACATATCTTGATAACTATTACCTAAATAAAAGAGAAAAAGTTGACTATCGCAAATATCAAACATATAAATTAATCTTTAACTATACCAAAGAAGATATTATTAAAGAAGCAATAGAAGGAATGTATAAAACTGTCTTTAATGAAAAAGGAATGGGAAATAAATATTATAAAGGTGCATCATCAATGAAACATGTCTTTAGATTTATTAGACTAGATCGCTTTAGAATAAAAAAACAACTATATAAACTAATCGATTTAAATCCATTTAAAATTAGAAGAACAAGATACCTTTCTTATAACTTTCCTCTTGATAGAGATGAATTTATGATAAATTCTAACCATCAAGAATGGTATAACATTAAAGATACAAGTATTAAATCAACAAAAAGCTTTGATGATTTATGGAAAGATGTAGTTAGTGAATCAACCATAATTATTAATGAATTATATAAATATATCTTTGAAGATAAAGAAGTTGATTTATTTAAACTAGTTGGTAATTATTCATTATCTAATGGATTACCATTAAAAGATTAAAAAAATATCCACAATTTTGTGGATATTTTATTTTATATAAATATATGTTGTAATCCAATTAGTAAAAGCTTCTACATCTTGATATTTAGGAATATCATCATCACTTTCTGCATCAAGATAAGCAATAAGTTCATTATCTTTAATAATTAAAATACTTGGACCATATATTACTTTATCATGAAATTTTGTCTTTTTTAATTCTTCAAAAGGCATTGAATAAAACGAAACATTATTTTTATCCATAAATTCTTTAAAGATTGTTTCACAATGAATTGGGAAAGCACAAAAACTATTATAAGTATAAATAGCATAATTTCCTTCTGGTATATTATTACTATCTATTTTAATAAATTCACTCTTTCCATAATATTTATCATCTAAATAGAATTTATCTATCTTTTTAGTACAACCTAATAGAAGAATTAATGATAGAAAGATTAATACTTTCTTCACTATTTAATCTCCGTTAAACGGCTGAAATCAATATTGTAATATGGCACTTTAGAAAAATCACACTTATTAGATCCTTCAACTTTGGTACTTATTCTATTATTTCCTTCATAATTCCAATAACCACCAACATTATAGATTTTTGTTTTATCCCATCCAAGAGATACTAACATTTGTTTAGTAAAGTTAGCGTATCCACCAGCACCACACATTAAGAAAATCGTTTTATATTTAGGGAAAATATATTCTAAGATTTCCATTGATTCTTTGTAGTTAGCAACATAATTACCTTTTTCATCTAATCTAAATAAAGTTTTACCTTTATATAAACCAGATACATTTTCAGATTTCTTTTGTTCAACATATTCTTCTGGGAATTCTGTTAAATAAGCGTAAGGAATTACTTCAAAACCTCTAACAAATCCCGTTAAATCTCTTTCTCCACCTTTATTTTCCCAAGTAGCTGTATCTTCAAGCATACGAACATCACGATAAGCAACATCACTTCGATCTAAGTAATTATCAATTGTTTTTTCGTTGATGTTTTTATCAATATCATATACGCCTCTCATACCTTCTGATTTTTCTTGAAGAGGTAATGGTTTTTCAACTTTTCCTTTGTTTCTAAAAAGAACATAACCTCCTCCAATACCTATTACCAAGCATAAAATTCCAACTATAATTTTTTCTTTCATTTTTTCACCTCGAGATAAATATATAATAACAATTATATTAAGTATATAAATTAATGGTTGAAAAAACTCAACACATGGTTGAGTTATTCTTTTGGACAATTATTTCCTAATAATAGATCTACTTTATAAACAGTATTCTTATTATCCTTAGTAGCAATAATATCTAAATATAATTCATTATCACTATATGATTTACATTTTTGCTTATAATCATCTACTCTTATTTCAACATTAGCTAAATAGTCTTCTAACTTTTCATTTGAACCTTCTTTATTACATTTAGAAATAAGGGTTTTCGTATCTCCATGTTGTTCATATAATTCACATTTAATTTCATCATATTTAGTTTTATCGTCACCACCACAATATTCAATATTAGAAATATTAATAGATGATTTTTTACTATCATATGCAATAGTACCAGTAACCCTAAATTCTTTACAAGTAGTAGTAATTGTCTTAAAACTAAAGTTATCTTTATTTAATACTATGTATATATTCATACCAATTATTACTAACAATGCAATAACTAATAATGTAAACTTGATTGGTCTTTTTTTATAACTATTAGGATTACTATTATCTTCCCCATCAAGAATATCTTCAACACTTACGTTAAAGTCTTTACTCATTTCTCTAATTAAAGAGATTTCAGGGATATTAATACCATTTTCCCATTTTGATACTGCTTGATAAGTAACTCCATATTTATCTGCAAGATCCTTTTGAGTTAAATTGTTTTTCTTTCGAAGTTCTTTAATAAACTTACCTACTTTTTCTGGATTCATATGTCAACTCCATGAAATATATTATATCATAAATTGAACAATTACAATTATTTATAATATAATATAATCAGGAGATGATATAAATGGTAGAAAATTATACTTTCTCAGAAATTGAAATAGAAGATCTTCTTCATAATCATGCATATGAAATGGCTGAAATTATTGAAAAAGCATATAATGATATTGAAAATGAATTAAGAAATGCAGGTGATAACAATGAATAGAGATCGAACAACTATTGAACGTTTTGCAAAAAGTGTTGAGCTTATGAAAAAAAGTATTGTTTATTATATTAAACAAACACAAAAATTAATGAAACAAGTTAAAAATGCAAATGGTGATAATGATAAAAAAGCTTTACTTGATAAAATAACAGAAGCAAGAGAAAACGCTGAAAGATATCGTCTTGTACTTGAAGACTTAGCATGTGCTTTCGTAAGAGAAAACACAGCAGCTAGTGAAAAAGTATGGAAACGATTCAAATACAAAACAGCAGAAGGTTTTTTAGCGGATAGAGAT
Source organism: uncultured Clostridia bacterium (assembly GCA_946409545.1). GTDB lineage: Bacteria > Bacillota_I > Bacilli_A > RF39 > UBA660 > RUG12783. The sequence goes on along the minus strand of CAMJWT010000013.1, from coordinate 232 downwards.
GCTCCTGATAAACCATCACTTGCTCAAATGATTGATATTATAACTAACCATGTTGTAGACATTGCTACAATCTATCACTTTGAATATAATGAAATAGGACAAAGAACAGTAAAAAGAGACCTATCACTAATTAATGCTGATGAATTCCGTATGCATTTTGATACTTTTAAAGATCAAAGAGATGTAAGAGATGCTGTTAGTAGCGGAACAAGACATAAATAAAAGAATAGTT
>CAMJWT010000012.1:0-57240 GCA_946409545.1 uncultured Clostridia bacterium | reverse complement strand
CCGTGATCTTCTGCGTGACAGGCAGACGTGGTAGGCCACTGCACTAACAGACCAAAATGGTTGCGGGGGAAGGATTTGAACCAACGACCTCTGGGTTATGAGCCCAACGAGCTACCAGACTGCTCTACCCCGCGATATCAAATATATAAATTAAATGGCGGAGGAATAGGGATTCGAACCCCAGCGCCGCGCAAACGACCTCCCGGTTTTCAAGACCGGTCCCTTCAACCACTTGGGTATTCCTCCAAAAGATGGTGCCTAAGGTCGGACTTGAACCGACACGAGGGTTTATTCTCGCAGGATTTTAAGTCCTGTGCGTCTACCTATTCCGCCACTCAGGCACATAAAATGGTGACCCGTTGGAGATTCGAACTCCAGACCCTTTGATTAAAAGTCAAATGCTCTACCGGCTGAGCTAACGGATCATTTATTAAAATTGGCTGCCTCGGTTAGATTCGAACTAACGCATGAAAGAGTCAAAGTCTTTTGCCTTACCACTTGGCTACGAGGCAATTTAAGTGGTGGAGGGAGGTGGATTTGAACCACCGAACCCGAAGGAACAGATTTACAGTCTGCCGCGTTTGGCCACTTCGCTATCCCTCCAAAAATGGTGCCGAAACCAGGACTTGAACCCGGAACCTACTGATTACAAGTCAGTTGCTCTACCAATTGAGCCATTTCGGCATAAAAAAATAAATGGTGGGCGATATAGGACTCGAACCTATGACCCCTTGCTTGTAAGGCAAGTGCTCTAACCAACTGAGCTAATCGCCCAAATTCACATGGACGTCATTAAATATATCATTTTAAGCCGTCCTTGTCAACTAAATAAATTAACTTTTTTCACTTTTTACCTTTAAAATGGCATCATTTATCCAATTATCCAAATTATCTTCCAATATTTTAAAACCACTACCTGTTTCTTCAATAAGGCTTCGTTTTCTTTTATTTATTCGATAATTGATATTTTTGATACTTAATTTAACATGACATTCGTTGTCATCAACTTCTAATATTTTTACCTTAATAGTTTCTCCTACCTTGACAAAATTATTGATATCACGTACATAATTATCACTTATTTCAGATATATGAATTAAACCACTATAATATTCATCAAGACTTACAAAAATACCATATTCGGTTATTCCTGTAACTAATCCTTCAACAATATCATCTTGCTTATACTTTGTCATAACCCACTTCCTTTTGAAATTATAACATATTAAAAGTTTGATTTAAAGTCTCTAAACACTTTTTCTTTGATATTATCTATTTCTTCTTTATAAGGGGCTTTTTCGTTTACATAAGGTGTTTCAAGTATTCTTGGAATATTAGAAAGTCTTTCATTATAAATAACCTTTATTAAATTATCAAAACCAATTGTACCATATCCAATATTCTCATGACGATCTTTATGAGATCCTAGAGGATTTTTACTATCATTAATATGAATACATTTTATTTTATCTAAACCAATTTCTTTATCAAATTCATCTAAATATTTATCGAAATCTGCTATATCATAACCCGCATCATTCAAATGACAAGTATCAAGACAAACACCAATACGGTCTTTATTATTAACACCATCAATAATCATTTTGATCTCTTCAATCGTTCTACCTAATTCCGTTCCCTTACCTGCCATTGTTTCAAGAAGAATATTACATTCTCCTTTATCAAGAATTTGATTAAGTCCACGAATGATATTATGAATACCAGTATCTATTCCAAGCCCAACATGACTACCTGGATGTAAAACCATATTTTTAATACCTAAAGTATCACAACGCTCTACTTCTTGTATTAAAAAGTTAACAGAGAATTTAAATTTATCAGGATCACTATCATTTGCTAGATTAATAATATATGGTGCATGAACAATAACTTTAGAGAAATCAATATGATTTTCTTTCATAACATTTAAAGCTTCCAAAGTTAATCCATCATTAATAGGATATCTAGCTGTATTTTGAGGTGCTCCTGTATAAAACATAAATGTATTTGCACCATAACTTAGAGCTTCCTCTAAACTTCCTAATAATTGTTTATCTTTACTAAAACCAACATGTGAACCAATAATTAACATAATAAACTCCTTTTCTTTATTATAACAAAAAAAGGTAACTTTCGTTACCTTTATTTTAGTCACTTATTCCTGCTTTAGCTTCACCATAGAAAATACTTGTTTCTTTTGAATCATCAACTTTTTCACGACTTCCTTGTAAATATGTATCCGCATAGTCTGTTGATAAACAAATTTCGTAAGAATAATTACCATCACTGCCTCTAGTAACTTTTACCCATGAAACTTTGTTTGCACCACACTCTAAATCAACTGGATCTGTACCTGAAGTAGGAGTAACTCTATAAACACCAGAGCCTATCTTATTTCCTACTGTAGGTTTTGTAACACCAGTTCCATCACTATCATAGTATACATATTTTCCACCAAATGGTGCATCTATACCACCTCTATCTACGATAGACTTGTTCCATACATAAGTGCCTGGATATAGTTCATATGATGTTTGTAATTGAGTTTGAACACCTTCAATTAACATTTGTGCTGTTGTTCTCATTGAACTTCTTCTAGAGTTATCGATTACTGGACCGATATTTGTTGCAGCGATAGCCATTAAGATAGCTAAAATTACAATAACTGCTAACAATTCAACCAATGTGAAACCTTTTCTATTCATTTTCTTCATATTTTTTTACCATTCCTTTCTATTATCAATATATCATTATTTAAAAATGACGTCAACATTATTGAACACTTTTTATAAGTCTTTTACAGCGGACCTATTTAGTCTTTCTTCAGGCACGCAGTTATCAGATCCTGAATCTGATTTTACAACCTTTTTAGTACCTTTTAAGTAAACACAATAACCCGAATTTTTAGTATATTTTACATATGATTCAACACGATCATAGTTACCACCATCAGGGTCAGGATTAATACTATTTTTTGTATCTAAAATAGACATCTGATATTTTTTAAAATCAACATCAGTATTTGCTCGAAATTCACGATCAGCAGCTACAGCATTTTTAGCTAATGATATTAATCTTTGAGCATCATTTATGATATGATCTTTTTTATTGTTATCCATTAAACTTATTACATTAGGAATTGCAATTCCACCAATTATAGCAATAATAGCAAGAACAGCTAATAATTCTACTAATGTAAATCCTTTATTATTCATTTTCATTTTCTACCCTCGCTAATTTCTTTAATGCATCACAAGCTGCATTTTGACAAGCATCTTTTTTGCTTTTTCCTACTCCTCTTCCATATATTACACCATCAATTCTTACTTCAACAGTAAACTCTTTATCATGTGGTGGACCAGATTCATCAACTAGATCATAAACCAAACTTCTTCGATCTGTTTGAACTGCCTCTTGTAAAATTGATTTATAATCATTTAAGAATCCTGTTTTGTTACTATTAACAACATAAGGAGCAATAATTTTAATTATGACACTTTTTACTTCATCAAAGCCTTTATCTAAATATATAGCTCCCATTAATGCTTCAAAAGTATCAGCAACAATAGCTTTTTTAATTTCTCCTAATTCACCATGACCTACTTTAATAAACTGGATTATATCCATATTAGTCATATATTCAAAAAGAGCATTTTCACAAACAAAGTTAGCTCTCCACTTTGTCATTTCTCCTTCTTCTTCTTCAAAGTTTCGATACAAGTAATCACTCATTACCAGTTCCAAAACTGCATCACCTAAGAATTCTAATCTTTCATAGTCTGTTTTATTCTTATGTTCATTAGCATATGAAGAATGAGAAAATGCAATATCATAAAGTTTTAGATTATTAGGAATAATTCCCAAAGACTCTAGTTTCTCTTTCATATACCCTCCTTTATCATTATATCAAAACCCATTTAAAAAGTATATTTAAACTTGTTAAAAATAATAATTAATAGTAAAATACTTATAGGTGTTACATGAAAAAAATATTAATCAAATTAATTAAATGGTATCAAAAAACAAGTTTTTCATCACATAGTAATTGCAAGTATATACCAACATGTTCTAACTACGCTCTTTCTGTTATTAACACCTTTGGAAGTTTTAAAGGAAGTTTATTAACAATAAAGAGATTACTTAAATGTAACCCCTGGAGTAAAGGTGGTATTGATCTTCCACCAATTAAGGAGAAATAATATGAAATATAAATATTTATTAATTTTACCAATCATTTTATTAGTAACAGGTTGTAATTTATTTAAAAGAGATTCAATGGAAAACATCTCAATTATTACATCAAATTACCCTCTTGAATATACGATACGAGCTTTATATGGAGATAATGCTTTAATAACATCTATATATCCAGATGGTGTTAATGTTGATGAATATAAATTTACTAAAAAGCAAGATAAAGATAATAGTAAAAAAGATTTATTTATCTATATAGGTAATTCTAATGATTCAGAACAAGCTGTTACTTATGTAAAGAATAATGATGATATCAAATTAATTAATGCTACTCTTGGTATGAAATATAACTATGGTATTGAAGAACTATGGTTAAATCCATCAAATATGTTAATGATCGCACAAAATATCAAAAATGATTTAGATGAATTTATAACCAATAGTTATTTAATAAAAGAAATATCTGATAATTATAATAAATTAAAAATAGAATTATCTGAATTAGATGCAGAAATAAAACTTACTATTGAAAATGCACCTAATAAAACAATTTTCGTTAATGATAATTCATTAAAATTCTTAGAAAAATATGGATTAACAATTTATGTTCTAGATAAAGATTTAGATATTTATGAAAAGAATTTAAATATCTTTAAAAACAATATTGAAACAGGTAAAGTTAAAAATGTCTTTGTTCTTGAATATACCGAACTTCCTCTTGAAGTACAACAGTTAGTTGAAGATAAAAAAGTAAGTAAAGAAATATATAAGAATTTAAAAAATATTACAGAAGAAGATCGTAATAATGAAAAAGATTATTTAGACTTATCAAGAGAAAACTTAGAAACATTAAAAAAGGAACTTTATTAGTTCCTTTTTTCTATACCATCAATTATATAATCTTCACTCTTATGAGGTTCTGTACGTAATAAATCTCGATAATCTTGTTGACGTAATACTTCATATAATACAATTGCACAACAATTAGATAAATTAAGAGCTCGAACATTACTAGTCATCGGTATTCGCATACAATGATCTAAATCTTCTTTTAAGATTTCTCTTGGAATACCTGTTGATTCTTTACCAAAGATTAAATATATTTCTTCATCTTGATTACTATAATCAAAACTAGTATGAGGTTTTTTACCATATCTTGTGAAATAATAATAAGTTCCCTCATTCTTTGATTTAAAATCATCCCAGTTTTTATATACGTGATATTCAAGTTTATCGATATAGTTAACACCACTTCTTTTAATACTTTTTTCATCTAAACTAAATCCTAATGGTTCTATTAAATGAAGTCGTGTATTAGTAGCTACACAAGTTCTCATAATATTACCAGTATTCATAGGTATTTCTGGTTCATATAAAACAATATTTAACATAAAATCACCACAAGAAATTATACAAAATAAAAAGATAAAAAGCAAACTACTTTCTATCTAATTCTTCAATATATTTTTTTAATTGTCTTGAATTGTTACCTAAAATTATTTTTAATTGATTATCAATCTCAACAATACCTTTAGCACCTAAAGCTTGTATAGCTTCTTTATCAGCTTTTGATACATCACGAAGAGTTACAACAAACCTCGATAAGTTTAATTGTCTATCAATAATGTTATCAATACCTCCTAAAGCATCTACTAATTTATTAACTTTTAAGTGAGCGTCTTTTCTCATTGATTTTAAGATTGCAAGTAAAATAATTAATAAGACAACACCTATTACAATATATTTCCACCACATTTTTAATCACCATAGTAATTATAACTAAATAATAAATAATTGTAAAGAAAAAGGATTATATTATAATCCTTTATTAGCATCATATAAATTCATAAAACGTTGATATAACTTATCACATGCATCTTTATCCATGGCAGGAATCTTATCGCATGTATAAGGTATACCCATACGTTTGTACTTTTCTTCACCAAGTTTATGATATGGTAAGAATTCTATTTTTTCGATATTATTTATTCTTTTAATGTAGTTATTTAATTTTACGATATAATCATCTGTATCTGTTATTCCAGGTACTACTACTTGACGAAGCCACATTTTCTTTTTGTTTTTATTACAAGCATTAATAAAGTTTTCAACTTCATCTAAGTTTCTTCTTGTAATCTTTCGATAACCTTCACTATCAACATGTTTAATATCTAAAATAACTAAATCAACGTAATTAAGTAATTCATCATAATTACCAAGACCAACACCCGCAGTATCAAGCGCAATATTGATGTTTTTTTCTTTCAACATTTTACATAAAGGTATCAAGAAATCAATATGAAGAAGGGGTTCTCCACCAGAAAATGTTACTCCACCAGTATCTCCAAAATATTCTTTATTACGAATAATTTTATTAAATAACTCAGAAACTTCCATATTATCGTCGCCTCTAACCCATGTTTCAGGATTATGACAATAAATACATCTTAGATTACATCCATTAAAGAATACTACAGTACGAATCCCAGGACCATCAACAGTTCCAAAGGATTCGATACTATTAATACTTGCCATCATAATTTAGTATGGAAAGTTCTCGCGATAACTTCCTCTTGTTGTTTTCTTGTTAATCGATTAAATCTAACTGAATAACCAGAAACACGAATAGTAAGAAGTGGATACTTCTCTGGATTGTTCATGGCATCAATTAATGTTTCACGATTTAGTACATTAACATTTAAATGATGAGCTCCTTTTCTAAAGTAACCTGTTAATAACATTACTAGGTTATTAATTCTTGTAGGCATATCAGTTCCTAAAGAATCAGGAACAATGGAGAATGTATTAGAGATACCATCTTTACAGCAATGAGCATAATCAAGTTTAGCAACAGAGTTAAGTGATGCCACAGCACCATTTTCATCTCTTCCATGCATTGGATTAGCTCCTGGTGCAAATGGTTCTCCTTTCTTTCTTCCGTCTGGTGTACTACCAGTCTTTGTTCCATAAACAACATTAGATGTAATTGTTAATACACTCATGGTAGGTTCAGCATCACGATAACATTTATATTTCTTTAGTTCATTAAAGAAATGACTTGTTAATTCTTGAGCAATAGAATCTACTCTATCATCATCATTTCCATATTTAGGGAAATCTCCTTCAATTATGAAATCGGTTGTAATACCATTTTCATCACGAACTGGTTTAACTTTAGCATATTTAATAGCAGATAAAGAGTCAACAGCAACAGAAAGTCCTGCAACACCATAAGCCATATAACGATGAACATCAGTATCATGTAGAGCCATTAATCCTGCTTCATAAGCATATTTATCATGCATATAATGAATGATATTCATAGCATCAGAATAGATATCTGCAACTCTTGATAATACATGGAAATAATTTTGTTTAACTTTATCATAATTAAGTACTTCATCAGTATCTTTAGGAATATCAGGAATTACTAGTTCATTCTTCATTTCATCAACGCCACCATTAATAGCTAGTAATAATGACTTAGCAAGATTACAACGAGCACCAAAGAATTGCATATCTTTACCCATTCTCATTGCTGATACACAACAAGCAATAGCATAATCATCACCATAAATTGGTCTCATTAAATCATCATTTTCATATTGAACAGCATCTGTTTCGATACTTACTTTTGCACAATACTCTTTAAATGGTTTTGGTAAGTGCTCACTCCATAAAATAGTCATATTTGGTTCTGGAGATGTATCTAAGTTTTCTAATGTATGAACAATACGATAACTTGTTTTAGTAACCATATGTTCCATCTTATTATTAACACCACCAACAGAACATGTAACCCATGTTGGATCACCTGAGAATAATTCGTCATATTCAGGAGTTCTTAAGTGTCTTACTAATCTTAATTTAATTACAAATTGATCAATAATCTCTTGAGCTTCTTCTTCAGTTAAAACACCATTTTTAATATCTCTTTCAAAGTAGATATCAAAGAAAGCATCAACACGACCTAAACTCATTGCTGCACCATTATTTTCTTTAACACCTGCTAAATAACCAAAATATGTCCATTGTACAGCCTCTCGAGCATTCTTTGCTGGTTTACTAATATCAAAACCATACTTAAGAGCCATCTTTTTCATTTCGCCTAAAGCCTTATATTGCATTGATATTTCTTCACGAATTCTAATTAAATCATCAGTCATTAAACCTTTATAATCATTAGTCCATTCATCAGCTTTTGCTTTTTGTAAATAATCGATACCATACAAAGCAATACGTCTAAAGTCACCAATAATTCTTCCACGACCATATGCATCAGGTAGTCCTGTTAACAAGCCAACATGTCTTGCTTGTCTAATTTCTGGTGTGTACGCATCAAAAACTCCTTGATTATGTGTTTTTCGATATTCATTAAAGAATTTATCAACATTCTCATCTAATTTATATCCATAAGCTTCAAGTTCTTGATATACCATACGAATACCCCCATATGGATTAACCATTCTTTTAAGTGGAGCATCTGTCTGTAATCCTACGATTACATTATCATCTTCACTAATATATCCTGCATCAAATGAATTAATCCCTGACATATGAACAGTATCAATATCAAGAACATGTTTCTTTAATTCTTCTTTTAATAGTTCTTGGCATTTATTCCATACTCTACTCGATTTATCGGAAACACCCTTAAGAAAACTTGCATCGCCATCATAAGGATGATAATTCTCTTGTATAAAGTTTTCAACATTTATTGATTCATTCCAAAGCCCTTCTTTAAAATCTTGCCATTCTTCTTTCATCTTTTCCTCCGTAGTATATTTCCATTGTATTCTTTTTAAACAAAATAAGTTGTTGCAAATGCAACAACTTACTTTTCTTTACATTTATTTTTTCATCGATCATCATCGATAAACGATGCAACCTCTTTTGCTATATAGTTATAATGATAAAAATTAGATATTTCATCATTTACACTATTTTTTGAAAAGATATAATAATCTTCATTAACTAAGCTAATAACATTATCTTTTTGCCATTCACAAGATTCAATATTATTTTCTTTACTAATGCAATATTCTAAATCAGTATTATCATATTTATATGATTTATTTTCTTTTAAATATTTTTCTAATAACTTCTTATCATTACTTGTTATTTTATTATCTTTATCAAGATCTGCAAGCATAAATTGATTATCATCAACAATAAAGTTATCAGTTAACAAATAATCATATATTTCTAAATCTAATTCATTTATTTCATTATCAAAGTTAACATCACCATAACAATATAAATTAGAAACAATCGTTATATCATTATCACCAGTCATCGCTTCTTTAATCATTGGTTTATCTAACTTTTTACCAACAATATTTTCTTCTTTAATTTCTTCTTTACACGCTGTAACAAAACAAATAATAATTAATATAAATACTATTTTTTTCATGATATCCTACCTATCTTCTTAAAGAAACTCTTTCCATTATTTAAATATTTAATAACAACATTTTTAATATCACTAGTTACCGTAACAGAAGGTTTCTCTGATCGATAATATTCTTTGCCATTTGATAAAGTCATATAGCGATATACTTCAAGTAAAGCTTCGGAGAAAAACTCTGATTTACTACTTCCATAAGCATAATCTGAAAGAGGTCTTGTAGCACGAGATGAATATTTATATTTTTCATATAAGGCAGCAACATCTGATTGACTTGATACATGTTTACCAAATACTTGATCATATAAATTGTTATATCCATGTCCCATTTCATGAACCGTTGTTCCTAAAAATCTCTTTCCCGTTGATTCAGAACTATTATAACGAATATAAATCATTGAAAAATAACCATAGTCATCAGTCCAAGTTACGCCCGCACTATCTCTACCATTATATTTAACATATGTGCTTTCCGTAAGTAAAGCCATTTTACCATTAAAATAGAATAATTCTGGATGATCTTTATATAGTTTTTTTACAAAATTAATAAATTGTTGGGCAACTGTTGATGATATTCCATATTCAACTTCAACAGGAATATTACCAAAAGTTTCTTCATAGGAAACACTATATGGACTTACTCTTTTTCCCCCTAAAGTATCATATACTCTTGCATAAAGGGTAGTATCTTTATAAAATTTCGTTTTAAAGACAGACATACATTTACCATCAGGTGTTTGTGAGAATCCATGAATAACATGACCTTTTGAATAAATAGCTGGAACCCATGATATACTACAACCATTACCATTATAACTTTCACATTTGGTATGTTGGTTAGATGTAAATAATAATTTATCAGCTTTAATATTATTTGCACTACTAGTATTAGCATTATAAGTAATAGTTATTGTCTTTTTAGCAATACTATATAAATTAACATTTCGATCAATCGACATTGTATTATTTTTATAATTTACTGATGTACTATTTTTGGTAGCACTCCATCCAACAAACTTATTACCATCACGTCCTATAGCATCAACAAGTTTGATACTACAACTAGTATTACCATTATATAAATAACAACTTGAAGTTTTAGTAGCAATATCAACCGTGTCATTTACAGATACATAAGTAGCTGTTAAAGGGGTATTATTCTTAGTAATTGAATAATATGTACTATCATTAGTAACGGTAATTGAATTATTAACTGAATTTGTAGTTGCTTTTTTATCACTATTCCAGCCAATGAATTCATAACCATTATTAACGATTATTTTAGGGGTACTTATTGTACATTTACGATTATCTTTAGTAATTTTACAAGTTTGTGTAATATCATTACTTGAAGTTATTTTTTTATCTTGAATAACAAATTTAACATTAATTATTTTTTCAGTAACAACATCAAATGTTCTTGATGCTTTATGACCGTTAAGTGTTGTTGCGGTTATGGTTACCTTGCCTTTGGATAAACCACTTACTTTCCCATCTGTTGATACAGTTGCTGCTTTAGGATTAGAACTTTCCCATAAGACAACTTTATTACTAGCGTTTTTAGGTTCAATTGAAGTTGTTAATCTTTGACTAGTACCAACAAACATATAATCATCCGTTTTTCCTAAAGTAATCTTAGTAACCGGAATTCTTGCATCCATAACAACTACTCGACATGTATCATACATTTCAGGATGTCTTTTAACTTTAACCGTTATAGTAGCTGTTCCCATTCTTAAACCTGTTACTGTACCATCATCATCAACTCTTAAAGTCAAAGGATTATCACTTTCATAAACTAAGTTATAATCATCAAGTGGTTCCACAAAAACATTTAGTTTTAATTTATCATCTAAATGAATCGAAGCATCTTTATTTTCAAAATACATAATATCAGGCTTTTTATCAAAAAGGTATGAAGAAAACATAACATATAAAAATGCTATTAAGGCAATAAAAAATAAAATATAGTAAATTGGCATTTTATTATTCTTCATACTACCTCTATTATATTTAAATTATATCATTAAAAGTATAAATAAAAAAAGAATTAAATATCATATTTAATTCTTTTTATTTCAATTAAATTTCTTGTTTTTTAATTCTTGTTTTTAATAGACAAGTTGCACCAATTAAGATAAATGTTCCAATTCCTAATACTATGATATATTTTGTAATATCATCACCCACTTTAATTGTATTGTTTTACACTGTGTTAGACAATATATTACACATGCTTTTTGTAAAAGTTTACGTGTTGGGTTTACATAAATAAAAAGAACCTTTACGGTTCTTATTATTCTTTATTATTTATTTTATTGATAACGAATTCAACAAACTCATTAAGGCCCATTTCTGTAGTGTCTTTACTTCCAAAGAAACGATAATTTACAGAACTGTTTTCTACTTCTTTATCACCAATAACTAGAGATAATGGAATCTTATGAACTTGAGCATCACGCATCTTATATCCTAATTTTTCATTTCTTTCATCAACTTTAACTCGAATATGTTTTTCTTTTAACAATTCTTCAATCTTTCGACAGTATTCAAGATGATGTTCACTAGATACAGGGATAATATTAACTTGAACTGGTGAAAGCCAAATTGGAAGATTACCTTTTGTCTCTTCAAGTAAGAATGCTGTAAAGCGATCAAATGTTCCAAAGATTGCTCTATGAATAACAACTGGTGTCTTTCTCTCACCATTTTGATCAATATAACTTAGTTCAAATCTACGAGGAAGTAAGAAATCTAATTGGCAAGTTGATAATGTTACTTCAGGTCCTACAGCAGGTTTTACTTCAACGTCAAGCTTTGGTCCATAGAAAGCAGCTTCGCCAACCGCTTCATAATATGGAACACCAAAGTCATTTAATACTTCACGAAGTTTATTCTCGGCCATATCCCACATTTCATCATCATCAAAGTATTTTTCTTTATCTTCTTTATCACGTAAAGATAATCTAAAACTATATTGTTTTAGTCCAAAATCTTTATATACATCAAGAATTAATCTAACTACTTTTTGGAATTCATCACCAATTTGTTCAGGTGTTACAAATAAATGGGCATCATTTTGACACATACAACGTACACGTTCTAGTCCTTTTACAGCTCCACTTGCTTCATAACGGAAATCAGTTGCAAATTCACCAATACGAATTGGTAAATCACGATATGAATGAAGTTCATTAGCATAAACCAACATATGATGTGGACAGTTCATTGGACGAAGGACAAACTCTTCTTCATCAACTTTCATCATTGGGAACATATTTTCTTTATAATGATCCCAGTGACCACTAGTTTTATATAGATCAACCGTACCTACACATGGAGTATAAACATGTTGATATCCTAAGGCTTGTTCTTTTTCATAAATATAATTTTCTAATTGTTTACGAATAAGAGCTCCATTAGGAAGCCATAAAGGCATACCTTTACCAACTAAGTCATGTTGCATAAAGATAGATAAATCTTTACCAATCTTACGGTGATCTCTTTGTTTAGCTTCTTCAAGTTCTTTTAAGTATTCTTCAAGATCTTCAGCATTTTCATAACAAACACCATAGATTCTTTGAAGCATCTTATTTTTAGCATCACCTTTCCAATAAGCACCACTAAATTTTATTAACTTAAAGTTCTTAATTTCTTTAACTGTATCAACATGTGGTCCACGACAAAGATCAGTAAAGTCACCTTGAGTATAACAAGATATAACTGTATCATCATCCATATTGTTAATTAAATCAATCTTATATGGATCATCTTTAAACATATCAAGAGCTTCTTCTCTTGTTAGTTCATGTCTTACAATTCTTTTACCATCTTTACTAATTTTCTTCATTTCTTTTTCAATAAGTGGTAAATCTTCTTCTGTAATTACTTTATCTCCTAAATCAATATCATAGTAGAAACCTTCATCAATAACTGGTCCTACCCAAAATTTTGCTTCAGGGTATAAATGTTTAATAGCTTGTGCCATTAAGTGTGCGCATGAATGATTTAACTTATTTAAATATTCATCTTCTTTTATATTTTTCATAAATCCTCCTATAAAGAAAAAAAGAATGGTACTTGAAGGAGTCTTGTAGACGGTACCATCCTTTTATAACTTAATTCATATAACGGTCTTCCCGGGATATTATTAATATCCTATTCATAGGTAGTAGCTTACTTAATAAAATGTTAGTTTACACCAACCACTAACTCTCTTTAAATCGCCTAAGCAGTCTCGTCCTAATCAAAATATTTATAATTCTATTATAGTCACAATTATTGAATTGTCAACTATTTAATCACTCGTATCAACTATATACGGTGTTTCCATACTTCCATTACCTTCTGAATATTCAATACCTGGGATGAGGGAAATTACAGGACGGACGCCGTGCGCGTATTCGACGTGGTAGGTGACGCTGTTGTTGTCTTCGCCATTCAAGTTACCACTCACAGTAATGTAACGAACGAAAGCATAGTTCCTGCGGAAATCAAAAGGGGACGCAAGCCAATAAAGATGTCCCGTCTTTCTAAGGTTACTAAGATAAGTAAGAGTGCTTCTACCCAATAATTTCATCTCTGGGCTTGTTGCAAGTCCTACTTTATAAGTTAATTTTGCTTTATTATTCTGTGTACTAAACTTATCTGTATCATTTGTACAACTTAAGTCGCTTGTTATATTATGTTCTTTAAAATGCATATATGTTGAAACACTTCCACCATTGGGATTCCAACCATCTGTACTACTATGACTTCTGTCATTACAATAGATTGTATCTTCTACATATTGATCATAGTCATTTAATATATATTTTTTATACCATGCATCTACTCCTGTTTTTATTGTAGAATTTATATTATTTACGTTATCATTATATAGCATTTCATTTACAGCATCTTCTATACTCTTTCCGTCAATTATATTTATATAATATGGTGTTATACCATCTACAAAATATATATAAGATATTGTTGTACATTCTCCTGTATTATTCCAACAAGTATAATGTGCATTATTTAAACTTGTTTTATTTGTACTATCATTTATATTCCAAAAACTTACTGTTGTATCATCATCTAAAAAGTATTTATAAGTGTTATCTTCTGGATCTAATTTATATTCAAATTCTTTTGCATATTTATATACATTTGATATTGATACTTCCATATAAGTCATACTAGTTTTACTTGTTGAAGTTGTATACCATAGTTCACTACAAGTATTATTTACTGCATTTTTACATACATATTTATCTGATCCTACATTTGAATACTCTGTATACCAATCACTCCTACTTATTGTTGTTGGGTTATTTATTGTATATGTTCCATCTCCGTTATCAGTGTAAGATTCACCATATGTATATGTGTAATTAAAATCAGCCAGTGTGTGATTTCCAGTATCCGTTAATTGAATATAATACATATTTGAATCATATACTGCTGCTATATAATAAACAGCTGAACTCGTATATGCCTGTTTACTACTTCTAAATGTATATTTACCTACTAAATTTTGATTACCATATGTTGTACCAGTTTTATATGGATTATCTAAATTATACTTACTTGCTGTTGGACTTCCCCAAGTAACTGCAGCAGCATACCAATATGTATTACTTAATGAGGAACTACTTAGCATTGTCTCGCTTGTTGTCATACTCTTACTTTGATTTGGATAAACTGTATTATACATATATCCTACATAAGATGGTGTATCGTAATTAGCATTAAATTGTAATGTCCCAAATTGTGAATAATTTGAGTTAGTATTTAATGGTAACACATAATAAGTTGTTCCACTAGAAAGTGTATCTACATAATATAATGTTGTACATGTTCCATCCGCGGATGTTGCCTTACATGTATACTCTCCTGTTTTTATTTCACCTGTTGTTATATCACCAGATAACGTAAAGTTACTGTTTGTACTATCATATGTGTAACTTGTTCCATAATAATATGTTGTACTCATACTTTGTGTTGTTCTTGATGCATATCCTACATGATTTCCTCTAGTTGATAAACATTTTCCATCTACTGCTTCACCATTGTATATCATCTTTACTCCACCCGTATCTGTTGTTCGATACATTTGCCAACATTGATTTGCAAAGATTACATTGTTTTTTTCTTTTACTATTGTTTCTGAATTAGTAGAATCGTTTGCATAAAAGTAATAAATATCACTTGTTCCACTATTATCCATTGAGTCTTGATGGGCTCCCGTATATTTCTTAGCATAAGTTCCTACTGTTGCCTCATTTTCTAGTACTTTATACAAAGTTGTTTTCACATGAACTTCTCCATCCATTGATTTTGCTAAATCTTGTTTTGTCCACGTTCCTCTTATATGTACATCATGAAATGGCATAACAAACATATCATCATTAATAATTGTCATATCTGCTTTATCATTATCATCTATTACCCACCCCTTAAATAAGTATCTTGGACAAGATAAATTTTCTGTTTTCTTTGTTACATTTTGATATGCGTAATGTTCTTCAGGATCATAGTTAGGTAATGCACAATCATTTGGTTTATTTGTATCATATATTACATTATATACATTTTTTAGTACTGGCGTTAATGTACTATTTACTGTTTTTTCTAATTCATTTGGTAACTTAGAAACAATTGTTTCACTCTTATTAGTTGGATAATATCCTTTGGTATTTTTATATTCTTCTTTTAACTCTAAGTCAATAGTCATTTTTATACTATCCCCAGTTTTATATGAATATTCCAAATTCCAAATTACTTTTTGAATTCCATTTTCTTCCGTTAACGATACTTCTCCTCTATCAACTTTGATATCAGAAACATTATTTGCATAAAAATATTCATCATTTATGTAATCCGTTATTACAAAATTATCATATGTTAGTGGTGATACCGTTGCATCAAATAAAACATTATGCAATGTATCTTGATCAGCTACCCATTGATTATCTGATACATCAATGATTTCTTGAATAATATCTTTACCAATTTCATATTGAATGCCATTTATAATCATATATGGATATTTATCTTTTAAAAATTGATATGTAGCTACTTGATTTGGAATATCTTCATTTGGATATCCATCAGTAAGAAATAATACTATTAAATCTTTATTATTTTCTTTGACATAATTTTCCATTACGATATCAACATTTAATAAAGCAGCATTATAATTGGTACACCCTCTATCATTTAAATTTGATATATAACTTACCATTTGCGTTTTATTATTAATAAAACCTGATACAATTTGAGAAGTTGTATCAAATGTTATTAAAGCTATTTTATTATGACTATCTGATAAAAGATAATTAGTTAATTCTATAGCATCTTGCTTAACTCTATCTAATTTGCTTCCATTCATTGATCCAGATATATCCATGACTAAAATAACATCTTTATATCGTCCATCAACAGTTTTTGCTATTGAATTAACTTCAAAGGTTACTCGTGCCTTACCAAAACCCGTCCATTCAGCAGACTTATCGATATGCCAACTTCCTGGTTGGTTATAATCACTTGATTGTATTTCAACACTTTTTATTTCTTCTGTATAAGTAATCGAAAAAGATCTACTTATAAATAGAACTAGAAGTGGTATTATTAATAAAACTATAAATAAATATTTCTTTTTTTTCATATACCCTCCCTACTATTTAGTATATCATAACAAGTGAATACAATATATAAAACAATAAGTAACTATTATTAAAATATGTAAATAAAAAGATAAGTATTTCTACTTATCATTTTCTAACTTAATATTAATTTCTTTATCCATTTCTAAGTGAGAACATTTAACACCACATTGTTTAAACATAGACTTACTTGCTTTTACACTATCTGTTTCACACTTGATACCTTCTTTATTTTTAAATTTATCTCTTAAGAAAATAACTTCTTTAATACCACTTTGAATTATTAATTTTGCACATTCATTACAAGGGAATAAATCAACATATATTTTGGCGCCTTCTAGTTCTTTTCTCGTTCCACGATAATTAAGTATAGCGTTCATTTCTGCATGACATACATATGCATATTTAGTATTTAAAAAGTCTCCTTCTCTTTCCCAAGGGAAAGTATCATCTGGAAAACCATTAGGAGCTCCATTATAACCAATTGATAAAATTCTATTATCACCTGATACGATACAAGCTCCAACTTGAGTACTTGGATCTTTACTTCTCATACTTGATAATTGAGCAATGGCCATAAAATATTCATCCCAACTTAAATGATCTTTTCTTTGTTTATTAATTTTCATATACTTCTCCTATTAAATAGTTCTCTTCTCTTTTCTTTATTATAACATTATACATCTTATTATGCTCAAGTTCTTTGTTAACTTTTACTTCTAAATAATTACCAGTGTGACCTGTTGATACACCATCTTTAATCGTTTCTACTAAAATTTCCACATTTTTGTTAATAAATTTATCTAAATAATTATGTTCTAGTTCATTACTTAATTCAATTAATTTCGAAACTCTTTCTTTTTTTATTCTTTCATCAATTTGGTTAGGCATTAAATCCGCTTTTGTACCATGACGTCTTGAATAAGGGAATACATGAATTTTGCTAAAGCCTATTTCTCTTGCGAAAGATAGCGTTTCATTAAATAATTCATCAGTCTCACCAGGGAAACCTACAATAATATCTGTTGTGATAGATAAATCAGGTTTAACACTTCGAAGTTCTTTAATTTTATTACGATAATAATCTAAATCATATTTACGATTCATTGATTTTAAAATAGGATCACTACCTGCTTGAAGAGGAATATGTAAATGAGGAACTATAATATCACTATTTTTGAATACTTTAATAAAATCGTCATTTAGTTCTGTTATTTCAATAGATGATATACGAAGTCTTTTTAACTTTTTAATTTTAATTATCTCTTCTAATAAACTTGGAAAAGTAACACCACTATCTTCACCATAATGCCCTGTATGAATTCCTGTTAATACTACTTCTTGATAACCATTATTTGTTAAACATTTGATTTCATCAAGAACAGTATCTTTATCTTTACTTCGACATTTACCTCTTGTAAAAGGGATTATACAGTAACTACAAAAGTTTTCACATCCATCTTGAATTTTAACAAAAGCTCTTGTTCTACTAGACATATTTTTAATAAACATATCTTCAAACTTTTTATCAAAGTCATCATACAATAATTTCTTTTTTCCTTTATTCTTTATATAATCTTCTACTAATTCATATACACGATTTTTATCTTTATTTCCAATAATAATATCGATATCAGGATTATCATAATCTTTATTAGCTTCGATAAAGCATCCCATTACAACAATAATACTATCTGGATTTTCTCTAGCAATTCGATTAATTACTTTTCTTGATTTCGCATCACTATTATTCGTTACACTACAAGTATTAATAACATAAACATCAGCTTTGTCATTAACTATTTCATAGCCATGATCTAAAAAAGTACTTAAAATATATTCATTTTCATAAGTATTAACTTTACAACCTAATGCTATTCCTCTAATCTTCATAAAACCTCCAAAAAAAAGAATTAAATAATTAATTCTTTTATATTCTACATGTTGCTATATCTATCCATCCTAAAACCATATTAATAATATTAGGAGTAAAGAATAGTAATAATAATCCTATAAATCTTTTTAAACTATTTTGATTTGCTTTCTTAAAAGAACCATCTGCTGAAAAAACAACTTTAGCATATTCCAAACTAGTAAACACCAAAAATAATACTACAGCTAATATTTTTAATGGTGTTGATATTGTTCCATCTATAAAATCGATTAAATTTCCAACGGTTTTACATGCATCTAAAATCATAACAATCTCCTTTTTTATTCATATTATAACATAATTTTTATCGATGTAAATTATTATGAGCTATTTCTAAATCAGTTAAGAAGTCCTCTTCTTCTTCAACAAATAAATCACTTGTTGTATCACGTACAGTGTCATATGCTTTAACAACAGATACATCTTCTTTTTTATTTTGTACATCATTATATTTTTGAATTACTTCTTGAATCGTTATAGGTTCATCTCCATCATCATATTGAACAGGTTCATTGCTTTCATATAATTTATCACTAACTTTCATTAACTCATCTAAACTAATAATAGCATTTTCTTCTTGTTCCATTTCAAAGTTAGTAATTGTATCTTGTAAAGATATATCTTTTTCTTCTTGAAGTCTTTCTTCTACTTTTTGAAGTTCTTCTCTTGCTTCTTCTCTTGTCATTGCTTCTTTATAGATAATTTCATCTTTAGTAGGAACAATAACCTCTTCTTCTTCAATGAAAGGATCTAAATCTTTTTCTTCTTCAAAAATGATTTCACTTTCTTCTAAGATAGGTTTTACTTCTTTAGGAGCTTCTATTACTTCTACATTCTTTGTATTAACTTCGTATTCAGGCTCACTATCAATATATAAGATATCATCATCTTTAATTGTTTCTTTATCAACATTTTTTGTTACAACAGTAACTTTATTTTTACTTCTTAAATAATCTTTTATATCAATAACTGTTAAAACAACAAAAATAATTAAAATAACACTAACAACAAGAATTAATAATATTATTTCACTAGTTGTAAACATAATTACACCATCCATTCATAATTAAACATACTTAGTACCATCAGTGATGCAGTTTCCGTTCTTAATACACGATTTCCTAAAGATACAAGAATAAATCCATTATTTTTAAAGATTTCTTCTTCTTTTTCGGTAAAACCACCTTCTGGTCCTATCACTACCATAATTGTACCACATTTAGGATACTTCTGTATGATATTTTTCATATTATTTACTTTTTCATTCACGGAACAAACTATTTTTAAATCACATTCAAAATTTATTAAATCATTAATATTATGAAATTCTAAAACTTCAGGAATAATATTTCTTTTTGATTGTTCACTTGCTTCTTTAACTATTTTTTGCCATCTATTTATTTTTTTATCACTTTTACCATTATCTTTTATAACACTATTAGTAGCTAGATAAGGTATAAAAGAGAAAGCCCCTAGTTCTGTTCCTTTTTGAAGAATATAATCCATTTTCTGTTCATTAACTAAACTTTGACAAATATATATTTTTTTATTAAATTCATTATTTTCATCAAGTTTTTTATCTATTTCACAAACAACAGGATTAAATGATACTATTTTTGATATATATGTTTCTTTATTATAAACAACTTCTACTAAATCGCCTAAATTCATTCTCATTACTTTTGTAATATGATAACTATCATCATTTGATAAAGTAAATATATTATTATTTAGTTCACGACAAAAATACCTTTGCATAATATCACCAAGTTAATTATATGACTTTTTTACTACTTTTACCACCATTTTGTTTGACTTATAAAGGATATTATGATAAAGTTAATAACGAATGACGCCCAAAAAGGAGGGATTTAGAATGGCAAGCAAAGCAACAGGTAAGAAACCTATGTTTGGTAATCGTAGAAGTCATGCTCTTAATGCTACAAGACATGTACAAAAATTAAACTTACAAAATGTAACACTAACTGATGGTACAAAAGTTAAAGTTACTGCAAGAGAAGCTAAAAGATATAAAAAAGATATGAAATCTATCGCTGAATAGTTCATATCTTTTTCTTTTAATCTTTTAATTCATCAAACTTCTTTTTCATTGTTTCATTATTTCTTGTTAATTTCTGTACTGTAAGATTATCTAATTTGTTATTAGCAATTCTTAAATTATCATCAGTACGTAATAAATTCTCTTTAACTTTTTGTAAATGTTCAATTGTTTTATCAATCTCTTCTATTGCTTTACCAAACTTTTCATTAGCAAGTCGCCAATTACGACCAAAAGTATCTTTAAAAGAATTTAAATCATTTTCGAAATTAGTAATATCAATATTCTGATTGCGAATAATATTTAATTCTTTTTTATATTCAAGAGCTTTACTAGATATATTTCTAATTAAAGTAATAATAGGAATAAAGAATTGTGGACGTATAACATACATCTTTGGATATAGATGAGATACATCTACAATACCATCATTATATAAATCATTGTCCATTTCAAGTAAAGATACTAAAACAGCATATTCACAATTCTTTAACTTACGATCTTTATCAAGTTCTTTTAAGAAATCTTCATTTTTATGTTTCGTACTGGTTGTATCATTTTCATTTTTCATCTCAAACATAATTGATACAATTTCATTATTATCATCATCAAAATCACGGAAGATAAAATCACCTTTAGAACCTTCTTTAACTTCATTATCTTTATCAAAATAAGCGTTTGGGAACAGTGGACGTAATCTATTAAATTCATTATTACAATGAACTTCAAGAGACTCACCTATCATTTTTGTAGATTGACGAGCTTTAAAATCTTTATAATATGCTATTTGTTCATCTTTATCTTTAAGTTTATTTTCATATTGTTCTTTTAAACTATTTTCTTTTAATTTATATTCTTTGTTATTACTATCTAATAAATTATTAAGATTATTTATTTCTTTATCTTTTTCACTAACTACTTTTGTTATTTCAAGTTCTTTTTTAGATTCTGAAACTTCTATCTTATTATTTAATTCTTTAATTTCTAATTCTTTTTTATTTAATTTTTCTAAATAATCTTTTTCTAGTTTGCTAGATAGATTTTTTATTTCATTTTCTAAATTATTAATCTCTTTATCTTTATCATTTAATTTTTCACTTAATTCTTTTTCATTACTTGCTTTTAATAGTTTAATTGCATTTTCTTTATCTTGTTCATATTGCTTTTTATGAAGATCTAATTCTTTATTAAACTCTATATCTCTTATTTGTTTACTTATTGATTCATAATCTTCTTCATTTATTTGAAAAACGGTACCACACTTTGGACACTTTATTTCGTTCATATAACCTCCACTTTAATTTATTATAACAAAAAAAGTCACCTAAGTGACTATTTTACAGTACGAATTTTAGAGAATGGAAATAATACTTTTTTAATAACCTTACCTCTTATTTGATCTTTACTAATAAAACCAATAATTCTTGAATCGCTAGAGTTTCCACGATTATCTCCTAAAACAAAATAATAACCTTCAGGGATAACTTCACTATTTAATTCATGAATATCATAATTATGAGTTATTTCATGTTCAAATGGTTCTTCTACTTCTTTATCATTAATGAAAAGCTTATTATCTTGATATTTAATATGTTCACCAGGAAGACCAATTATTCTTTTAATAATAATTTCATCTTTGGTATTAATAACGACAATATCAAATCTTTTTACACCATTAAGTCGATAACCAATTTCATTTAATAACATGAATTCTCCATTATGAAGAGTTGGTTTCATACTATCACCACTTACTCTAATTGGTGAAATAATAAAAAACTTAAATAATAATACAACAGCGATAATAATGACATAACTCATTACTTCTTTAAATATTTTCATTTTAAACACCTACAAAAAAGATAAGGGTTAATCCTTATCTTTTATGCTCTTTCTTCAATTTTGTATTGACCCTTTAAGTTTCTTAAGAATGTTAACTTAGCACGTCTTGCTTTACCACGACGAACAACAGTAATACTAGCTACCTTAGGTGAATGAACAGCGAAAATTCTTTCAACACCTACACCAGCTGAAGTCTTTCTAACTGTAAAAGTTTCATTTAGTCCTGAACCTTTACGAGAAATAACAACACCTTCATAAGCTTGAATTCTTTCACGTTTACCTTCGATAATCTTAACATCAACTTTTACTAAGTCACCAACACGAAACTCTGGAATGTTAGGGTTCATTTGACTTTTTTCAATCTTATCAATTACGTTCATTTTAAATCTCCTTTTCTTTATATCATAATCATATTTAAAAACTAAATGAAAAGTTTATTACATAAACAGCGGATTACTCATAAAATTATAACATAAAATAAATAAATTGCAAGACTTTTTTACAAGAAGAATTAAACATCTTTTTGATAAGATTCTAAAGTTTCAGGATTAAAATATATTTCTTGATAATTAAAATCATTTCCAATATATAGATATAGTCCTTCTTCATAATCAATAGATTCATTATTATAACCACTTCTAATACGATCATATTCCATACCATTAAGATCTATTTCTTTTAGTACTTCACAAGATGAATTAATAATTAATAATTTATCATCACGTTTAGCGATTACTAAGCCTCTTATTATGTCATAAATATCATCATATTCTTCACTAATCATAATTGTCTCATTATTGAAGTTTTTAACAAAAAACTTGTTACTATAATCAGTTAAGATAACATGATTATTAGATAGTCCTACTTTCTTTATTGATGGTATATTAACACTTTTTAGACTAGAAGTATAAACATTAATAATATCACCTATATAATCACTTGCAAGTATTAAATAATCATTTTCTTTTTCATAATAATTAAGTTCTAAATTAGAAGCCACTATTAATTGTTCCATTGTTAAATAATTAACTAAAGAATAATGATCATCTTCTTTAATAATTAATTCATTTTTATCAATAACATATTTTGAATTAGCATCAATTTCAATATTATCATTAACAAAATAATAATCATTAGTATCTAGTGAATAATAGAAATCATTATTTCCATTACGATATATAATTCCATATAAAGTTCCATTATTAACTAAAAATTGAATTTCATCTAATTCATATTCAAAATCACTTAAATAATAAACTCC
This sequence comes from uncultured Clostridia bacterium, assembly GCA_946409545.1. Classification (GTDB taxonomy): domain Bacteria; phylum Bacillota_I; class Bacilli_A; order RF39; family UBA660; genus RUG12783. The sequence continues at coordinate 32,898 of CAMJWT010000012.1, read as the reverse complement.
ATTATCAAATAAACTAAATATTAAATAACCATTATCACGTATTAAAGCATAATTATCATTACCTGTAATAAATTCACAATCAGGGGTTTCACAATAATAATCATGAGTAATATCACTATCTAAATCAGTTGATAAATAATAAGAGCCATGAATAGTTAATTTATAATCTGTAACGCTATTTTCAACCCATCCATTAGATAAACTGATAACTTCTTGGTCTTCTTCGTTATTTTTATTCTTTTGTGAAAATTGTATAGTTGAATAAACAGTTACAAGAATTGTTAAAACAAAAACTAATATTACCGTAACATATAACTTATTTTTCATAACTTCTCCTTTAACCATTTAAAATTCCAAATATCTCCTTTAGGGTATCTAGTAAAACTTTTTAATTCTTTTGTTACAGGATGAATAAATTCAAGATGATAAGCACATAAACCAAGATTATCATAAGAATCATTCCCATATCTTTTATCACCAATAAGAGGATGATTACGTGATTTAAACTGAACTCTTATTTGATGATGTCTTCCGGTTTCTAGATGAACATTAACCAAAGAGATATCCTTATCTTTATTATACTCTAATAATTGATAATTTAATATAGCAAGTTTACCTTCTTTAGAAACAACGGTACTAAAATCATCTTTTTTCAAAAGGTAATCTTCCATTCTTCCACTATCGACTTTTCCATGAACAATCGCAAGATAATCTTTAGTTAATTCATTTTTTCGAATAGATTCTGAAAGACGACTTGCTGCTTTACTTGTTTTAGCAAAAACCATTACGCCACTTGTTACACGGTCAAGTCTATGGACAAGACCTAAATAGACATTACCAGGTTTATGATATTTTTCTTTAATATATTTTTTTATGATAGTAAGCATATCAATATCACCTGTAATATCACCTTGACTTAAGATATTAATTGGTTTAAAAACAACTATCACATGATTATCTTCATATAATATTTCTAAATTATTCATATTCAATTCTTCCATAAATACCACATGGTAATACAAGTCCACCCTTTATTGGAAGACCAATCTCGTCACATGTAATCCAACCAGTATTATCTTTATTAATTGTTAAACGTAATAAATTATCAAGAAGAACAGGAGATAAACCAGAATATGAGTTTACTAGTACAAATAATGGTTCATCTGATAATACTTCTTTACAAAGAGAAAGTAATTTAAATAAATCTTTTTCAAGATCCCAAACTTCACCATTAGCACCACGTCCATAAGCAGGAGGATCCATTATAATGGCATCATACTTATTACCTCTTCTTATTTCACGAGATACAAATTTAATAACATCATCGACAATATAACGAACCATATTTTCATCTAGATTGTTGCTTTTAACATTTTCTTTTGCCCAATCAACCATACCACGACTTGAATCAACATGAGTTACATGAGCTCCTGCTTTGATACAAGCGATAGTAGCACCACCTGTGTATGCAAAAAGATTTAAGACTTTTATTTTACGACCACAATTTTTTATTTTATCCATCATAAAATTCCAGTTATAAGCTTGTTCTGGAAATAAACCTGTATGTTTAAAACCCATTTGTTTAATATTAAAAACTAAATCATGATATTTAATCGTCCAATCACTAGGAAGATTTTTTCTATTTTCCCAATGACCTCCACCTTTATTACTACGATAATAAACACTATGAATTAAATTTTTATATTTATTTTCTAAGTCACCATTATCCCAAATAACCGCTGGATCTGGTCTTAATAAATAATATTTATCCCATCTTTCTAGTTTCATACCACAACTAGCATCTAGTATTTCATAATCTTTATAATCATTGGTTAATTTCATATTATCACCTACGTTTATTATATAAATCAAAATAAAAAAAGTCTATAAATTATAGACTTTTCTTAAAAACTTTACTAAGATAACCGGTTTTAATTGCAATAACGATACCTAATATTATAGCAATAATTGCGATAGGTATTAGTTTTGTATTACTACCAGTAATTGGTACTTTAATTGGTTTTTCAGTAAATTGTACTTGAACTAAATGATTTTCTCTAACATTTTTAAAGTTATCAATAATCATTTTATTTTTATTAGTAACTTCTATCTCTTCTCCATCAATAACTACTCGTTGGATTTCATATCCATCATCAGGTGTTATAACAATGTAATCGATAGTTGAATCATCTCCACTTGAGATTTTTTCATCACCGACGATATCACCACCGCCACCAATAACTTCAGTTACAATATCAAATTTCAATTTTTCATAAGTATAAACGAGTTCTTGTTCATCAATTGTAAATTCAACATCTTCATATTCTGGTCTTGTAACAACAACATAACCATCTTTATCTTTTGGTTGGGCATGATATTTTTCATGTACTAAACCAATTGCTATATCATCATCAAATAACTTTTCAGTAGTTCCATGAAGGTAATGATGAACAATTATAATACCAGGAAGTTTAATATCAGTATCTTTTGTTGCTAATACTAAATCCGTTTTCTCATCAAGAGTAGTTTTAGCTTCAACTCCATTAGTCATAGTCTTATCATCGACGTTAAGATCTGAGAATACAACTTTAATCTTCTTATCTACTGTAATAGTATCATTTTCTCCATTATATGTATCGATGCCATTCCAATTAACTTGCCATACAATCTTATATTCGCCATCATATTCTCCACCATCAAGATCTGATTTACTAGTATCTATCTTGTATGGAAGAGTATCTGTAATAGTTATTAAACCATCACCACGATAATCAACAACATGACCTTCATAATGAATATCATATGTTACTTCTTGAGACACACTCGTTAATTCATCTGGACCAGTTTTTGTAATAACGGTTTCAAGTGTACTATCTTTCTTACGATAAATAAAATCAAGAGTCGTATCACCATTTATATTATCAGTAACCGTTCCTGGATTATCTTCTAATACAGTTCCATCTTTCTTAACTTCAACGAAATCATATTCATCAAGATCACAAGTAGTTTTTGTATAACTTGTTCCCTCATCTAAAATTTCTGTTGTTGTAGGACATAATTCTTGAGTTGTTCCTTCTTTATAATGATGAACAATTAATGTATATAGATCTATTTGAGTATCAGCATATGTATTAGTCTCTTTATCTACTTTAGCAGTATCAACGTTCTCTACTACACTATTAGTTATAACTTCAACATCACTTGGAACATTATTATAATAAACTGTAAAGTCAATTGAAATATCTTTCGTTACAGTATCATTATTTTGACCATTAGTGTTGATATTATTCCATGGAATAGTCCATGTAATTGTCTTATTATCATTATTATAAGTACCACCTGCAAGATTTGAACGTGTTGTATCAATTTCATATTCTAACTTATCGGTTACAGTAATTGTTGCATCTCCACGATAATCTTTAATCTTAACAGTATCTGTTATCTTATAATTGAAAGCTTCATTCCTTGAATGGAATAATGTTGGAGCTTCCTTTTTAGGATTAGCATCAACAGTTGTTAACTCATAATAGAATGTAATTTCTATATTACCCTTAACATTACCAGTAACTTTTCCTAGTGGATCATTGATTGTAGCATTAGAATCATTAGATACAACATATGCATAAATATAATTGCCTAATGAAGTTTCATTACTACATTTATTTTTTTCATAAGCAGTATTATATGGTAATACTGATGTTTCTGCTGGACATATTTCTTCTGTCGTACCTTTTTTATAATGATGAACAGTTACTTTAGCAGGTTTCATTTCATAATAGTAATCAATATATACAATGCCACTTGAATCTGTTAAGTTTCCTTGAACCGTATTTGTATAAACACCATTTGAGTTGGCACCACCTGTACCATCAGCATTCCATGTTGCCTTAAGCGCTGGTGTAATATTTAAGTTATTTTTATCCATTCCATTTACAAGAATTTCTCTAAATCGATATTGAGATGTTGCCGTTGTTAAAGTGCTACATGGATTAGTCGTAAATGATGCTCCATGATTAGCTGAATTATTTATCGCAATATCATCACATAATTTAGTATTTGTTCTTGAAACTAATATTGGATTATTTAATGATTGCTCATTTGGAGTAGTATTAGCTAAGAAGTGTCTACTTACTACTTTATATTTAATTGAAACATCAACATTTGGTGTATTTTGTTGTACAAGAGAAGAATTAACTATTTTAGAATTTACTTGAGCAACATTGGAAATCGTTGTTCCAGCTTTATATGTTGCAAATGTTACTGGTATATCTAATTTATAAAAATGTCCATAAAAACTACCACTACTTAAAATATTAGATTTTGCAGATGCAGTTACTGTTTTTCCACTAACTTGAACATTAAAGTATGAAGTAACATCAGTTCCACTTTCATTATAAACTTTAATACCATTAGTATTAATTGTTAAATAGTTTTCTAGTGTATCAGTTATTTCAAATCGATCATATAACGTATTAGTTGGGAATAATGTAGCACCATAAGCTTGATTCAATCCAAATGCACTTGCAAAGTAGTTATTTGGAGCATAACGTGATATACGATAAGTAAATGAATTATTTAAATAATATGGTCCACTACCTTGAAGAACAGTCTTCGTTGGAGTTGGTTCTTCAAATTTAGTTGGTGAAATAAACATATAAGCGATACCACAGCCAGTACCACCATAGTGGATTTTATATACACCACCAACGGAAGTCGAATGAACTACAGCTGTAGTTTGGAATAATGGAGAATTGGCATCCATAATGTTTACATAATTTCCTTGTACATAACTACCAATACCAATACCACCATCAGATTCTACTATAGAAACTAAATAATTAGCACCATGAGTAACTTGATTCTTATTATAATAAATTGTATTATTACCTGTTAATGGTTTAAAACCTTCAGTACCATTTAAGAAGGCACCAGATACATTTCCAGGAACATCTATATCATAATATGATGATAAAACGTTATTAATTTGTGTTGCAACAGTTCCATCTTGATTTAAATATGTTATCGTGAAATCACATTCTGCCCGATCAGCATTTAAGGCAAATAATATTGGTTCACCAGTAGTTAAAGGATGTGATGTATTATTCGAAGGAGTTGGAGCCAATTGATTATCAGATATTAGTATTTCTGGTAAAAATGCTATATAAACACCAGTACTAGCTTCTGACCATGGTGTGATATTATCAGCAGTAATTCTAACATTTAATGGATTACCATTAGCATCCATCGCACTATTTTTAATTAAAACTTGTATTTTACCTGATCTTTGATGTAAATACTTTGGTACTCTAACACCAGCAACCGTTGTCCAACCATTAGCATTATTTGATTCATCTACAAATTCTGTATTAGCATTATACACAATAGTTGAATAAGAATATGACACCGGTATAGATGTCGGATAATTAGAATAATCCTTCATTGTAGTACTAAGAGGAGCAGCATAACTAGCATTTTTTAATACAAATGCAACTATCGTTCCTATTAAAGCAATTAAACTTAAAGCAAAAATTTGTTTTTTTTCAAAAATATTTTTCATATCATACACTCCATTTTATTTACTTTTATTATCTAACATAATCATCATACCATATAACATAAGAAAAAAATATGTTTACACAAAAAAAATAAATATTTACACAAAAAAAAATAAATATTTACACAAAATGAATAAATATTTACACAAAATAATGTAAAAAAAAAGTTAGTTGTCTAACTTTTTTTTAAAATAATTATTAATCGTATTTTCAATTATTGATAATTCATTATTTATAACATCAATAGTATTTAAATATTCTCGATATAAAGGATGATTATTAAGTTCATAAGTCTTATTATCTAAAGTTTTTTTATCCACAAGTTTGTGGACAAAATCTTTATTCATTTGACGTACTTCATTAATTAATAAAACTAATTCTTTATTATTACCAATATCTTCTTTTAACTTTAAATATTTTTGATAATCAGGACTTGTCTCAATTTCCCGAATAATATCATCGACCTTATCTAATATTTCTTTATTGTTCAACTAACTCACCATCTAAACTAAAGCTTTTAGCAGAAGTTATTTTAACAGGAACAATTTTACCAACTAAATCACCCTTACCAGTAAAGTTAACGAGTTTATTCGTTTCGGTATAGCCGAATAATTCATTATCTTTAATACTATCACCTTCTACTAAAACATCAAAAGTTTTACCTTCCATTTTTTTATTAGATTCTAGTGAATAATTATTAATTATTTCATTAAGTTTATATAATCTCTGTTCTTTTTCAGGAAGCGTTAAACTATCTTTTTCCATAAGTTTTGCAGCTGGGGTTCCAACACGTGGTGAGTATATAAAAGTAAACGCACCATCATATTTACAGTAGTTAACCATATCTAAAGTATCATTAAAGTCATCTTCTGTCTCTCCTGGGAATCCAACTATAATATCTGTTGTTATACTAACACCAGGAATTCCTTTTAATTTATTAAATAATTCTTTATAAGATTCTCTTGTATAACGACGACCCATTAGTTTTAGTATTTTATCACTACCAGATTGTAAAGGTAAATGAATATAAGGCATAATATTTTTATTGTTTTTAATAACTTCAATCATTTTATCAGTGAAGTCCCAAGGATGACTAGTTATGAAACGAACTCTTGGTAATCCTATCTTACTAACTTCAAGAAGTAAATCTGATAAATCATAACCTTCATCAAGATCTTTACCATAAGCATTTACATTTTGACCTAAAAGAGTTACTTCTTGATAATTATCTTCTTTTAGTTTGCGAACTTCATTAAGAATATCTTCCATTCTTCGACTTCTTTGTTTACCTCTTGTATAAGGTACGATACAATATGTACAAAATTTATCACAACCATAAATAATATTTACATAAGCTTTATAACTATTAACACGACGAACAGGAAGATCTTCAACTATATTACCTTCTTCTGATAATACACATACGTTAGTTTTTGGATTATCATAACAATCTTTAATTAGTTTTGGTAAGTCATATAAATTATGAGTACCAAAAATAAAGTTAACATTACGATATTTAGATAAGATTTCTTTAACAACGACTTCTTCTTGAGCCATACAACCACATACAGCAACGATGATATTAGGTCTTTTTTCTTTTAAATGTTTAAGACGTCCTAACATACCAAAAGCTTTATTATGAGCATTCTCTCTAATAGAACAAGTGTTTAATATTATTAAATCAGCTTCTTCCATTTCATCATTTTTCGAAAAACCACATGAATCAAGTAAACCACATATATTTTCACTATCATGTTCATTCATTTGACAACCATATGTTTTAACATAATATGTCTTATTTTTTCCTAAAGATTGATATTCTTTTTTTAATTTAAAATGATCTATTTTAACTTCTTCTTTTGTTCTTTTTCTTGCTTTATTTAAATCAGGTAATTGCATATTAATCCCTCTTTTCAAGACTAAATTATATCATAAAAAAAGATTTAAACAAATTAAATCTTTATATTTATTTTATTAACCATTATTATAGGTCTTCAATATTACTATTTATTCATTCAAAAAGTTGGGATTAATAGATTCATTAGGTTTATTCATTTCTTGTTCTCTTTTGCGACGATTTTCCTCATCTACTTGTTCTTGGTAAATTTGATTAACAACACCATTTAAACTATCAACTTCGATGATTAAAAAAGAAGCCTCATCCTTAATTTTACTTGAATGATTTGTTAATTCATTTATAGCATCATCAACTTTATTTCCTTGAAAAATATCTGAGGTTTTTTTTAAATCATCACATAATTTAATAGCATTGTCATTAATGTCCCCTGCGGTCTGCTTCATCAAAGCAATTTTTGCTTTTTCATTACTTACATTAATCATTTAATTACCTTCTTATAAATTCTTTATTCTCTACAGCATCAGTTTCAGGAACTTTATCATGAATTGTACCATCCCAATTATTTACTATTTCTAATGCCTTATTTACATCTATTATTGTAATAATATTTCTTTCATAATCAATAAGAACACAATCACTATTGATGAGTTCTATAAATGCAGTTGTATCACGAAATCTTACAATTCTTTTATATTCATATTTTTCCAAACTACTAGTTAAAATATCATTATAATCACTTTTTGTACTTGTTAAATGATATTCATTTCCTTCACTATTAAAATTGATTGTTATAAAATACTTATCCAAAGGATATGATACACCATTAATACTTAATTGTCCTTTGTTATATAAATCTACAATTACATCGTCATATTTTGAACTGTTATTTTTTAATTCATATAATCTATCATAATATTCAACCGCTTTTGGTTCACATCCAATTGTTGTAACTTCATTATTAGTGTTTTTTTCATATGTACCATCTACAAAAGAAATAATAAGCATAGTTGTCAATATAAAAGATCCTATTTTTGCAACTTTTGATTTATCCACTTTAATATTTGCAATTTTATTTTCTCTCATATAACCTCCTAATTATTTGGACCAGGTGTCACTTCAGGACCTGGTGTTGGTGAAGGTCCTGGTCCAGGTTCAGGATCTGGATAACCATTTCCTTTACTCTGTCCATCATATTCTGTATTTAAAACTTCTTCTATATGTTCATTATAAGAGTCACTATAATCTTCACCTAGTAATCTAGTAATTTCCTCATACAAATCTGGGCAAAACTTTTTCATTGCATCTCCCTTAGTGAAATATAAATACATTGCTCCAGCAAAGAATTCTACTGAGTATTCTTTGTTTTCATTCTCATCACCAAAAACAAGATTATCATAATCTTTAGCTTCAATACCTTGAATAGTCTCAACATATTTGTTGTATAACTTTTGCCATGTTTCATTGTTTTTAGAATAAAAATATTTTCCATACAGTTTGTTTATAACACTATCTACTAAAATACCATCAAATTTGTGACCAAATTCATGAAGAACTGTTCCAACTGTATAATAATAATTGGCTTTAAAACTTTCGTGTACATTTATTACAACATTTCCAGTGCCTGAATAAGTTAAACCTCCCCAAAAGACTCCACCATTATAGATTTGTGAATCAATACTACACGTCAATATTACTGTGTTGTTTTTATGAGTAAGAACTTCTAAATATGAAGATGGTAATGTTCTCATAGTATTAATAACATTTGCTTTTGCAAAATTATAAGCCAACATTTCAATTCCAGTACAATCTTTTGGAAGAACTTGACAAAACTCAAAATCATAACCATTTACAGAAAGGATTTCAGAATTAGTTTGGAATTCATTAATATGATTTGAATCAAAATTATAATATGAATCAGAGTTAATTCTCCTTCCAGGTTGAAAATCATAATCTTCATAATTATCAGGACAATTATTTAACAAAGCGCTTATAACCGATTTCATTTCTTGGAAACCACGTACATCTTTAATATACAACAATTGTTTTCTTACGTCATCAGGATTTAAACCAAATCTATCATAATCAAATTTTTCTTGAAATTCTCTTATCGATACATAAGCATATAATTTTTCATCCATTCCTATATCTTTATGCCAAAAATCATAAAAATTATCTAGTACATAAAAATGTTTAAAGGCATCTTCTTGTGTTTCAAGATTTTCACCAAATTTATACCAATGATCCGCATAAAAAGCAATTATTTTATCTTCATAGACATCTGCGCCATATTTATGTTTTATCAATTCATCCATGGATTCACCCATAGCTTCTTCAAGTTCTTTTACCATTTTTGATAAAAAACTAATTTTATCTTCTAATTCATATGATACCATACCTCTTAAAATTCTTGTGTTAATAGATGCTCTTTCTTTTACACTAGCATCTAATCCATTATATTGATTGTCTAAAGTATCTAATAACTCTTTTACAGCTTCTGAGTCAATTAAAATACTTTTATTATTATTTAATACAGCATTACAATCAACTTTTAACATGTTATCACCATCTTATATCTAAATTAATCATATCATAGATATTTACACGATTAAAGACAAAAAAAAGATTTAAGTAAATTAAATCTTTTTTTAATCACATTTAACATAATCCTGACCAGTATATCTTATTCTTTGACATTCGTTATCTTTAAGCGTGAAACTTTTTCTTAAACTTTCTCGAAGATAAACTGTATGCGATTTTTTACAATCAAAATCATTATCACGAATAATTATATTAACTTCATTTTTAGTAGTACATCGTTTAAGCTTATTATACGATGAAAAATCAACTCCATTATTGGAAAATTTATTATTATAAATCTCTGTTTTAATAATATAATTTTTAGTTCCATCTGGTTCAACATCAATGCCTGCTTCTGGATTAGTTCCTTTAATATTATGAATTATATTTTTATAAACTTTTAAGTTCTCGCCTCTTCCAATTGTTATGCCTTGTCGACGACAATTATATATTTCATTATTATGAACTAAAACATCTTTGGTAACTATTGGGAAAATGGACTGGTCATTACCAACAATAACCCCATCACCGGTCATTTCTTTTATAGTTAAACTGTATATTTCAACTGATGAAGAATCTCTTACTCTAACACCCATTCCCCATTCATGAGTACCATTACCTTTTGAACCATCAAGACATTTTTTCTTTGTTTTTGCGTCAGGTCCAACACGTTTATCTTCGTCAAGAATACTTTTCCCATTCATACATGTATGATTCTTACGATCTCCTTCTAAAGTTCCATTATATACTTTAACATTCTTCTCTTTATAGATTAATACAATGCTGTATTGAGCATTTGAATTAGGATACATTTTTATCGTTGAACCATTAAGATTAAAGTTCATATTTGATTTTAATTGAATAGCTGTATTTAAAATAGGATCGTTTTTATTCACAATATTAGCAACAACATAAGTACCTTTCGTTAACTTAATATTTTTAATACCATTATCATGAGCATAAGATATGGCTTCATTAAGAGCTTTAGTATTGGCAAGAGCAATGCTTTTATTAACTCCACTTCCCGTAACAATATTAAAGTATTTATTATTAATTGTTCCATCACTACTTATTGCATCACTATTTTTTATAACAAGAGTACAAGTCGCAATCTTTCCATTATTTGATTTTGCTGTTATTGTTACTGTTCCTGATTTAATAGCCACCACTTTCCCATTTTTATCGACAGTAGCTATTTTGGAATTGCTACTTGTCCATCTGATTGTTTTATTTGTAGCATTAGTTGGTGTTACTGTTGCTGTTAATTTTTCATTTTTACCAACCAATAAAGACAACTTAGTTTTATTCAATGTTACCTTACTCACGTTAACTGTTTTAGAAGTAACAGTTACTTTACAAGTCGCAATCTTTCCATTATTTGATTTTGCTGTTATTGTTACTGTTCCTGACTTAATAGCCACTACTTTACCATTTTTATCAACAGTAGCTATTTTAGGATTACCACTTGTCCAAATAATTGTTTTATTTTTGGCATTAGAGGGAATCACTGTTGCATTTAGTTTCTCACTTTTACCAACTATTAAAGATAAATTAGTTTTATTTAAAGTTATTTTGCTTACATCACCATTTTTAGACGTAACAGTTACTTTACAAGAGGCCTTTTTACCATTATCTAATGAAACCGTTATTGTAGCAGTACCTTCTTTAATACCTTTTACTACTCCATTATTATTTACTGTAACCACTTTTGGGTTACTACTAGTCCATTTAACATCATGAAACACATTAGATACAACCATTGTAACTTTTAAACTATCACTATCACCAACTTTGATAGATAGATTTTTTTTATTAAGACTAATACCTATTTCTATTTTCCAATGAGCATATATTGTTGTGTTTTTATTAAATTTTGTCGACGAATTAACTACACTCCCGCCACTTTTTTTTGAATACCATCCGTTAAAGGTATATCCACTTCTTGTTGGGGTTGGTAAACTACCAATTTTTGTCCCCTTTTTTATTGAAAGACTTTTCTTTGATACCATTCCACCATTTGCGTCCAAAATAACATTTATCTTATTTGAAGCAAGAGTACCTATTTCACCAATATCATCATTATCAACTTTATTTGTTTTAATAACATTAATTTTGATTAAAAGAAATACTATAGAAGATATCATTAATAAAGATCCTATTACTAATAAAGTAATTGATTTACCTTTTTTATTCATATATACCTCTATTTTTATTATATATTAGCTAACTAAAAAAACAAACTTTTTAACATTAGTTTGTTTTTTAGTTAACACTTTTTTTATTTTATATCTAAATAAAAAAGATTTAAGTAAATTAAATCTTTTTTAACTACATTTAACATAATCCTGACCAGTATATCTTATTCTTTGACATTCGTTATCTTTAAGCGTGAAACTTTTTCTTAAACTTTCTCGAAGATAAACTGTATGCGATTTTTTACAATCAAAATCATTATCACGAATAATTATATTAACTTCATTTTTAGTAGTACATCGTTTAAGCTTATTATACGATGAAAAATCAACTCCATTATTGGAAAATTTATTATTATAAATCTCTGTTTTAATAATATAATTTTTAGTTCCATCTGGTTCAACATCAATGCCTGCTTGAGGATCAGTTCCCTTAATATTGTGAATATTATTGCTATAAACTTTTAAACCATCAACTCTTCCAATCGTTATACCTTGTCGACGACAATTATATATTTCATTATTATGAACTAAAATATTTTTGGTAACTATTGGGAAAACTAGTTTATTACTAGCAACAACAACACCATCACCAGTCATTTCTTTTATAGTTAAATTATATATTTCAATCGATGAAGAATCTTTTACTCTAACACCCATACCCCATTCATGAGTACCATTACCTTTTGAACCATCATTACATTTATGTATTTTTCTTGCATCTGGTCCTACACGTCTATCTTCAGAAAGAATTAAAGTTTTTCCATCTCCACATGTGTGTTTTTGACGATCACCTTCTAGAGTTCCATTATATACTTTAGCATTTTTAATATTATATACTAATATAACACTATATTGAGCATCTGAATTAGGATACATCTTTAATGTAGAACCATTCAAGTTGAAATTAATGTTTGATTTTAATTGAACAGCAGCATTTAAAATAGTTTCGTTTTTATTCACAATATTAGCAACAACATAGGTACCTTTCGTTAATTTAATATTTTTAATACCATTCTTTTTTGCATAAGATATGGCTTCATTAAGACCTTTAGTATTTGCAAGAGCAGTGCTTTTATTAACTCCACTTCCCGTAACAATATTAAAGTATTTATTATTAATTGTTCCATCACTACTTATTGCATCACTAGTAGTACTACCAGCTTTTATAACAAAAGTACAGGTTGCTGTCTTACCATTATTTGATTTTGCTGTAACAGTTGCTGTTCCTGCTTTTAATGCTGTTACAACACCATCTTTTACAGTAGCAACACTTGTATTACTACTTGTCCAAGTTACGGTTTTGTTAGTTGCATTATCGGGTTTAATTGTCATTCGTGATTTCAAATTATATAATTTACCAACATTCATATTAATATTATTACTTTCAAAACTTATACTAGTAACTTCTACTTCTTTGGTACTACCACTTTTAGTAATAACAAAAGTACATGTTGCCTTTTCACCATTATCTGCTTTTGCCGTAACTTTTACAGTTCCAGCTTTTAAAGCAGTTACAAGTCCATCATTTACAGTTGCAATACTTGTATTACTACTTGTCCAAGTTATCGTTTTATTAGTGGCATTATCGGGTTTAATGGTCATTCGAGATTTTAAATTATATAATTTACCAACATTCATATTAACATTATTACTTTCAAAACTTATACTAGTAACTTCTACTTCTTTGGTACTACCACTTTTAGTAATAACAAAAGTACATGTTGCTGTCTTACCATTACTTGATTTTGCTGTAACAGTTACTGTTCCTGCTTTTATGGCTGTTACAACACCATTTGATACTGTGGCAATACTAGAATCACTACTTGTCCATGTTATCTTTTTATTAGTTGCATTACTTGGTTTAATGGTCATTCTAGATCTTAGATTATAATTACTACCTATTTTTAATTTAATATTATTACTTTCAAAACTAATACTCGTTACTTCAATATTTTCTTCTTTTGGTGGTTCACTAGATGACTTTTTAGTAACTGTTACATTACATATTGCTTCTTTTCCATTATCTGTTACTACTTTAATGATTGCATTTCCAACACCAACAGCTTTTATTTCTCCATATTTACTAACAGTAGCAACTGTTTTATTACTTGTTGACCAAGTAACTTTTTGAATATTTGCATTATTTGGTGATAACGTATAATGAAGGGTTTCACTATCACCAACTTTTAAGCTTAATGATTGTTTATTTAAAGAAACACTTTCAACATCTATAGAACTTACAGGTTCAACAACGGTAACAATACATTCATCTTTGATATTACTATCTTTCCTTAATTGAACCGTAATGGTAGTAACTCCCGCTTTTTTAGCTTCGATATAACCTGTTGAATCATCAACAGTTGCAACACTTGGATCACTACTTGTAAAGATAAAGGCATCACCATTATTATTTATTACATCTAAATGGGTAACTTCACCTTTTCTCATTTCTAATTCTTTTATAGAAAAAGTTATTGAATCTTTTTTATCATCAATTGTACTAAATGGTCCATCAATAACATTAAAAGCTACTAAACCAAAATATAGTACAATTACTCCTAATACTCCAATAATAATCTTCAAAATTATATTGTTTCCAGATTCATTATTTCTCATATTATCACCTATTATAATTGTATTACAATTAATTTTATTAAACAATAAAAAACTAGTTATATAAATAACTAGTTTTCATTAATTTTACTTATTTTCTTTATATTTTATAATGGCTTTTTTTAATGTTTCAAAAGGTAACATTGCACATTTTTTACGACTTGGTTGTTTATACATTTCATCATACGCGTTAAGTTCTTCAAGTGAATCTTTATCATATTCTTTTTCATCTAACATCTTATAATAATTATCCATTAAAGATAACGCTTCATCAATGGTTTTACCAATTAATTTTTGAATCATAATAGATGTTGCTGATGTTGTAATCGCACACGCTTCTCCATCGAAATACACATCTTCAATCTTATCACCATTAAATTTAACAAATAATGTTACATTATCAATACATGAATCACTATGTGTATTGGCTGAAACAAAAGAATCATCTTCAATTGTTTTTTTATTTGTAGGATTTTGAAAATTATCAATAATGATAGTTCTTCTTAAATCATTATCCATCAATAATCACCTTCATCAAGTCATCATGATTTTTAATAACTTCAATAAATTTGTCAACTTCTTCTTTCGTATTATAAAAATATAGTGAAACACGACAAGTATTCGAAATACCAATTAAATCTTTAACCATTTTAGCACAATGATTACCTGCTCTAACACAAATATGATAATGATTTAAATATCTACTTGTATCTTGGGAAAAGATATCTTTAATATTAAATAAAATAGTATTACTATTAATATCTTTATTATAAATAATAACATCATTAACTTCACTTAACTTATTTATAAAATAATTACGTAGTTCAAGTTCATATTGATGAATATTATCCATACCAAGATTATTTAAATATTTAATAGCTTTACGAAGACCTAAGATACCGGCGATATTTTGAGTACCAGCTTCAAGACGGGATGGTAATTCTTTGTTTTCATATGTAAGATCACATTCAAAGACACTATTCATACCACCGCCAAGAATGATTGGTTCCATTTGATTTAATAATTCATATTTACCATAAAGTACTCCAATACCTGTTGGACCTAACATTTTATGAGCAGAGAACGCTAAAAAGTCTACACCACTTTCAATAACATTGGTTTTCTTATGTGGCACACTTTGACATCCATCACAAACTACTAATATTCCCATAGGATGAACCATTTCACAAATAGCTTCCATATCTCTTGTATCACCAAAAGTATTAGTTATTTCAGCAAGAGAAATTGCTTTCGTATTACTTGTTATTGCTTTTTTTACATTATCAAGTGTTACACAATTGTTTTCAAGTTCAATAAACTTAATATCAATACCTATCTCATCTTTTAATTTATACCATGGAAGAACATTACTAGCATGTTCTGACTTTGTTATCAATACTTCGTCACCTTTATGAAGATAGTTTTTCATAAAGCCAAAGACAATCATATTCAAAGACTCTGTTGCGCCACTAGTAAAAACTATTTCTTCTCTTTTTTCGGCATTTATAAATTCTCTTACAAGATCTCTTGTCTCTTCATATAAGCTATCAACTTTTTGAGATATATCATAATCTCCTCGATGAGCGTTTGCAGAATACTTTGTATAATATTCAATATTACTTTCAATAACACTAATTGGTTTTAGAGTTGTTGCTCCATTATCAAAATATATTAAATTATTGGAAAGTATTGGAAAATCTTCTCTATTCATAAATTCACCACCATTCTTTTATCTTTTCATTAAAGATACTTGCTTCTTCACCTAGTTCCATTTTACCTAAAATTATGGATTTAACAAAAAGATTATTAATTTCTTCTTCTGTTAAACCACGACTTTCTAAATAAAATTTTGTTTCTTTATCAATTGTACCAATATAGGCTGAATGACTTGCAAGTATTTCATTTGTATCAATTATTAAATTGGGTATTATTTTAGAATCCCCATTTCCATAATTAATTATTTTACTATTTTGTCTACATTCAACACCTGTAATACTTTGATATACTCTTCCATCAATATTAAAATATAGTTTATTATTAGAAAGATTTATACCACCATTATTTAATTCACTAATACTATTATCTCCCATATGACAAATATCATATGTATTAATTGAATCTTTATTTGCAAGAACACCATAATTAAATATTAACTTACTATCTGTAAATAATGATCCTTTAACATCAATTGATATATTTTTACCAATACAGTTAACAACTAAAGTATTAACATTTTCATTATTAAATAAAAAATATAAATTTAAATGACTGTCATTACCTATAATAACTAATTTGTTATCACCATTAACTTCAAAACCAACATGCATATCTTTATTAACTTCTAATAGATAACAATCATTATTTAAAATAATATTTTTACTTTCATCAACGATATTTAGCTTATTCATTATAACCCTTCTCTTCTATTTCAAGAGCTAAATTAAAGTCACCACTTTTAACAATTGTACCATTATTCATCATATGAACATGGGTTGGTTTTACATAATTTAATATTCTTGTATAATGCGTAATAAAAATAACGGATGTATCTGGATTCTCTTTTAAATATTTATTAATATTATCACAAACGATTTTTAAACTATCAACATCAAGACCAGAATCTAATTCATCAAAAATAATTAGTTTTGGTTTTAACATTAAGATTTGTAATATTTCATTTTTCTTTCTTTCACCACCAGAGAAACCTTGATTTAGACTTCGATGCATCATATCTTTATCCATTTTTAGATTATCAATATTAGTTTCTAGATCTTTAATAAAACTATAAAGTCCAACAGGTTTATCAGTATTAGCATTCATCGCGGTTCTTATAAATTCACTATTACTTATACCATCAATAGAAACAGGAGATTGAAAACATAAAAAGATTCCCATTCTTGCTCTTTCATAAGTTGGCATATCTTTAATACTTTTACCATCGACTTTAATATCACCTTTATCAATTACATAATGATCATTTCCAATAATTACTTTTGATAAAGTACTTTTACCTGTTCCATTAGGCCCCATGATGGCATGGATTTCACTCTTTTTTACTACTAAATTAAAATCATTTAATATTTTTTTATCTTCTGCGTGAACAAATAAATTATTTATTTCAAGATTCATATAAATCACCGAGATTATTTTAACATAAAAAAAGACATATTACTATTGTCTTTTTTATAATTTATACTTAATACATACATAGGAAGCAAGAAGTCCTAAAACAACTGATGCATAGCCTAAACTTGGATGCAAGAAATATACTATTTGTGATATACCAAATACATTTAATACAAAATAATTAAGTTTAAATATCATTATTATTATTCCAAATATAACAATTAAAAATGATAAAATTAACATTTTCTTATTAATCTTTGTAATATCTGAATCATAGTATACGAAATAAAAGATACCATAAATAAAGATATATAATGGAATAATAATTCCTATAGACATTAAAACAACATTACCATTACTTACAATAATATCACCGTATAAATAACTAAATAATTTATTAAGTGATGTTATTGAATAAGTAAGACCAATTACAACTAACAAAATCCCCGTAAATTTAATTAATAGGTTTCTTGCTGTCATTTTTTCCACCTCAAACTAGTAAAATAATGGAAGAATCTTATAGATGTTAATACAACAATCCATAAAAGAAAACCACGTGAAACAAACCTTAAACATATAAGACTTGTTCCTGTATATAAGGAAAGATAACTTGTAACATCTAATCTTAGTAAAACGAATATTAAATATACTATAACTATCCAACTCGCAAATACAAAATTAATAATTCTTGTATTAATCGTTAATTTCTCATTAAAGATACTATAAAATAATATTCCTAAAGATCCAAAAATAATTACCATAAAAGTTGCAAACGATGGAAAATATAAATAGCGAACAACAAGTGACAATACACTATCTAAAACCGAATCATTATATTGAAGTAATAAAGCTACAAATACAAGGATTAATGTCGCAAAGACAGCTTTAATAATCTTACTCTTTTTATGTAGATTAAAGACTAAAACCATGATAAATATTAAATATAAATGTAAACATGCAATACCAATAAACTTAACCATAATTAACTCCATCTATCGCATATAATTCAAGAATATATACAGTCTGTTGCGTATTACTATTCTTCGTACAAGTAATTAATGTAAGTACAGTCTTTTTATTACTACGACGTATTTGAATAGTACCTGTTTTAGGTACATAATAAATATCAACAATTTTGTAACTATATGTTTTTCCGTTATAAGATACATTGGCAATATCACCGATAGCTAATTTCCATAGATTCTTAAAATATGAAATACTAGCATTACCAGAATGTGATGCAAGTACAAGATTACCATTTTTAACATCAGGATAATTGGACATTGGAAGAGTATATACTCCATAATCAACATTATTATATGGAGAATTTTTCCATGGAATTCCCGTCTTTAAATTAATTTTAGGAATTGTTAAATAACCTAAATATCGATAATTATTTGTTTTCTTTGTACCAGATGACTTTTTCTTATTATTATTTCCTGTATTGTTATTAGATTCATCAGGATCATCAATATCTTCACCAGAATCATCAGGATCATCAACATTACCATCAACTAAATCATCATTATATCTTTCTTCATCTAATTTCATGCTTATTTCGGTAAATACTTCATCTTTTACAAACATAAAACGATCATATAAAAGTAAGCCGATAGCAACAAAAATAAGTAAAAAACCCAGTCCTAATGAAAAAACTGGTCGGATATCTTTAGTATTATTCTCATTTTCCATACTATCACCCTATTCTATACTAATTTTAGTATAACATTATACCTACTAAAGTTCAATTAAAAAAGCAACCTGAGTTGCTTTTATTGATACTCTACACCGTCAATATCATGTAGTTCTAAAATATATACAGTTTGTTTTGATTCATCATTTTTAGTACATGTTATTAAGGTCAAAGTTGTTCTATTAGAATTACGTGTTATTTTAACAACACCGGTCTTTGGAACATAATATATATTCTTTATGACATATGTATAATTATTACCATTAAAGTTAACAATCGCTTTATCACCAACAGATAACTTATATAATGTTTTAAAATATGAAATAGAAGCTGTTCCTGAATGAGCAGCAATAACTAAGTTACCATTTACAACATTAGGATAATTAGATACTGGTAAAGTATATAAACCGGTATTTACATCATTTGATTGAGCTTTTTTATTCATTGATTTATCTTTCCAACGAATACATACGCCATTTACAACATCTTTAACTTTAGGTATCGTTAACGATCCCATACAAGATGTACTATAATTAACCGCTTTTTTTCTTGGATCATTATCATCTTTAATAATAATTTCTTCATCAGGCAAACCATTGTTAATCGTTTCACCTGATATTATATCAATACGTGTTTCTTTATTATGGTCACTAGGATTAATCATACTTCCCATAATATAACGTCCTTCAAACTGAGGAAATGTTGTTAGTTTTACACCACCTAATAATTCTTGATAAGTCTTAGTCGTTGTTCCTTCTAAATTAGTTGATGTTTTTGCTTCAACAATTGATACAACACCCTTTTTATTATATTGAGATGCTAACATAAGATCACGTAATGTTGGATTATGTTTTGAAAGATCAAAAATATATGGTCCAACAATATATGTTCTTTTTAAATTATATTTATCATAAATATCACTTGTAACAGTCTTGGTTGTAATATTATGACTAACAACACTTTCTGATGTATCTATTGTATTCTTTTTTTCATTACTTCCAATTGAACTTGAATAGATATGTCGAACATTAATACTAGGAAAAGATCCATATTTTGTACCTGTTAATAAATCTTGATAAGTTCTTGTTGTATTACCATTAATATCTTGTGACATTTTAATTTCTAATATCGAAACTTTATCTGTTGGACAACTTTGTGATGATAATAGAAAATCTTTAAGTGTTGGATTATGTTTACTAATATCAAAAATATAATCACAAACAACATAAGATCTTTTAATACCATAAGCTTCATATTCCTTCTGTGTAAGTATTTTAGCTCCTACATCAATAAAAGAGAATATAAAGAAGAGGGCTAATAAATACTTTATCTTCTTCATAATTCATTACCCCTTAACTACTTTATAAGTTGTACTATCACCAGGAATCTTAAGTTGTAACGTTGGATTTCCTTTAATATCAGCATCATTAACTAGAGCTTTTCCATTAGTAATATCACCAATATGTTCACCGTTTTTATATAAGGTACCACTATTAACACCTTTAATAGTAACGTATGAATTAACCATATTTCCACTAGGAGTTACAGTATATTTATATGTTGGTGTCTTAAGATTAATTTTAGCTGTTTTTGTTCCACTCTTACTTCCACATGTAATATGGAAAGTAATATTTTTATCAGTGGTTTTAATTTCATCATGTTTGATTGTACATCCATTACTTGTAACATTAATAACTTGACCATCTTTAGTTATATCATAACTTGATTTAATAGCAGCTAAAGCTTTATCATAATTGGCTTCATCAACTGTCTTCCACTCTGCTTTAACAGTTACATTACCTGATATTGCACTTTTAGAATTAAATGTTTTGCCATTTAATGTCCATCTTGAGAAAACAAAACCAGACTTCGTTGGAGTTGGAAGATTTCCAACAGCTTCATTTTCATAAACATTCTTTGTAGCAACTACACTACCACCATTAGAATCAAAAGTAATAGTTACTTTCTTCTTTTCAGTCCAAGTTGCCGTTAAAGTAATATCTTTGTCCATCTTAGTAGAAAAATCAAAAGTTGTTCCATTTAACTGCCATTCTTTAAAGTTATATCCACTTCTCGTTGGATCTTTAGGTTTCTTTAAAGTTTCGCCAATTTTAACTTTTTGAGCAGACATACTAGATCCACCAGTTGTATCAAAATGAACCATAACAGTATTATCGTTAATTCTCCAAGTTGCTTTTAGTTCAATATCATTCATAACTGGTGTATTAAAATCATACACATTACCATTTAAAGTCCAATCTGTAAATAAATATCCATCTTTTGTTGGATTAGTAGGCATTTGTACTTTATCTTTTTCTTTAACTTTAATAGATGCTACTTCACTACCACCATCAGTATTAAATGTAACCGTATAAGTAGGTCTTTCATCATATTTAGCAAAGATAACGGTATCTTTCTCTATTTTAGTATTAAAATCAAATTCTTTATTATCACTAAACCATCCAATAAATCCATCGGTATTAATATTTGGTCTTGAAGCCAAATTTCCTTTTTCGACTTTTTCTATTTGAACGGCATTGTCTTTACCAATAAGGACAACTGTCAATAATTCTTTTTTCGTAAAGTAAAGGAATGCCATAAGAAGTGTTGTCAACAAAAAGACAATTGTTAAAATTTTCCATAACAATCCACCACTTTTCTTAGATTCATCCATCTTTTCTAAAGTAGGTTCCATCTTTTTAACATCTTCTTTAGTTTCTTCGGGAACTTTTGGAGTTTCAAGAGGAACTTCTTTAATCGCAGGAACATCATCAATAATCGTAATATCATCTTCGACTACTTTAGCAGCTTCTTTATTTAGAATAACCGCTGGATTAGCTTTGATTTCTGGTAAATTAGTTTTTGGTTCTTCCTTAGTCTCTGATACCATTGGATTACTAATTATTGTAGGAACAGCTGTTTCTACTGGTTTTTTTTCTTCTTGTGTCAAGTTTTGCTCCATATTAATACACTCCTATTTTATTCAATTTTATTATATATAAAAAGAAATTTCTTTTCAAGAAATTCGTAAATATAAAATAAATTTAGTGTAAAGAAAAAAGAATAGTTTTACACTATTCTTACCAATCCATTTCGTCGTCAGACTTTTCGTCTTCTTTCTTTGGCTTTTCTTTTCCTTTATTAGGATTATCATCAGTGATTTTACCTTCTACTGGTACATCTTTAGGTGTACATAGGAAAATACCACCACCAAGTTTTTCAAGACCACCTTCAATTGCATATAAAGTTCCTGAAATAAAATCAACAATTCTTTTAGCTTGATCAGGAGTTACTCTTTTCAAATTAACAATAACTGCGTTATTGCTCTTTAAATAATTAGCAATTTGTTGACTTTCTGAATAAGCACGTGGCTCAAACAAAATCATCTTATTATTTTCTATACCACCTAGGCCAGTATGAGTTGGTGTTGGAATAGCAGGAGCAACTGGTTGTTCCTCTTCTTTTGTATACTCTTCTTCATCAGAAGAATCTCCACCAAATAAACCTTTACGGAATCTATCTAAACCCATATCTATTTCCTCCTATTTTCAATATCATTTTATAATAATTTACAATTATAGTCAAGAAAAAAAGAGTTTATAAATAAACTCTATATTGTTTCTTCTTCTTCGATAATTTCTTCTTCTTCATCATCAATTACTTCATCAACAATCATATCATCACTAATCAAATATTCTATTAAATCAAGAACGGTATCACGTCCTTTTTTAGTGACATTTGAAAACTCAATATAATTATCTTCTTTTGATAAATCAATTGTTGATAAAATCGTTTTAATATTCTTTTCACGTTTACTACTTCCAACTTTATCAGCCTTAGAAAGAATTAATGTAACCGGAATATCATAATATTTTAAGTATTGATACATTAAAACATCATCTTCTGTTGGCTTAATACGAAAATCAACAATCATAAATACTCTTTTTAATTCTTTTCTTTTAGCAAGATATTCTTCAATCATTAAACCTAATTTCTTTTGTTGTTCACGATTTAAGGAAGCATATCCATATCCAGGAACATCTACTAAATAAAATGTATTATTTACTAAATAAAAGTTAAGTGTTTGTGTCTTTCCAGGTGTAGCTGATACACGAGCTAAATTATTACGATTTAAAATAGTATTAATAAAACTACTTTTACCAACATTACTACGACCAACAAGCAAAAACTCTGGTAATCCAAGAGTTGGATATTGACTACGACGTGTCGCAATAATATTAAGCTCTGATGTATTAATCTTCATTATTATCACTTTCCTCTTTTTGTTCTTTTTTATATTTTTTACATAAACTATCTAAGTCACCAATTAACTTATCGGCTTCATTAATATCAGTTATCTTAGCACCGCTTGCAAAAGCATGGCCACCACCATTATATTTTTCAGCAATTTTATTAATAATAGGACCTCTACTTCTTATACTAATACGAAAATTATTATTTTTAATATCTTCGGTAATAAATACCCAAACAATAATTTCATCAATATAATTAAAGTTTCCAATCATATTACCAGGAGCTGCTGCATCAGTATGAAATTCATTAAGTTTTTCATCACTTATTTTAATATAAGCAACACCATTTTCGGTAATAAACATATTAGAAGCAATATAACCTTCTAGTCTTACCTCACTTATTGGTCTTGCGTATAACGGTTTATAAAGTTCACTAACATCTAAATCATATTTACTAACTAAATCCCCAACTAAGTGGAATGTTTTACTTGATGTGCAACTAAACATAAAACGATTAGTATCTGATACTATTCCCCAAAATAATTGACTAGCGATTTCTTTATCCATCAATAATGGTGTTGCATTAATAAGTTCTAAAACGATTTGAGCAGCAGAACTTGCTGTTGTATCAATATAATCATAATTTCCAAACTTATCAATAAGAGGATGATGATCCAACTTAATAACGTCACTATATTGACTTAATTCTCCAACACCATCAATTCTTCGAATATCTGGTGTATCACATACTATCAATAATGTATTTTCTTTAACTTCTTCAGAATGATCTAGTTTTCCAAAATAGTTAAAGCGATTACTACCACTACCTGCTAGTCTTACATTCTTATTAGGAAAAGTAAGTAAAATACTATTCTTTAATCCTACAGTTGAAGCCATAGCATCTGGATCTACTCCAATATGATGAGCGATAACAATGTTATCGTATTTTGTAATTAATTCATAAATCTTATCAAACATAATCTTAATCCAATCTATTTACAAAGATTATATGCGTCACGCGCAATCATAACCTCTTCATCGGTTGGAATAACATAACATGGTACTTTTGATTCTGGAGTTGTTACTAAAACTTCTTCTCCACGGCAATTGTTAGCTTCATAATCAGGAATAACTCCTAATACTTTTAATCCTTCCATAATATCTGTTCTTGTACGAATAGAATTTTCACCAACACCTGCTGAGAATGCAATAGCGTCTACACCACCAAGTTCAAAATAATACATTGCAATGTAATCAATAATCTTTTGAACATACATCTTTTGTGCTAAAATGCAACGATCATCACCTTTATTTATTCCTTCTTCAATATCACGAGAATCTCCTGATACTCCTGATATTCCAAGTAATCCACTCTTCTTATTTAGAATTGTATCCATTTCTTTTGGACTCATTCCTGTTTTACCCATAATATAAGTTAAAATTGATGTATCAACATCACCACAACGAGTACCCATAATAAGTCCTGCGTTTGGAGTTAATCCCATAGATGTATCAACACAACGTCCATCTTGAATAGCAGAAATACTTGCTCCACTACCAATATGACAAGTAATTAACTTTGTATTTGTTCTTCCTAAAATTGCATTTAATCTAGATGCAATATACTTATGACTTGTACCATGAGCTCCATATTTTCTTACTTTATAATCAGTATACCATTCATATGGAACAGCATACATATAATTAACAGGATCCATTGTTTGATGGAAAGCTGTATCAAATGTTACTGTTTGTAAAGCATCAGGAATAACTTCTTTAGCTGCATTAATACCAGTAATAGCTGCTGCATTATGAAGTGGTGCTAAAGTAGCTAATTCTTGAATTTTTGCTACAGCATCTTCATCTGCTTCAACGGTCTTATCAAAATAAGCTCCACCTTGAACGATACGATGTCCTACACCTTTAATTTCACTTAATTTCTTAATAATCTTGTTTTTCTTTAATTCATCAACTAATATTTCAAAAGCTGTAATATGCGTAGGAAGTTCAATATCCTTACTATACTTTTCTCCATTTACTTTAATTGTATAACTAGAACCATTATCACCAATACGTTCAAATAGTCCTGAAATTAATACTTCTTCTTCAGGCATTTCATACATTTTAAATTTAAGTGATGAACTACCACAATTTACTGCTAAAATTTTCATAAATCTCTCCTCTTTTTCAAAGATATTATACACTATTTATAAAACAAATGAAACAAAAAAAAAGAAAATGATAGATAAACTACCATTTTTCTTTTTACTAGGAATTTATTTTCTTAAAACTTTTGATTGACCATTAATTGGAGTAACTTCATAAGTTGATTCTTTAGCACCACGTTCTAGAGTATTATAATCACATTCTTCTTCACTATAAGTAACAATATAACTACCTTGTAAGCAAATAGCTTCGCTACCCCAAGCAGTCATAATAATTAAGTTTTCAGGAACTTCTGTTAAAATTCTAGGGTCCCTTGCAGGAATATAATATCCACTACCATCGGCATTATAAGTTTTTGCGAATTTAGCTGCTTTTACGATATATTCTTCATTTGATGTACTTGATACGTTTGTAACAACAATATCCACTAAACCATCTCGTTCTTTTACAACGCCTGATTCTTCAGATAAGATATACTCACGTCCATCAATAACTGTCTTTAATACCGTATCAACTTTTTCGCCTACAACACCTCTTCTAGCAGCTACTGGAGCAATCTTTGTTCCAATAAACTTCTTTTCTTCGGGAATATTTCTTAAATATTCTCCAATTTCTTCTTTTTGTAAAACACGACAAATGATTTCTAAATCTGGATACTCCTCTTGGTGACAACTTTTAAGAATAATTTTTTTGTATTCCATAATATATTTTTTGTCTTCAAAATCCTTTCTAAATATTTTCATATTGAAAAGAAAAGACTTCTACGAATATAGAAGCCTTAAGAAGACAAAAACAAGACCCCCACATTACGTAAAA
The DNA here is from genome assembly GCA_946409545.1 of uncultured Clostridia bacterium. GTDB lineage: Bacteria > Bacillota_I > Bacilli_A > RF39 > UBA660 > RUG12783. Next base: position 6,046 of record CAMJWT010000012.1, on the reverse strand, counting down.
GTCTTGTTCAAATATATAATATTCTTTACTCCCGGGTATAAAAACCTATAGACGAGATATAAACCATTAATAAATGGGAACTACTCCCTTTCAATACGCTATATATTATACCACAAAAAGGCTTAAAAGTAAAGAAAAAGTCACTTTCGTGACTTCATATCATTAATGGCGGAGTGGGAGGGATTTGAACCCTCGCAGCAGTAATCCCACTCTACATCCTTAGCAGGGACGCCTCTTCAGCCTCTTGAGTACCACTCCAAATGACTAAAAATATAATATCATTTTAGACAAATCATGTCAATAAAGTTTAATAATAAAATAAAAAAGATGATTTCTCATCTTTTATTTACTTACTTGTAAAAATATTCTTATCATAATACTTACTATGTTTTAAAAGTTCATCATTAAATGTATCTCTTCCAAGTATTTCAATCATTGTTTTTTCATCACTATAAAGATTTACACCAAAACCCAATTTATTTCCTTCAATTGTTCCTCCAATACTTGCGATTATTGTTGGATACATATCAAACATACTAAATTCTCGATTCTTTGGACTATCTTTAATCATACTATTTATTATTGCATTATAATTTACTCTTGTATAATCTTTATGATTTTTATAGAAACTATCTTGCATAACTTGATGATCACCCATTAAGACAATTGTTGTATTATCATAAAAATCTTGTTCTTTTAACCATTCTATATATTCATTAACCATCTTTGATGAACAAGCATAAGAATTAGCTAGATGTTCTTTATATGGAGTTTCACATGATTTATCCAAATAACCATCTTTAAAATGAGTATCCATTGTAAATAAAATAAAAGCAAATGGTTCAGATTCTTTAGATAAGTTTAATATTTCATCTTTAGAAAATTCTAAAATCTTTTTATCTTCAATGCCCCACCATACAAAATAGTCTTTAGGAACAAGTCCTTTTTCTTTAGCTGTATTATTATCAAATATTTTAAAGTCACCATTTGATTTAACATACAAATCCATTGCAGAGAACTCTTTTTCACTACCTTGCATTAATTCAATGTTATAACCATTCTCACTTAAGATATCACCTAAAGATTTAACGTTTTTCATAAAAGGTCTTTTCTCACTGTAACCTTTAAATAACTTAACGTTAATTGGTGTTCCTGTTGTGGAAGCAGTAAATGATGAAACGGTAAACGCAGTTTTAGTTAATGTATAACTTCCACCCAATTTTGAAGTATTTGAAAAACTACTATTATTAAAAGCAATATCTTCAAGTTCTGGAATAATCGATTGATCAAAAGCACCACCATTTTCTTTTGAAAATAATGAAGCTTCCATACTTTCTAAATAAATAATTATTAAATTTCTTTTCTTTTTAGGTAATTCTACTTTTACTTTATTAGTATCAACATAATATTCTTCATATATTGTTGTTTCTTTAAAACTATTTATAACATATTCATCAAAGTGAACAGTCTTCAATAAACTAATGATACTTAAAACAAAAAATATAATAGAAAAGATAATCTTTCTTTTTTTATCTTTTAATACATATTTTTCCAAAATAATAATTGTTATTAATAATAAAGTAAAAATCCATAAACAAGGAATAATTGTATCAATAACAACTGTTAAAGATCCACCAGCTCCCATATTATGGGATATAAGATATGCAAATTCATAGAAACTAACGGTTCCCATTACAAATAAATAATAATATATCGAACACATTATTATTATCGATATAAAGCATAAAATATAAGAAAAAACAATCATATTAATATCTCCGACATATATACATTATATATGAAAAATAAAAAAAGAAAAGAAGAAAATTATTCTTCTTCATCTTTATGTTTACTAGATAAGAAAGTAATCTTTTCAGCAACTACTTCAACGACTTTTCTCTTAACATCATCTTTTTCATAAGATGAAACTTGAAGTCTACCACGAATACCAATGACATCACCTTTCTTGCAATACTCTGATAAGTTATTAGCAAGTTCATCCCAAAGAATACAATCAATAAAATCTGTTTCATATATTCCATCAGGATTTTTATAACTACGATTAACAGCAAGAGATATCTTTAATACTTTCTTGCCATTATCAAGAGTTTTCTTTTCAATATCATTGGCTAATCTTCCAACTAACATTACATTATTCAACACAATTCCCTCCTTTCAAATTCATCATAAATAAGGAGTTAAATTGATGTCAAAATAAGTCAAAACATCATTTTGTTTATAAATATTAAATAAATAATTCTTTTTATATATAAAAAAGAAATATTTGTTTTTTTAATAATACAAATATTTCTTTTTGAGTAAACATTTTTCTTTGCAAATTTTACATTTATTTACATGCGAAAGCAAACATATTAGAGTTAACTATGTTGGTATAACCATGACCTGAACCTTGAGCAGTACCTGGATTTACAACTAACATACTACCACTATAATTATTTATTAATTGACTATTATTAGTAACAATCGTGACATTATTATAACCACTACTCTTCATTTTATTTAACATTGGGATTGTTGTACTTAACATCGAATCTCCTCTTGGTGAGTAAACATATATTTCTTTATTTTTGATATTCTTTTCAGCAACACCATTAATATATGAACAAACAACAAACAACGAATCATAGCCACCTGATGCAAAAGCATCCCCTGCAGCTGGTCCCCCCATCGAATATCCACCAATGGCATTTCTCACGCCACTCTTTTGTTTAGTTATGGCTTTTACAAAGTCCGTTCCTAGTTTAGCTTCTTTAGCACTATAACCACTTCTTCCTGATATAAGAATAACAATACCACCTGTTTTAATCATCGATGGATCACGATTAATAGCTGAGAAGAAACTACCCCAATTACGTTCACCAGCGCCACCTATAAAAGTAAAGGTATTAGCAAGACTTAAATCAGCACCACTTGCATAATAAATTCTTACCATTGCATTAACACCATTACTAGATAATGAACTTCTGTCGATATCATATGTATAACTTCCATATCGATATGTATTACCAGAGATTGAACCAATTCCTTTACTTGCAAGATTATAAAAGAAGCTTGTACTAGCTCTTACTGGCGTAACTGTTTTACTATCTGTATAAGCCCATATTCCTTCACCACCAATAACACCCGTTCTTTGTAAGACTGTAACATTAATATTTTTATTAATCTTACCATCTGGACTAGATACTGTTACTACGGCTTTACCACTTTTAATCGCTTTAATTAAGCCAGTATCTGATACTGTTACACTACCATTACTACTTTTATAAGTTAACTTTTTATTAGATGTATTACTAGGAACAATGGTTGTTTGAATTTGGGATGTATCACCTGTTTTCATCGTTAAATTAGTAGAAGAATCAATTTTAATATCTTGCATTCTTGTTCCAACTTTAACCTTAATTTTACCAACAAACTTTTCATTTACAGTTAAAGTTACTTGCGCTTCTCCTTCTTTTAAGCCATATAATTCACCATCATTATTAACGGATACAATTTGATTATCACTACTTTCCCATTTAGTACTATAAATATAGCCATCAACTGGTTCAACTCGATAATCAACTTTTACTTTATCATCTATTTCAAGTTCAATTTTACCTTTTGAAATAATTATTTTTTCAAGAGGATTAACAAATCTTGTTTCTACTTTTTCATCAAGAATAATAACATGTATTATTTTATATACACTATCATTTACCGTAACTCTAACATTACAGTCACCCGCTTCTTTAGCTTGCATGATATTATCATTAAAACTAACTTTACTATTATTATCCGTATTATAGTTAATAGATGTAACATAACTATCCGTTGGATTATAAGTAATCGGAAGAACATATTCAGTTCCTGTACTTATAACAAGTTCACTTGTAGGAAACGTTATTTCTGATAAAGTTATCCCTCTTTCTCCTTCATAAACTTTAACAATACTTCTTATTGATGCTTCACTATTATTATAATTAACGGTACCAATAATCGTTGTATTTCCAAGTGACAACGCTGATACATTGCCATCAACAACAGAAGCAACTTTAGGATTACTACTTGTCCATGTTATAGGAATATCTTTATTTAATTCATAATTAATCTTTGCAACTTCACCTTTTTTAATATCCATAGTAATATTATTAGTCTTAAAAATAAGACTTTCTTCAAAAGGAGTACCCCTACCATTAGAAGGTATTATCATTATTACAAAGACAATAAGAATTAATACAGCTAATATACCAATTATAAAATTTAAACTATTATTTTTCATATTATCACAACCTTATTTTAACATAAAAAAGAATTAAACATAGTTTAATTCCTTATTTTATAATAATCTTTACATTTATATTAACTTCTTAATTAATTGATTAAGTTCAACCGCATATTCAACAGGTAATTCTTTTTTAAATTTATCTAAGAAACCTAAAATAATTAAATTAGTAGCTGTTTCGCGATCAATTCCTCTACTTTCTAGATATAACAAATTATCTTCACTAATCTTACTTACAGTAGCTTCATGAATAATATTACTACTATTATTACGATTAATATTAACAGGATAAGTATCACTCTTACTCTTATCATCAATAATTAAAGTATCACATTTAACTAAACTCTCAGAATTAATAGCACTTTCTTTAATATCAACTTTACCACGATAAGTAGCATTACCACCATTTTTAGCAATGGAATTAGATATAATTTTACTTCTTGTATTTTTACCTAAATGAATCATTCTAGCACCAGTATCTTGTTCTTGATTATTAGTAGCAACCGATATTGTAATACAAGTACCACTTGAATTATCACCAGCTAAAATACAGCATGGATATTTCATTGTAACATTACTTCCAATATTACCATCAATCCATTCCATTTTACCATTTTCACATACGTAAGCTCGTTTCGTAACTAAATTGTTAACATTAGTTGCCCAGTTTTGAATTGTTGAATAACGACATGTACTATTTTTACCAACATATATTTCAACAACTGCTGCATGAAGTGATGAATCACTATACTCAGGCGCTGTACATCCTTCAATATAATGTAGGCTACTATCATCATCAACAATAATTAAACTTCTTTCAAATTGACCCATATTTCGACTATTAATTCGGAAATAACTTTGAAGAGGTCTATCAAGAGTTGTATGCGGTGGTATATAAATAAAACTACCTCCAGAAAATACACTACCATTTAAAGCGGCAAATTTATTCTCACTATTACTTACAATTGTTCCAAAATATTTTTTAACAAGCTGAGGATATTTTTTAATAGCTTCATCAATAGATGTAAAAATAACATTCTTTTTTTCAAGTTCTTCTATCATATTATGATAGATAACTTCACTTTCATATTGAACTCCTAAACCATCCATTTTCTTTTCACTATCAATAACACCTAAACCACTAATTTCATCTTTAATAGAACAATTAACGTTACTCCAATTATTAGTTATATTGCTATCAACACTTTTATAATAGATAATCTTATCATAATCAATATTATAAGAAGGACCCCAAGTGGGATCCTTTATTTCATAAAACTTTTTTAAACTTTCTAATCGATAATTTAAGAAATAATCTTCTTCTTTTTTATAATCAGATATTTTTCTTATATTATCACTAGATAATCCAATGATTTCGATAGAAATCACCCCCTAGTTCTTACTTACATTCTTTTTCTTGTTAATCATTCTTTTATAAGCTTTTTCACCATAAATTCTTTCCACAAGATATGTGAAAAAGAAGATAACTAAAATAAGTAAAACTAAACTTACAACAATATTAACCCAAATTATATCAAATAAATGTAAATAATTAATATAATTAGTCATAAAATAAATCATAACATCAATAACAACAAACACTAGAGTGAATTTTAAAGCTTCTCTTCGGTAAGCTTTTTTACGATCTTTAATATAAGCACTTGTACGTAAAGGTCCTTTTTTGGCCTCAGGTACTTTATTAAATTCTCTTTCAGATAAAGCTTGTTCTAAACTCTCTTTTTCTTTTTCAATCTTTTGTTTTTG
>CAMJWT010000011.1:0-58310 GCA_946409545.1 uncultured Clostridia bacterium | reverse complement strand
TTTGCCTCCTTTCCAATATATTTCGAAAGAAATACATTACAACAAAATTATATCATTAAATTGTCAATTTACGAATACTTTTTCATCAAAATTGTTGACTTTTTTATAGAAGTGTGAACAATAAAGTAATTCATCGGAATATTACTATTTTCCGATTTGTTTAAAAAGATGTATCAAAGTTTAAAAGTGACACATTTTAAACACAAAAATCCTACAAAATTTACACAGAATTTCGTATTGAATACACACATACTTTATTGTAATATATTATAATAACGGAAGTTTTAGAGATGAACGAAATGTTCGTCTCTTTTTTTATAGGTCCAAATGGAAGGAGTTGATGAAAATGGATTCTTCATAATGACCTTAAAAGTAGGACAAGTTTTTTGTTGCTATATAAAGATCTAATAAAAATATGGGGTATCAACTATACCCAATTTTGCAAGTGCAAAATAAGTTTTTCCCTATAAAACCCATTGATATATCTATATATCAATATGAGTTAGGGACAATCTCTTATGCTCTTCTTAATATTATTAAAAAAAACAGCATTTTTTGACCTTAGTTTACCCTATTTTAGGTCATTAGAAAGGAGGTTTAAATGAATAATAATTTTGGAAAATTATATTATGAATTATTAAAGGATGATTTGAGTAAAAGTTCAGTCATCCTTTTTACTTTATTATTATCTAATTCTATGCAAAAAGGATTTGCTTATGGAACAAATAAATATTATGCCGATATGCTTAATTGCACTACTAGAACAATTTCTAAATTAATTAATGAATTATGTAGTAAAAATTATCTAACGATAGTTAATCCAAAAAGCTTTAGAAGAAAGATTTATATAAGAAGTGAATTTCTATCTAAATAGAATAAAACTACTTATTAATAAGAATTAAGTATCTAATATAATATATAAATAAATATATAAAGAGAATATATAAGTAAGGCCTTATTAAAGGTAAAAGGAGGATCAATGAAAGAATTAATTGATTATATTAAATATCATGGTGTTATATCTAATATTAGAGATAAACTTGATGCTTCATATGTCTGGATAGATATATGTCAAAAAGAAAGATTTAAAGATAAAAATGGAATGGATAGGACTAACCTATCTTTTTTTAGTGCAAGAATTTATCAAGAATATTTTATAAAAACTAATTTAAAAGTTGGTGATGAAATATATGTAATTGGTATTCCTAAAGGATATGTAGATAAGAATAATTTAAGACAAAATTATATCCATGTATTAGAGCTAAACGAAATCGAAATTAAGAAAGAACCAATAAATGAATATTGGAATGGTAAAAAGATTGAAATTAGACCACCAACTGTTGATGAACTAAAAGAGTTCGATGAATTATTAAAAGATTTTATGTAAGGAGGTTTTATTATGAATGCAAACGAATTATTAGAATTAATATCTAAACAATGGTGTAATCTATCTGACTTAATGCTTTTATTAGGTTGTGGTAGAAATAAAGCATTAGATATTAAAAGAGATATTAAAAATAAGCTTGTAAGTGAAGGATATTACATTCCAGGAAACAATTTACCTATGCAAGCTGTTGTCGATGCGTTAAAAATCGATATAGATCGTTTAGAAAAAATAAAAAGTTTAAATAAATAAAACTAAAGTGTGCTATATTAGTATTGTCATAAGAGGTAAACATTCGTATAGCACAAAGGAGGTATATATAATGGCTGTGCGACAATTACCAATTGAAAAAATTACTAAAGATGGTAGATCTTGGTATTTCTATATAAGGATTAAAGTAAATGGAAAAACAAAGTCTTATATGTCTAAAAGTTTTAAGACAAAAACAGAGGCAATAAAGGCCGAAAGAGAGTTTCTAGTAAAATACCATTCAAAAGAAATAAATGTCACTAGTATGACATTTAAACAGCTTTTTGATGAGTTTTATGAGTATAAGAAAGATAAAGTTAAATTAACTACTCTACGTTCATATAGAAGGAATGTAAAACAATTATCAGAGTTTTATAATTTAAAAATAAAAGATATAACTCTTGATCATTATATTGCATGGAGAAAAAGAATTGGAAACTTAGATTTAAAAGATAAAACTAAAAATGGATATTATAAGCTTTTAAAAACAATCCTTAATTATGGAACTAAATGGCATGATTTTAATTTTACTTCTATTTATAACAAAATGGAAAAGTTTAATAATCCTAATAATCCACCAGAGGAAATGAAATTTTATACTTGGGAAGAATTTAAGCAATTTGTATCAGTAATTGATGATATTAAATGGAAAGCTTTATTTGAAGTATTATTCTTCTGTGGTTTAAGACGTGGCGAACTAAGAGGATTAACTTGGGATAATATTGATTTCTTTAATAAAGAATTATCCGTAATAAAAAATGTCGCTCAAGAAAGCGACACTGGTAAATATATAATTACTACTCCAAAGACTAGAACAAGCACAAGAACACTACCAGTTCCAGAAAGAGTTATTAATGACTTACACGAATTATACTTAAAAGAAAAGAAACAATATGGATTTAATCTAAAATGGTTTGTATTTGGTGATAAAGAACCAATACGCGAAGATACACTAAGATATTATCGAAATAGGTATTGTGATCTATCTGGTGTTAAAAGAATACGTATACACGATTTTAGACACTCTTGTGCTTCTGTTCTAATTAATAATGGTGCAAGTATAATGATCGTTGCTAAATACTTAGGTCATGCTAAAATTGATGAAACCTTAAATACTTACTCTCACCTATTTAAAAATAAGATGGATGAGATAGTAAAAACGATGAATAATCTCGAATAAAAAACATACTTTTTGGCTCAAAGTGAAATGTAAAGTGAAATGTAAGAGCCTTTTTTAAGAAATATGAAAATGCGGAAACCCTTGATTTATATAAACAAAATGAGAGATATCATTAATAAATATCTCTCTTCAGGGGGTTTTGGTTGAATCCTTCCTTAATTAAACTTTAAGAAAGGGTAAGGCTTAAACCTACCTTACATTCTAATAATAATATAAATAAAAAACGAAGTCAATAATTGTTACTTCGTTTTTATCTAAAAGTTGTTTTTTGATGTTAACTTATGTAAAGATAATTATTTTATTACTATAGGATTTCTTTCTCTACTCATATCTTGATAAATAAAGTCATTAAAGTTCTCTTTTAATTCATAATTTTTATTCATAAAGCCATTATTAATAAAGTGATCTATCGTTTGTCTTGGGTTTATAAAATACTTACTTACTAATTTATCAAATTTATCTTTTTGATGATGAATAACGCAATATCCATATATATTAAATAGTATTTCTGTTAAAATATCGGATTCAAAAGCTCTTACTCCTGTTTGGTACATACTATGAATACATTTCATACAAGTATTAAACATGTCTAAGTCTTCTTGACTCATAAGATTTACATAGTTTTCTTGTTTATCAAACTTATATACATCTCCAAAACATACATAGAATATATATTTATTTAATATTTTTATTAATTCATTATCATTAGCTTTATAGATTTTATTTAATAATTTAATTAAATCTCCTTGATAATCTACTGATTTAAAAGCTTCATATACTAAATAATAACAAAAATCTTCCGTTAATAAATATCCTTTTCCTCTTTTTACTAATTCATTAAGTGCTTGCTTTAATTGTTTATTTTTAAAATGATTGATACTCTTTTCACTTATTGCAAAACCACTATCTGGTTTTAGATTAAATCTTTCTATCCAATGATTTATATATTTAATTAATCGATCTGAATATATATCGATGTTTTCCATAATCTTCCCTCTTTTCAAATGATATATATTACAATAAAGATAAAAGAAAAACAAGTAATAATTACTTGTTAATCTGTATCAATATCATTTAAAATCATTTGTTTTAATAAATCATACTTTTCATCTTTGGTTTTTATAAATTGCGCTGCATCTTTATTAGCTTGTACTAAGATATCATAATCTTCTTTAATATTAGCAATCTTAAAGTTCATATCACCACTTTGTTTTGTTCCAAATAAGTCTCCAGATCCTCTTAGTTTAAAGTCTTCTTCAGCGATTTCAAAACCATCATTAGTCTTTTCTAAGATATTTAATCTTTCTGTTTCTTGAGAACTAATTAAAATACAACTTGATTTGATATTACCACGTCCAACTCGTCCTCTTAACTGATGAAGGGTTGACAAACCAAAACGATTAGCGTCAAAGATGACAATCATACTAGCGTTTGGAACATCTACTCCTACTTCAATAACGGTTGTTGAAATAAGAATTTGCGTTTCATTATTTTTGAATTTTAACATAATATCATCTTTTAAAGCATTGGCCATCTTACCATGTAAGACATCAATATTATATTTAGATCCAAAAGCAAGATTCATTTTATCTTTTAAGTTATTAACACTTGTTAATTCACTGTTTTCATTATCTTCAATAAGGGGTGCGATAACATAGATTTGATGTTTTTGTTTAAGTTCATCATACATCATTTCTAGAACATCACTTATTTCTTCACTCTTTTTAATATATGTTGTAATAGGAATTCTTCCTTTTGGCATTTCTTTAATAATTGATACATCCATATCACCATAGATAGTTAAAGCGAATGTTCTTGGTATTGGTGTTGCTGACATATAAAGAACATCTGGCATCATACCTTTATTCTTTAAGTTAGCTCTTTGATTAACACCAAAACGATGTTGTTCATCAGTTACAACTAAACCAAGTGAATAATACTTAACATCTTCTTGAATTAAAGCATGTGTTCCTATAATAATATCGACACTACCATCTTCAAGTCCTTTATATATTCTTGTCTTTTCTTTCTTTGTAAGGGAACCTATTAATAATTCAACATTAACTTTATCACCTAATATTTTCTTAATATTATTAAAGTGTTGCGTTGCAAGTATTTCAGTTGGTGCCATTAAAGCACTTTGATATCCTGATAATTTATTAAAATACATTGCAATAATACTTACAATGGTTTTACCACTACCAACATCACCTTGTAATAGTCTATTCATCATTCTACTTGAATTCATATCAGCAATGATTTCTTCAATAACTTTCTTTTGATCATTAGTTAGATTGAATGGTAATGTTTTATAAAACTTATTTACATCTGTTAATTTAATATTACGTTCAATACCATTATCTTTCTTATTACGAAGTTTTAAATAGTTTATTTTAGTCATAAACGTAAATAATTCTTCGTATTTAAGTCTCTTTTTAACTTCTTCAAGTTTTTCTAAATCACTTGGATTATGAATAATATTAAGTGATGTTTTTTTATTTAAGAAATTATATTTATCAAGTAGATAATCAGGGATTAAATCAGGAACTTCTCTTCCATATATTAATAATCCTAAGTTTATAAATGTATGTAAATTCTTACTTGAAATGCCTGTTGTTAAATGATAAACTGGTTCAATTCGCTCTTCTTTACCAAGTGTTCCAAAACGAATATCTGATGCTGTTAAAATATTTTTAACACGATCATATTTACCAATAACAATAATACTTGTTCCAACTTCTAGTTGTTTTTTCATGAAAGCTCGATTAAAAATACTAACACCTACAACTCCTTTAGTTGTTACAAGTCTAAAATTCATTTTATTTAAACTTCTATTAAATCTTAAAATTAATGGTATACTTTCAACTTTACCATCAATAATTACTTTATCTTCTTCACTAACAACTGATAAATCACTTCTTTTTAATAAATCATAACGAACTGGATAATAAGTTAATAAATCATTGGTATCCATAATACCTAATTTATTCAATAATGTTTTACCTTTAGCCCCTATTCCTTTGATACTCAATAAATCAGCCATAGTATCCTCCAACACTTGCTAATTATATCAAAAAAAGAGAATTTAGTAAATCTAAATTCTCCTAAAAATGTCAAATAATGATATTTATTTTTTATAAATAATTACTCTCTTATCACCATATTTTTTCTCTTTCCAAATAGAAAAATGTTGATAATTATTCGATAAATTATTATTTATTAATTCACATATAATTAAACCATTATCATTTAACATATTATATTCATCTATGTATGATAATACTTTATTAATATAATCTTCTTTATATGGTGGATCTAAAAATATCAAATCAAGTTTTACGTTATTTAAATATTCTAAACATTTCATATAATCAAGATTTAATATTTGATAATTATTTACTTTAAAAGTATCTAAATTATCTTTAATAACTTTAGTACAAATTGGATTAGAATCATTAAAATAAACAAACTTAGATCCATTACTAATAGCTTCTATACCATAATTACCAGTTCCAGAGAATAAATCAAGAACTATCGAATTATTAATATGATTTTGAATTGTTGCAAAAAGACTTTCTTTTACTCTTTGCATGGTTGGTCTTGTACCAATAATATCATATCCCTTAACAATTCTTCCTTTAAGGCTACCACTTATGATTTTCACACAAATGCCCCCTTTTAAATTTATTGTTAATGGCCATAATCAAACAATTAATATTCGTTTCACATTCTAAATATTCTTTATAATGAGGATTATTTAAAATCTTTTTCTTTAATTCAATACTTGGATTTAATTGATATTCTTTAATTAAAGCTTTAGTATCATCATTAATATTGTTTTTTAAGTTCTTTATTCTTTTAATATAAATATTTTCATCAAGTAAATCTAAAAGATTAGTTAGCTCGGATTCCATGTCCCACCATCCAGTTATGTATTTTATCACTAAGAACTATTGATTTGTCAATAAGTTTTATTATTGTACGATAAGCGGAAATTGAGAATACTATTAATAAGAACATGATTAAGGCAATTTGATGATTAATAGCAACAAGCGCAAAGAAATCATTTAATAATGTAACACCAATTACAAAGACAGCTAATAAGAAATAGAATAATATTCCTCGTAAATAATTAAATGGTTTAGATACATGAGCTAAATGAACAAAACCTGTAACACCAGTTAATAAAACAACTAAGGCATTAACGGTTTCATCTGTTACATTAAAGTAACGTTTAAATAGAAGTATTATTACAACATCTAAGAATACCGTAATACCACCAGGTAGACTCTTCTTTAAAATCTTTAATAAGAAGTTCTTACCATCAACTAAATTCTTATTTGGTTCCAATGCTAGAATAAATGATGGAATACCAATCGTACAACTAGTTATTAAACTTAATTGAATTGGTACAAAGAAGAATTTACTTTGAAAGAAGATTGATGTAAAGATTAAGAAGATTGTATAAATTGTTTTAACAAGAAGTAAGCTTGCACTTCGCTCGATATTATTAATGGTTTGTCTTCCTTCGGCAACAATCTTTGGCATACTAGCAAAATTAGAATCTAAAAGTACTAATTGACCAACGGATTTAGCAGCATCAGATCCACTTGCCATAACAACAGAACAATCACTTTCTTTAAGGGCAAGAACATCATTAACACCATCACCAGTCATGGCAACTGTATAACCATTCTTCTTTAAAGCTTTAATAATGGTTTTCTTCATGTGTGGTGTTACACGACCAAAGATATCCGTTTCTTTAGCAACATTAACAATCTCTTCTTCCGATAAAATTGATGTATCAACACCTTTTAAATTCTTAAGACCTACTCTACTTGCAATCTTCGTAACTGTTTTATAGTTATCACCTGAAATAATTTTAACTTTAACACCTTGTTCTTTAAAGAACTCTAAAGTATCTTTGGCCTCTTTTCTTATTTCATCTTCAATTAAGACATAACCAACAATATCAAGATCATTTGGTTTTTTTACTAAATCACCACTTCTATGAGCGATTACTATAACACGATAATCTTCTTGATATGCTTTTATTTCATCATCGATTAAACTTAAATCATATGATAAGACATATTCAGGTGCCCCAACATAATAACAGTCATTACCACTTCGACAAGCAGAGAATTTTCTTTCTGATGAAAATGGTATTAATTCATCAGCTTTAATCGTTAATTTCTTATTAATATTATCTCTAATGGCATTAAAGGTACTACTATTATCTGGTAATAAATTAACGATATTACATAAAATATCATCAAACATTTGATTAGATATTTTACCTTTAGGAATCTTTTTATATAACTTCATATTACCTGTTGTAATTGTACCTGTTTTATCAAGACATATACAGTTAACACGAGCTAGTGTTTCAATACAATATAATTGTTGAACTAATACTTTATTTCTACTTAGTTTTAATACTGATACAGCCATAACAGAACTTGTTAATAATACTAGTCCTTCTGGAATCATTCCAATTAAGGCCGCTACTGTATTCATAATGGCATCACTAAGTGGTAAATCAACAAAGATATATTGATTAATAAATAACATAATTCCAAGGGGGATTAAGATATAAGATAAAATTCTTACTAAACTTTCAAAGGAATTAAAAATAACGGATTTATTTTCATTCATCTTTTTAGCTTCATTGGATAATGTATTAATATAATTATCATTACCAACATGAGTAACTCTTGCTTTACATTCCCCACTTACTATAAAAGATCCTGATAAAAGACTATCACCTTTTTTCTTTTGAATAGTTTTACTTTCACCAGTTATAAAAGATTCATTAACTTCAACATTACCTTCAATTACAATAGAATCACATACAATTTGTGACCCTAATGATACTTTTATTAAATCATCTTTAACAATATCATATATTTCTATTTCTTTTTCTTCACCATCACGAATGACTTTAGCTTTAACACTTGATAAAACACTCATGTTATCAATTGTTTTCTTTGCAAGAATTTCTTGAATAATACTAATTACTGTATTACAAATAGCAACTCCTACAAATAAACTATTTTTTAAAGCATTCCAAAAATCATGGAAAATAATACCACTTATAATAATTGATAATGATAAAACAACATTTAGGATGTTGAAGTAAGTAAATACATTATCGATAACAATTTCTTTAATCGTTTTAGTTTTAGTACCATTAACATGATTTGATAAACCTTCATCAATTCTTTGTTCAACTTCTTTTTTAGTTAAACCATTTTTATCATCCATTTTTTCTTGCCCCCAATCTCTTCTTGAAAGATTCAATTAATCTTTTATTAAATATTTTACCAATAAATTCTTTATTCATATAATATGTATAACCACATGCAAGGATTAAAGCAAAAAACTGTAATCCCATTCCTATTAATTTATTATCAATATGGAAAATATCTACTTTACCTAGATAATATGCAGAACATACAGCAAGTAAAATAACAATATTAAGACCCGTAAATGGATCTTTTGGTAATTTAACATATTTCTTCAATTTATAATTTCTATATGTATTAATAATAAAATATGCAATAAATGTTCCAATAACTGGAGCCCATAATCCTATTCTTTTTATCATAAAGATATCAAAAATAACATTAATAGCAGCAGCTACAACGGTTGTTGGTGCAAGTATTTTATTATCTTTATAAGCAGAGAATATTCCACTACTAAAACTAGACATATTAGCATAATATATAGAAATAATCATAATTGGTAAATATAAATAAGCTTCATTATAACGTTTATTAACAAGGATACCAAAGATAAATGGTAACATTGCAATTAATAAAATAGATATGCCCATTAAGAAATGTTTTAAAGTTAAATATATTTCTTGATAGAATTTTTCTCTATTCTCAGTATCAGATACCGCACGTGAAGCAGATTCTCTCCAACTTGTATTAAAGAATCCAAAACATGTATTAATGATTGTTGGAAATCTATTACCAGCAGCATAAATACCATTAGCGTCTTTATCAATATAATGAACAATTAAAAGTCGATCGGATAAACTAATTATTGACCAACTTACATTATTAGGAACTAGTGGGAATGAATATTTAATCATTTCCATTAATAATTTACGATTAGTAATTTTAAATCTTAAATATTTGAAAGCATGTAATCTCATTAGGCCATATAAACCAACTACTGTTGATGAAATAATATAAGCTAGGAATAATCCCTCAAGTCCCATTTTAAAGACTGCTAAGAATAAAATATTTAAAAGAATATTAAGAACACTATTTAAAAAAGCTAGTAATGAATATAGTTTAAAGTTTCCCTCTCCACGAGAAAAGCCAGAAGTAATCGAATAAACAACACTTCCTAAGCAATAAATAATTAACCATATCGTATATTGATAATTAAGTAAAGTACCACCAACATAGATTAATAATGACCAAATAATGGTACTAATAAAAGTAAAAATGATGGTATTACTAAAGACTTCACTCTTATCATCAGATGTTTTAGCATCAATTAAGAATCTAAACATTCCTTCATCCATTTGTAAAGTAATAATAGGAATTAAAAAGATTGATATGATATTTAATAAGTCATATTCACCAAATTCTGCTGTTGATAAGATTGAAGTATATAAAGGTAATAAGAGAAAACTTACTAGTTTTGTACTAAATTTACCGATTGATATGATTATTGTATTTTTTACTAGTTCTTTTTTTCGATTCATACTACCTCCTAATTATTTATTTTTTGATGAAATGTTGGTGAACCATCAGTTATTGGTAAGAACGTATAGCCATTAGCAAGACCATATTTAATTATCTCTTCTATTGCATTAACCGTATAACTCTTAATATCATGCATTAAGATATTATATGTTCCACCTTTTAAATTCTTTTTAACACGACTTGCTACTGCACTTGCTGACTTAGCAACATTCGTATCACCACTATCTAAATTCCAATCATAATAACGATATCCACGGGAACCAAGTTCATTTGCTAATGTTGTCATAATTCCCTTTTTGTATTTTCTACTTACAGTATTACTAGATCCACCAGGGAATCTTACACATTTACTCTTCTTTCCTGTTTGTTTTTCAATTAAATTGTTCATTTTATTTAAATCATTAAAGTATGTATCAACAGATTTATATATACTAAATTGATGTGTATATGAGTGAATACATACACTATGACCACTTTTGGCTTCTCTTGCAATTAATTTTTGATAAGTACTACTTCCAAATTGATTAGTTACAAAGAATGTTGCTTTAACATTATATTTATCTAAGATATTTAATAATTTACTAGTATAAGCTCCTGGTCCATCATCAAAAGTTAAATAAATAATCTTTTTACCACTAGCAGGAACATTATAACTATAAGTACTCTTATTAATTACTTTAACTGTTCTTGTTTTCGTTACTGATTTACCAATAGAATTAGTTACTTTATAAGTTAAAGTATAAGTACCTGTTTTACTTGTATCAACACTACCTGATACACTTACTTTATCTTTTAAGTCACCATCACATTTATCACTTGCAGAATAACCACTTTCATTATATTTATTACCTTTAATAATAGTAACAGATCCACCGTTTAAAGTAAGTGTTGGCTCTCCTTCATATTTCTTTGGTGTTACTTCAACTTTTTCGATATTGTTACTAGAATCAGAAACTGTTAAATAATATTTATCTTCTTCTTTATTAAATTCAATTTTTTCAGTTAAATCACCATCATAATTATCATTTGCATGATAATTCTTTGATACAACACGATCATCGTTACAAATAATGATATCACTATCATTTACTATTTCTGGTTTTATATCATCATATACATGAACTGTTCTTTTAATAAAACTTTCTTTATTACCGGCGGTATATACATAAGTTAAAACATAGTCACCAAGAACTTTTGTATCAACGTTACCTATTGTTTTATATTCGAGCTTTTTACAATTAACAATTGATCCATAACAAATATCAATCTCTTTATCTTTATATTCTGTATTTACTAATACTCTAACTTCTTTCTCATAAGATTTAATATTCAATTCTTTATGAAAAAAGACAGCATAACAAGAGCCCCCAATTATAGATAATAACATTAGTATTAAAACAATGATTATTCTTCTTTTCACTATTATCACTTTTCTTTCTACACTTCTTTATAATTATACCATAAAAAAGAGATATCTAACTAATAAATTAATCAGATATCTTATTCTTTTTACTAAATTTACATCCACAGTAATCTTGGCGATATAAATTATATTCTTTTGATAAAATTATACTTCTTTTATAACCCTCTTTTTTCTTAAAATCAGAATATAAATATTTAAAATTATATTCATCTTCTAACTTCTTACCTATTTCATTAATAACTTTACTATTCTTTAATGGTGATAAAGTAAGAGTTGTTGTTATATAATCAAAATTATTTTCTTTAGCATAATTAAAACTTTTTCTTAATCTTAATTCATAGCATTTAAGGCATCTAGCTCCACGTTCTGGTTCATTTTCAAGACCAACAATCTCTTTCATATACTCTTCTTGTAAATGACCGGTATCAACTAAATGAACTGGATATTTTGTTTTAAATTCCTTAATAAATCTTTTTAATTCATTAACTCTTTTTTCATATTCAGTATCTGTATCAATATTCGGATTATAATAATATATTGTAATTTCAAAATAATTGGATAAATATTCAATACAATAACTTGAACAAGGAGCACAACAAGCATGTAATAATAATTTACTACCTGGCTTAATATGTTTTAATTCTTCTTCAAGGACTAATTGATAATTCATAAAAATCACCACCAGTTAATTTACCATAATAATATTTCCTTGTAAATATTAATAATTAGCACAAGTTGTTGTACCTAAATTATTTATTTTACAATGAACTCCGCCTTTGGTTTTACCACCAGGATAAAATCTCTTAGTTTTAGATAAAGTGTAATAATAAGTTCTTACTTGCATAAATGATGTACTATTAGCACTATTACCTTTTACAGGAATAATAGCATTTACTTTACTATTATTAATACCAAGAATATTAATAGCATCAGGAGCATTATTAATACCATGATGAGTTGCTTGATAAATTGTAATATTTTTAATATCGTTACCTAAGGTTTTCTTAATACTATTAGCAGCATTCGTCTCACTAGGTATTTTATTATAACCACTAACAACACCAGTAAAGGAATTAGTTTTAGTAGAATATTTAACATTATCTCTACTATTATAAATTCTTGTAGCTGAATTACCATAATAACCATTCATAGCAAAAATATCATAACCACCATTATCCAAGTCACCTGGAAGATACATATATCGATTACCACTATTTGTTTTAACTTTAATAATAATCGCTAAACTATTACTATTAGGATTACAATCAGAAGACTTGCTAGTACTTAAAGATGCATAAAAATAATTATCTAGGCCTTTAACAATACTTTCATGTTTTAGTTTTATTTCTTTAGTGCTTTTAAGTTTTGTATTAGGATAATCACTACCATCAAAATAATAATATAATCCATTAATTTTAGTAGCTTTAGCCTTAGCTGCATTATAGGTAATACGATAACCTGAATGACAAGTTTTATCTTTATAGACATCACTTGTATTAAATAACATAATATCAAGATATTTACCTAAAGATATGGTTTGTCCATCGTTAGTTAAATTAACTAAATTACCTTCATTTTTAATCGCCGTTTTTACATTTTTATAAACACCTGGAGCTTTACTTTCATTTTTTATAATGACATTATTTACTTTAATCTTTTTATTACTAATTATTGATACAGCGTTACCAGTGTGATCTCCATGAGAATGAGTAAGAATCATATAGTCAATCGTAACATTATCCGTACCTTGTAGTTTTTTTAAGGCATTATAAATAACATTAGTAACTTCCGTATTTTTATGACCAGTATCAATTAAAATATATTTTTGATCATAAGTTTTAATAATAAATGATTCTCCATTATCATAGCCATTTTTATATTTTTCACTAGTTTTTAAACTTTCTAATATTTTAGGTTTATTATAAACATTTAAAAAGAATATATCAGCATAATTAAGAACTTCTACTTTATTAACTGTTAATTTAATAGTACTAGTTTTATCATTATTACTTGTTGCTGTGATATTAACGTTTCCTTCTTTAATACCTTTTACTAAACCATTATTATCGACGGTTGCAATAGAAGTATCACTACTCTTCCATGTAATCGATTTATTAGTTGCATCAGTTGGACTAATAGTTACTTTTAATTGTAATGTTTTACCAATATCAACTTTACTATCACCATTTGTAATTGTTATCGATTGAACGGGAATAGTATTAGGAATAACTTTAATATTAATAAATGCAGTTTTGTTATTATAACTCGTTACTGTTATTGTAGCATCACCACTATTTTTAGCAGTAATTAAGCCACTACTTGAAACATTTACAATATTATTGTTAGAACTTGTCCAAGTTACACTTTTATTAGTAGCATTACTTGGATAATAATTTAAAGTTAATTGTATTTGTTCATTAACTTTTAATGTTTTACTAGCATCATCAAATGATATACCTGATAGTTCAATCGTTTTAGGTTCATTATCATTGCCATTACCATTATTCCCATTATTACCATTGTTATCACTATTATTATTTTGAAAGAATATAATACCAGCAACAACAAGAATTAAAATAACAAGAATAATTATCAGATAAGATGTATAATCTTTCTTATCATTCATACTATCACCTATTATAAATTATATCATTATAAAATAAAAAAAGATATCAATTTATCTTTTTTATTTAACCGTTATTCTTATAGTACCTTTTTTACCATTACTACCACTTGCTGTAATAATGGTTTCGCCTTCCTTTAATCCTTTTACCATACCATCTTCATTAATAGAAGCTACATCTTGATTAGAACTTTCCCATGAAATACTTTTATCACTTGCATTTTCTGGTGTATAAATAACATCTATTTTCAATTCTTCATTAATATTAATTTCTACTTTAGATGCCGATAGATCAATATTGATTAGGGGTACATCATCACTATTATTAGTTACCTCTCCACCCCTCATTTCATTAAGTATACCAACTTCCCATTTTATAACAAAATACATAATTGAAATAATGACAATAAAAAAAGCAATAAATAGAATTATACGTCTCTTTTTATAAAGATATGAACGATGTTCCATTTCTCTTTGTTTACGGACATCTTCAATTGTTGTATCATCATAGCCTGGAGCTCTATCTAATTTAAAGTTTTTAACGAATCTTAACATAACTACTCCTATTATTAATATATCATAAAAATAAAAAAGACATAAGATTATGTCTTTTAAAAATTTCTATTTCTTAAGAATGGAGGGAAATCAAATTCAGAATCCCCATCATTATCATCATCATCAAGAATTTCACGAGAAGATCTTCTCATACTACCATCTTTAGCTGAATTAAATTCAATTCCTTCTTTTATTTCTTTATTCTTCTTATCAAAACCAGTTGCAATAACAGTAACAATTACTTCATCATTTAAGTTTTCATTAATAACAGATCCAAAGATTGTATTAATATCATTATTACTTGCTTCACGAACAACTTCTGCAGCTTGTTCAGCTTCAAATAATGTTAAGTTAACACCACCTGTAATATTAATGATGGCGTCTGTTGCACCTTTAATATCAGTTTCAAGTAGTGGACTAGTTACAGCTTGACGAGCAGCTTCTGCAGCTCTATCTTCACCCATACCAATACCGATACCAATGATAGCATTTCCACTCTTTTCCATTACAGCTTTAACATCAGCAAAATCTAGGTTAACAAGACCAACTACAGCAATCAAATCACTTATTGATTGAACACCACGACGTAATACATTATCAACTTCTTTAAATGCTTCCAAAAGTGGAGTTTGACGATCAATTATTTCACGTAATCTATCATTTGGAATAACAATTAAAGTATCAACATGTTTCTTTAATTCATCAATACCAGCTTCAGCATTTTCCATTCTTCTTTTACCTTCGAATGAAAATGGTTTTGTAACAATAGCAACTGTTAAAGCACCAATATTTTGAGAGATTTCAGCAACAACAGCAGCAGCTCCTGTTCCTGTTCCTCCACCCATACCAGCAGTTATGAATACCATATCTGCGCCAGCAAGAGCATCTTCAATCTCTTTCTTACTTTCAACAGCAGATTGTTTACCAATTTCTGGTCTTCCTCCTGCTCCTAAACCTTCTGTTAATTCTTTACCAATTTGAATTTTAACGTCAGCTTTAGAATTTTTAAGTACTTGGTAGTCTGTGTTAGCTGCTATGAATTCAACACCTTTAACGCCACTTTCAACCATACGATTAATAGCGTTTCCACCACCGCCACCAATACCTATTACTTTTATTTTAGCTAATTGATCCATTTCTAATCCTGTTAACATACAAAATCCTCTCCTTAATTATTGTCCATAAAACTTTGCATTTTATCTATCATATTTGAATAACCATTACCATTTCGATCGATTTGTTTCTCATCATACATTGTTTCATTAATTCCACGTAATTCTAATTTATCGAAGTAATATTTAACACTACCATAACAAGTTGAATATATATTACTACGAACTCCCATGGCATTCATATTTACCATATAAGTAATATCTCCAAAAATGTTTTCTAATAGATAATTAAAACCAGGGATATTACTAATCCCACCTGTAACAATTATATAACTTATTTCTCTATTTGTTAAGGTTTTTAAACTCTTTTTGACATTTTTTAAGATTTCATCTAATCTTGCTTCTACAATTTGTGAAAGTTCAAGTTGATTTATCGTTTTCTTTTCACCTGATAAACTCTCATATTCAACAATTTCATCAGGGCTTGCATAACTACTTGTAGCAAAAGCAAGACCTTCTTTTAAACTACGTGATGTTGTTCTATCAAATCCATATATATATTTTATATCATGATCAATAGCTTTACTACCAACTGGTAAAGTTGTAGCTTTAACAAGCAATCCTTTATTAAATACAGATACTTCGGTTTTAGAGTCACCAATATTAACAACCGCGCCTAAACGAATATTAAAATCTTCTTGTTTAGCTTGATAATAATCAGCAACTGGTCCAATTGTAATATCAAGAACTTCAATCTCACAATCATTAAATAAATCAAGATATGAATATACAAGTTCCTTTGGAAGTGTTGAAATTAATATTCTTGTTTCAAGTTTATATCCATTAACACCTTTAGGATCTGCATATTTATCTTCATCATCAACCGTAAAATCAATAGGAAAAACTGTAACAACTTCACGATCATCAGAAATATTATCTTTAATCGTATTCTTAAAACATGTTGTAATATCTTTTCCTTCTACAATACCATCAGTATATATAATTCCATTATGAATAGTAACTTCTAAATCATAACAAGGTAAACTAATAATCGCTTTATCTATTTTAAAACCAATTTGTTTTTCAATTTCAGATATTCCTAATAAAATAGATTTTTTAGTCATCGCTTTATCAGTTATAATTCCTTTTTTGATACCAACAGTACGAACACTAGTAGATGCAATAACATCAAAAGATTTATCATCTTTATCATATCTTACAACAACCATTTTAGTACTATCACTACCAATATCAATAGATGCATAAATCATAATATAACCTACCTTACTAACAATAATTATACTATTTTTTATATCAATTTAAAAGACTTTTTGCTAAATAGATTTATAAATATAATTTTTTATTTATTTTCTCTTGCTAAAACAATATTTTTATGTTAAGATTATCTTCGTTATGGCGAGATAGCTCAGCTGGCTAGAGCGATCGGTTCATACCCGATAGGTCGGGGGTTCGATCCCCTCTCTCGCTACCATTTGTAATTAACTAACTAGAAATAGTTAGTTTTTTTATATCAAACAATAAATTGCTTAACAAAATAATAAATGTTATATTTAGAAAGTAAAGGAGTTGATAAAATGAAAAAATGGTTAATGGTTGCTGTTATAGTTATTATAATAAGCATTGCAGGCTATTTCATATATGAAAACGCAACTAGAAAACAAGAAAATATTGATAATCAAAACTATCAAGAAAATAACAATCAGAATAATCAAGAAGACAATAATCAGAATAAGCCAAAAGAAAATAAGGTATATGGTTATAAATTAGAAGAAAACGGCAATATTACTTTCTATAAAAAAAATGAAGTTATAAACGAATTTGATTGTTCAAAAGGTGATTGTGAAGTTGATCTATTTAATTACGATACGGAATATGAAGACGACACCAAAAAGACATATATTGTTGGAAATAAAGTTCTTATTGCACAATGTGATGGAAAAAACTGTGATTTAATAGATGATTTTGGAGGCCTATATTTTGGATTTAAAGATGATGATTCAAAACAAGGCTATGGTAATATTCTAATATATGATATTCCAAGTGGTAAATATCAAAAACATGAAAAAGTTGTTAGTGTTGATCTTGGAGATGACATTAAAGTACTACATTTATTAAATAAAGAAATCAAACTTATAGATGCAGAAGGTAAAGTTAATAGAAATGCTAAAGAAAGCACTTTCAAATATTCATGTTACGAAGGATGCTTCCTCGTAGATTATAATTATAAAAAAAATATAATAGTATTTAAAGAAAATAAAAAATATGGTATTCAAGAACTTGATACAGGGAAAGTATTATTAAAAGCCAAATATGACGATATAACTATTCTTAGTGATAATTATTATGCAGCAAAAACAAATAACAAAGAAAATCTTTATAAAATAGATGATTACACAGCAATAACGAAAAAAGGTTATGATAAGATTTTCTTCACAAATGATGATTTATTAATTGTATATAATAACAAAGAACTTAGTTTTATCAATTTAAAAGAAGAAAAAATTATTGAAGAAACAATTCATATTGAGAACCTTCTTCCTCTACCACCTGAGATTATGGATGGTGTAAATGTATACATTGATGAAAAAAATAACGACTTATGTATTATTGAAATATCAGATGGTATAGAAGTAGAAAACGCTGTATACTCTGATTATACATTTAATTTAAAAACACACGAACTAAAAAAAGTTGAAGATTAAATAAAAAGATTCGAAAATCGAATCTTTTTTATTTCATACTACTCATTTTTTTATTAATATATCTTATAGCCCAAATAGAATTAATTTTATATAAGAATTTTAGGAATTTAGCATCACTTCCTAAGAATATCTTAAATTTATTTTTCTTAATTCCTTTGATAATTTCACTAGCGCCAACTACTGGACTAAGCATTTTCATAGAAGTATTTTCTTCTGTAGTACTAACTTCAACATTAGAATTCTTTGTTATATTAGTTGCCATGGCACCAGGTAAGACAACCATTACTCTTACATTAGTATTTTCAAGTTCAGCGAATAATCCTTCGGTAAAAATCTTTAAAGCTGCTTTAGAAGCACCATAGATTGTTTGACCTGGAAATGGGAAAAATCCTCCCATACTTGATACATTAACAATATATTGTTCTTTTTTATCTTTCGTTAAATCTTCCATAAAAAATCTTATTAAGTTAAGAGGACCAAAGAAGTTAACATTCATTGTTTTATGAATAATATTGTCATCTAATTCCCCTACTTTAACAAATGGTTGAATAATACCTGCATTATTGATAATAATATCAACATCACTATAATCTTTTTTATAGTCTTCTCTAAACTTTCTTATTGATTCAACATTACCCATATCAACTACATAAGTTTTAAGTTTATCAGTATTTAAATCTAATTCTAACTTTTTTAAATTTTTCGCGTTAATATCAACAGCAGCGACATTAGCTCCTTCTCTTAACAATTGCTTTGTAAGTTCAAGTCCTAACCCACTAGCGGCTCCTGTTACAATAACATTTTGTCTTTTTATCTCCATTACTTCCTCCTATACTATAATCAGTATAGCATAAAAAATAATTGATACTCTTTTTTATATTTCTAACTTTACAACTATTTTACTAAAACATGATATAATATTCTTGGTGATAAAAATGAATTATACTGAAAAAGAAAAAGTTATTATTAACCAATGTAATCAAGGGCCTTTTCATACTTTAGTAACAGAGTTGAATCTTGATGAATTTAATACTTTAGTTGACAAATTAATTAACGATGATGATACATATAGTTTGACAAGTTTAATTGCTATCTATAGAGATTATAATAGAGATAAAATAATTGACTATTTAATTAATAAAAAAGATGTTGAATTATTATTAAGTTTTCTTAATTATTGCAATGATTTTGATACACCAATTAATAAATTTAGTCAAAAAAATATTGTCGACAAATTAATAGAAACTAATGATAAAAGTTTTATTAAAAATATCCTTAATAGTAACAATTTATACTTTTTAACTGACATTTATGAAGTAAAGAGACTAAGAAATTATATATCTTAATCTTTATTTTTTTCTTCTTTTCTTATATAATGTATATATAGTATATATAGGTTGGAAACAGAGGTGATGCGATATTAAAAAGAATTTAATAGTTTTGCTATCATTTATTAGTATTATATCATTACTTTTTGTTAGAGGTGTTTTAGCATTATTGGTTGATATTACTGAACCAGCCATTAATATATTTACCATTAAGACAATTGAAAGATACAATATAACCTATGTACCAAATAATGGTTCATCTAATATCACAAATCAAGTAATTGAAAACCATCCGATAGGAACATTCCCTAATATCGGTGAATATAATGACTGTGAAAATTCAACCGGAACATATGATGAAAGAATATGTACATATGCATATGAATTTGAAGGATGGTATAAAGAAGCAACTTTTGAAAATGAAGTAACGGAAAGTTTTGTTCCAACATCTGACATGACTCTATATGCTAAATGGAATAAAATATATTTTAGACATGCTGAGCCTACTACCTTTACTGGTAATAGTTTTATCGATACGGAGATTATGTTATTCAATCAAACTAATGCTACAAGAGACTTTATTGTTACTTTTGTAGTTGACACACTTGGAGAAAATCAAGAAAATAGAGCTGCCATATTTGCCGATATGTACGAAAAAAATGATCCTTATCAAGGAGTACAATTCCGTTGGTTTAATAATAGATATAATGTCAATGCTAACGTTCGTGGAAATAAAAAGAATACCGGCGTAAATTATACTCCTGGAAATAAAGTAATATTAAAAAGAATTGATGGTGTCTTCTCCTATAGTTTAGATGGAGGGGCTACATATACTAATTATCAAAATTTCAGTAATTTTACCGACTATTTTGATGTTAATGCAACCTTTGGAGGTCAATATGATTCCGATGGTAATGGATGGCGTTATTTCAAAGGAACATTATCTGATATGAAAGTTGAAATATTGGATCCAAGTAAATATACAATCCATTTTAATAGTAATGGTGGTACTGGTACAATGTTAGATCAAGAAATTGAAATAGGTGCTCCCGTTGCTCTATCACCTTGTACATTTACAAGAGATGGTTATAAATTCAAATCATGGAATACTAGAGCTGATGGAACAGGTACAACGTATACAAACAAACAAGTCGTTAACTCTATTGGACATAGCAATGAAGTAGTTAACTTATATGCTATTTGGGAACCTGCTGAATATTATTACATTCATTTCGATGCTAATGGTGGTACTGGTACAATGCCTAATCAAAGATTCATTATTGGCGATAACACTACACAATCATTAAATCAATATGCCTTTACAAGAGATGGATATGTCTTTAGAAATTGGAATACTGCAATAGATGGATCTGGAACAACATATGAAGATATGCAAGAAATAACAAGTGATCTTACAACTACTCCTAATGCAACTATTAATCTATATGCTCAATATTATCGAAAAGCTTATAGTTATGAAGGTACTTATACCTTTGATGGTATTGATGACTATATCGATACTGGTGTTAATATCTTTGCTCAAAATACGATGAATAAAGATTTTGAAATAGGATTTACAATTAATTATGTTGATCCTGATAATGCTATTTTAGGTCAAGAACAACCTACTATATTAAACTGTAAAGATGAATCTAATCCTTTATGGCCTGGATTTGTCGTTAGATTACCAGATGGTAGCGCTAATTCTATAAGAATTATGTATAAATGGAATGGAGTTAATGGTCAAACATCAGCACAAAAAGCTTCTCTTTCACCAAATAATGTACCAATTGATATCATCTTTAAAAGACAAGGTGATGATATTACCGTTAGATATAAATATGGCAATACTGATAGTGGAGATTTAGCATTATATAATCAAACTAGTTGGACACTTAATCAATACTTCCCTGATAATGTTACATTTGGATCAAATTATAATGACCAACATAATCCAGATCGATTCTTTAAAGGTACATTATCTAATATGTATATTCTTATTGAAGATTAAAATAAAAAAAGAAGTCAATGACTTCTTTTTTATAATATCAATTATTTAACTAATATCTTACTATCATCAAAAATCACATTAAGATTTTTAAATAAGAATTTTACTTTATAATCAAAAAACATTTCCTTATGTTGGGAATATTTAGAAATATATCCATTTAATAAAATTCTTTCTATATAACGATTAGGATTACTAAAATAACGATCTAATATACTATAATCCTGATTTAAATATGCATATGCAATAATAATTGTCGTTAAATCATTATTAAATATCTTATCACCATATTTATTAGTAAGTTCACTTAATTTATTCATTAACTCATCATATTTTGGATAATGTGATTTAAATGGCTTATATGTTGGATCTAAATTACTATCAAAAACATAAATATTAAATAGTTTCCATTCTTCTATTAATCTTGAAAAAGATAATAAAAAGTTTACAAATTCTTTTTTAGATAATTCTTTTGGAAGAATAGCTGCATATAATAAATATAATCTTTCATCTAATGGATAAATGGCAGATAGAAAGAATTTAATTACTTCTTCATCTAAATCATCTATAGTAAGACTATCATTTTTAACTAATTTAATAACAGCTTCCACATAATTACAACTTTCTTTAAGAGATTTTGTATTAAATAAAGAACTTCTAAATCTATTAATAAAAACATATAATAATTCTTCTTTACCACAAAGATCACTATATGGAGTATCATTAAGCGGAATTCTATTTATAATTAAATTACAAATATTACAATAATCATTTGAAAAATACTCCATATATCCCTCCAAAGTTAGTATATTATCATATTAACTACATAATTACAAACAAATGTTATATAATTATCTTGGTGATAAGATGATTGATAAATTAAAAAAGATAATTGATGAAAGCAATAACATTGTAGTGTTCACAGGAGCAGGTGTTGGTACGGAAAGTGGTCTTAAAGATTTTAGATCAAGTGATGGACTATATAAAGAAAAATTAAAACACCCTCCTGAATATTATTTATCTAGTGATTGTTTCTATAATGATACCAAAGAATTCTTTAATTATTATCGAAAGAACATGAACTTTTTGGATGCTAAACCAAATATTGTTCATGAGTTTATTAAAGAGTTAGAAGATAAAGGTAAACTTAAAGCTTTAATAACCCAAAACATTGATGGACTTGATCGAAAAGCTGGTATAAAGAATGTTTATGAAATACATGGAACAATTTATAAAAACTATTGTATTAAATGTAATAAAGAATATGGTCCACAAGAAATATTTAATTCAAAAGATATTCCACATTGCAAATGTGGAGGTTTAATTAAGCCAATGGTGACCTTATATGGTGAATCACTTCCCGACTCTTTCGATGATGCAATTTACGCTGTATGTAATTGTGATACTTTAATTGTTATGGGGACATCCCTTACAGTTAATCCTGCTAGTTTCCTTGTTAATTATTTTAAAGGAAAGAACTTAGTTATCATAAATCGTGATGTAACACCATATGATAATATTGCTGATGTTGTTATTAATGATAAGTTAAGTAATGTTATAAAAAAAATAAGATGATAGAAATATCATCTTTTTATATTAATTCAAATTCAATTGCTAGTACTTTACTACTATCCTGCTCTTCTAATGTATAAATACTATTATAAGTATCAACTAATTCTTCATAAGAAGAATCTTCTTTATATAATCTTTTTAATGGATAATAATTCATAATATCATTAATGTCATCAAATACTTTTATTTTTTTTACTAGAGCGTTAAACGTTTTATTTTCATCAAAATTATTGATAAAGATAATCTTATCCCCTACTTTTATTTTACTACGTTTTTTATCTAATAATCTTATTTCAACGTTCTTAATGCCTTTAAGAGCACTATCAAATACTTCATTTAATAAATGCATTTTGTGTGTCATAAACTACCTCGTAATAATATTTCTTTTTCCTGTTTTTATTTTATATTCAATATAACTATTAATAAATGTAAATAAATCATTAATATTTAAATCATATATATTATCATTATCTAACATATTATTTTGAATTAAATGTTCAATAATAAAAGAATCATTTAATAAGTCTTTATATAAATCTCTCATTCGATCAAAAACGATATCATAATCATCTTGTCGATAACCTAAATAATTAATATTTTTGTATATTGATATCAATATAAATTCTTTACATCGTCTTGGAATATCATCATTAATTCCAACTTTCTTCATAAGACTATAAATATCATTATATAAATTACTATCAGATAAATAATAAGTTTTAAAACCTGAGAAGTAATCATATTTTTTCATACAACATATTAATAATTCATTAGCCATTTTAAAATCATTTAAAAATTCTTCATCAGATAGATTAAAACGATTACCATAATTAATAATACTTCTTAAATAACAAAAAAAGTGTTCTTTAGTAATATTGTTTTCTAAATACATATGACTAACAAGCGGATCTAAGAACACTTCTTGTAATACTTTATTTTCATTAAATAATGATACATATTCATTAACTAATTTTTCCATTTCTAATAAATCAATAGAATCTAATTTATGAAATTTTAAAATATCTTTAGTTCTTTCTTCGATAGTCATTATTAATTATTTCCTTCATTTGTTTTCGTACATTAACATTTAGTTCAAACATATCCCATAAAGCGTCTTGTGATAAGATATTAGCTTCTATAGTACAATTATCATAATCATTAACCCATTCATTATTATAATAATCTGATAACTCTTTAATATCTTTTTGAACAAATAAATAATTATCTAAATCTTTTTCTAATTTATTTAATAATTTATTAATTTTTAAATATTTTTTTTCAAATTTTTTAACTCTTTTTTCTTCGTTTTTCATAATTAAATATAATAGTATAAAAACTAATTTAAATCAATAAAAAAACTAGATAAAATCTAGTTAATTTCTAATGGTGACCTGTAAGGGGTTCGGACCCTTGAATGTAGCCTTGAGAGGGCTATGTGTTAAACCACTTCACCAACAGGCCATTACTTGATAATAATACCATAAATTATATTATTTAACAAGTAAAAAATAGAAGATTGTTATCTTCTATTTCATTAAATCAAAGAATTCAGAAAATTGTTTTTCTTCATCTTCAAGCATTTCTTT
The DNA here is from genome assembly GCA_946409545.1 of uncultured Clostridia bacterium. Lineage (GTDB taxonomy): Bacteria > Bacillota_I > Bacilli_A > RF39 > UBA660 > RUG12783. Next base: position 32,840 of record CAMJWT010000011.1, on the reverse strand, counting down.
TGTTAATTCTTCTCTTGCATCTTTTTGAAGTTCAGAATAACCTGCAATCATCTTTTTAGCAACACCATTTTCAATATAGAAATAATTAGGGGCATAAATACGTTTTTCGCCTGTATCTACATCTTTTTCACCATCTTTAATACTATAATCACGTAATAGTTCTTTAAATGATTCAAGTAATTTCTTATAACTTTCTGTTCCTTCAATTGTCTTCTTTAACTTACCATCAACCATTTCATATTTATCACGTAAGATTTCATTACCTTCATCATCCCATATTTCAATAGAATAAACTTTTTTTACATTTTTCTTTGTAGCGATTTCAGTTGCTTTTTCAATTGCACTACGGCACCATGGACATAATGGATCACCTACATATAAGTAGAATGTTTCCTTGTTTTCAATCATTTTAACAATTTCTTCTGGTGTTGTAATTACAAATGGATTATCTTCATTAATATGTACTGTACGATGTTCTTTACCACTTTTATTGGTCTTTCCATTTAACTTTTCATAACTTTCTTTGAATGCTAATCCTTCTTTATTTTCTTCTTTTTTACAACCTACTAAAAATAATGTTGTAACAACTAATAAACTAATTAATAATTTTTTCATATACTCTCCTTTACTTTATAATATGAATTTATCATTTTTTAATTTTTTCTTCAATTCATTTTACAATATTTTTATCACCTCAAGTTAAATATATAATAAATAATATTCAAATTAAATAAATTATAAGTTGAATAACTAAACTTATGGTTGAAAAAAAAGACTATTTCTAGTCTTTTAATTATTTATTTGCTCCAGAATAACTATGTCCTACATTACAATTGTCATAAGCGATAGCAGTCCAACCACTTTCACTACCACTTGCTTCCATTGATACGATATTATCATATCCTTTTACATTTTGTGTAAGAATAACACCTTTTCCAGTACTACTTATAAATAATTCATTAATCTTTCCTGATGTTGATAAGAAAATAATATAATCATCATCACTACCATTTCCAAAGAAGAATTCATCAACGGATTTAATATTTGATAATGGTAATTTGTAACCATCAAATTCTTTTTTTCCTTCAACATAGTTTTCATCACTTTTTAAGTTAATCTTTGTTGCTTTACCAAAAGCTTTTTCTAAAGCACTTTTAATGTTATAAGTTTCACAATCAGCTGTAAAACACATTGCTGGATCTAGCTCACCTGTTGGCTCTAAATATACTTCGCCATTGTTAACAATATGAATTGTTCCAATTCTTGTATTAACTATATGATCAGGTATTAATACTTGGGCTGTACAAGTGCCATTATTTGGACAATTACATTCAACTGGTTCATTATCTTCTTTTTCACAATTACATTCTTTTACTCCAGATGGTACATCACATTTTGTTCTAAGAAAAGATCCATCATCTAAAATTGCAAGTAATAATAATGAAAACACACCAAATAATGCAATTCCTAGAAAAACTGTAATTACTTTAGATTTTTTGCTTCTTCCTTCAACCTTAACCTCTTTTTTTTCTTCCATAATTCACCTCTATTATTAGTATATCAAAAAAAAAGAAATAATAAACTATTTCTCTTCATAATTTTCAAGAAAACTATGATATTTACCATTTCTTTTAGTCCCTAAAACACATTCAAGGTTAACATTATCCATTGCTTTAAAAATATTATAATCAATATTCTTATCTTGTTTACGAAGTTCATTAATTAGTTTTTTCATTTCTAATCTTTTACTGTTGTCTTCTTTTTTACTAGATTCTTCCGTAAATTTACAAGCACAATTTAAAAATGTTAAGTTATTATAATTCTTCCAATTAATAATAGCTTCTTCCTTAATTAAATACATTGGTCTTATTAGTTCAAGACCTGGAAAATTATCACTATGTAATTTAGGCATCATTGTTTTAACTTCCGAACCATAAAACATTGATAAAAGGGTTGTTTCAATAACATCATCAAAATGATGGCCTAAAGCTATTTTATTACATCCAAGTTCTTTAGCTTTATTATATAAACATCCTCTTCTCATTCTAGCACAAAGATAGCATGGAGAACCACTACTTACATTATTAGCAACATCAAAGATATTACTTTCAAACATTTCAAGAGGAATATTTAGTCTTTTGGCATTACTTATAATTAATTCCCTATTCTTATCATTATATCCAGGATTCATACATACATAGCATGCTTCAAATTTAACTTTACCATGACGAACTAATTCTTGTATGCATTTAGCAAGTAAGAAACTATCTTTACCACCACTAATACATACCATTACTTTATCATTTTCTTTAATAAGTTCATAATCAATAATTGCTCTTACAAATTTACTCCAAATATCTTTACGATATTTCTTGATAATACTTCTTTCAATTTCTTGATAATCATTCATATAACATCACCTAATCAATTAAAGTATATATTATCATATTATTTTCATTTATGGAAATAAAATCTTCAATGCTTCGATCAAATAGTAATTTAATTAACTTCTTATCAAATTCAAAGTAGTTCTCATCAATATGCTTAATCGATAATTCCTTATTTGTATTTTTATTTGAAGTCAAAGAATAAGTTATTTTTTTATCTTTAGGATTATATTTAATAACTAAACGCATACCATTATTCGTAATTATCATACTTGTTGTCTCTTCTAATTCTTTTGCTGTTGTAACTAGATTATCTTGAATCATTTCAATTAGACCATTTTTATATACAATAATATCTTTAAAAACTACATTAAAAATGTTTTCTTCACATTTATTATCAAAAGGTAATTCATCATATAAATAGCTATAACCAGGCTTTTTATCAAACTTGCATTTATTCTTTGTAAAACTTACATTATAACCATCTATTATTTCACATTTCATACCATATTCTTTTGATAAAATAGAATATTCACCTTCATGACATGGATAATAAAGTAAATCAATTCTTTCTTTTAATGAAATAACATTTTGAATTACACCAAAGATGCATACAACTAAAACGACGGTATAAACAATTCGTAATTTTTTAAACATACTCTCATCAATTTTATTATTAATAAATGATTTTTTAGTATTATTTCTAAACGATAGAATAATAAAAACAAAAATAATACTAAATATTAAAGGTATTAAATCACCCATAATAAAACCTATCATATAAACTCCTTTTGTTATCTTTTGTTATCTTTATAAAACATGATATTTTGATAACCATGTTTTTGAGAAGAATAATCTAATCCTTTTTTTCGATAATTATCTCCTAAAATACCTGTAACAATCTTTTCATAAATAATCATATCATCTTCATTATAGTCTTTAAAAACAATATGATAATCTTCGTATTTATCATAATTAGGATTCTTCTTTGTTTCTTCACCAGAAGTATAATCTCTATATTCAACAGTTACTTCATAATATAATAATTCTTTTTCACTACTATATTTAATTGTTATATGACGATGATCACCTTGAAAATATATCTCTTTTGATACATCAGGATCTTCTGTTAAATATTCGAAAATAAGATTAAGGGTTTTTTTATCAAATTTATAATCTCTCATCAACAAATGATAATGAAGTTTCGTATCAAGATTATTATTTAACTTTTCCTGACCATATGCTGTTCTATTAAAATTGCTAGTACTCATTTTAACAATTATAGTATCTTTGGTATAAACATAACCACCTTTTTTATAATCATCAAATTTCATACCATAATCATTAATCAAATAAGGATAAGATCCAACTTTGTGATCAATATATGAACCAATAGCAATACCTCCAGATATAACAAGGAATAAAAAAATAGGTATTGCATTATCATGATATAAAGAATGATTAAATATATTATATATTAATATTCCTAGTACAATAATAAATATTGTTACAAAAATAATAAATAATGTCATAAAATCTCCTTTAAACTATTTTATAATATAGGAATTATAATCTTTAAATTCTTTTTTAGTAAAAGATACATTACCAAATACTAAATTAATTAGATTTTTAGCATCATCTTCAATATCCAAATTAAAATGATATATCATAATAGAATCTCCAATATCTAATTCTCGATTAATATATTTAGTAAAGACATATTCAACTTTTTTACTACCTGCATCATGATAGTAATCATAGGAAATTTTTAATGATGTATTATTTTTATAAATTATAATGCTTGGAGGTAATTCATTTTCAATACACAAAGATATATATTTATATATTTGTTCTGATAATCCTTTTGAAATATCAAAGAAATAACTAATTATATAATCATGATCACTAAAGTTTACTTCATTCATATTAGGAGAATCAGATAAGATATATACAAAAGAATTAGTATCTTCAAAGTATGATAATTGCATAGAATCTTTACTATATATACCACTTTTAAATTCTTTTGATTTATAAGTGTTTCGCATACCAATTCCTTCAACATGTTCTTTGATAGGACTATCATATTTATATATACTTTCATCATATTTATCTTGTTGCTTACTCATATTTTCTTTAGAAGTACCTATAATCATATAAACTGCTGTTCCTATAAAAATAATGGCATAGATAATAGCAAGAATCAATTTAAATTTATCTCTTTCTATTTCTTCACCATTTTTACCTTGTTTATGTAATACTATATCTCTTATGATAAAAAAGACAAAAAAGAAAAAGAAGGAGCCTATTATTATTTTTCCACCTAAGTCTGCCACTTTACTTGCAATCATCTTAGCCTCCTACTTTCTCATTATAACATAATTATTTATTTAATTTAATAATTTGTTCCCAAGGAAGATTTTCTTTACCAAAATGTCCATAATTAGTCGTTTCTTTATATATTGGTTTTAATAGATCTAATGTTTTAATAATACCTTGTGGAGTTAAATCAAAGTTCTTTTTAATTATTTCAATTAATTCTTCATTAGAATATTTACTTGTATTAAAAGTATCAATATTAATACTTGTTGGATCGGCTACACCAATAGCGTATGATAGACTTACTTCACATTTATCTGCTAACTTGTTAGCTACAATATTTTTGGCAATAAAACGACACATATAACTTGCACTTCGATCAACTTTAGTTGGATCTTTTCCAGAGAAAGCTCCTCCTCCATGATGAGCAACACCACCATAGGTATCAACAATTATTTTTCTTCCTGTTAAGCCACTATCACCAGTTGGACCACCAATTACAAATCTTCCAGTTGGATTAATAAAATATTTAGTATTATCATCAACTAAATTACTCGGTATAACATAATCAATTACTTCTTTCTTTATACCTTCTCGAACAATATTAATATCAATATCATCATGTTGACTTGATACAATCACTGAATCAATTCTTATTTTATTATCTAAGTATTCAACTGATACTTGACTTTTACCATCGGGACGTAGAAAATCTAATATTTTCTTTTTTCTGCATTCAGTTAATCTTTTAGTTAATTTATGGGCAAGTACTAAAGAAAGTGGTAATAATTCATCTGTTTCACAAGTTGCATATCCATACATCATTCCTTGATCTCCTGCTCCTAAATTATCTACTCCCATTGAAATATCTGGAGATTGTTTAGAGATATCAATAATAATATTATATTTATCAATATCAAGAGTTTCTTTAGTATAACCAATTTCTTTAATAGTATCATATACTATTTTTTTGATATCAACTTCTCCTTTACTTGTTACCTCTCCTGTGATTAATAAATAATTTTTGCCAAACATACATTCAACGGCGACACGTGATTTTGGATCAATCGTTAAATATGCATCTAAAATACTATCTGATAATAAATCACAAACTTTATCAGGATGTCCTTCCGTAACACTTTCACTTGTTACAATTCTTTTCATAAAACCTTCTTTCTGTAAAAGTTCAAGAAAAAAGCCATGTACTAAGTACATGGCCAATAATTATAAATAATCATCTTATCATCCAAAGTACTTACTTTGTTGGTATTACCACCTAACTTAATAGGTTGGTGTGAGGTCATAGAGCCAAATCTCTCACTCACTCTTGATAACTTTTACAATTATATTTTATTTATTAATTAATAAGATGTCAAGATATTTCCAAAGTTGCCATAGTCATATTGTGATCTGTATATACTCCAAAAGTATTAATATGTTTTCCATCCTTAATTGTTATATGATTATTTCCTTTTACATAAATTGAATTACAATATGTTGGATTTTTATGAAGATTATTAGTTGAAGAATCATATGCAGCGATTTCAAAACCTATTGGTTCAAAGTATTTTTCAAAATATGATCTAGGAGTTATATTTAAATCTCCTAACATAATCGTAGGGTTCTTATCTTTCTTTAAGATGTCAGCGGCTGCCTTAAAATGTATATCACGACATTTTGATTGATAAGAAAAATGACTATTATAGAATGAAATATTTATTCCATTAATATTCAAAACAACCTTTTGAAGAATCCTCTTCTCGCCACATGATGGCAATTGATATTTTTGTTTACTAATAAATTTATAATTTGAAATAATTGTATTAGACGATGCCGGTTGTTCATAATAATAATAGGATAATCCCGATAATTTAGGTATTTGTTTGGTTTTACTCTCTGGTTCTGATTCTTGCATACCAACAATGTTTAATTTATATTCTTTAAAAAGATTAGCGAATTTTTCTGGTGTTGAAGAACATTTTGTTGAACTAGTACCACAATGATATGCTCCAATATTTATCGAAGCTACTTTAATCGTTACTGGTTTCTTTTTTACAACAATCTTTATTTCTTTTTTAATATTGTTATTACTTTTTAAGGTAACAATTGCGGTACCTTCCTTTAATCCTTTAATTTTTTTACCATCGATATTAACAATACTATTATCATTACTACTATAAGTTATCTCTTTATTAGTAGCATTTTCTGGCAATACAATAGGATTAATAGTAATTGATTCACCAATGTAAACATTATAAATTTCCTCTTCAACTTTTATTTCTGATACTTCTATTATTTTTTCTTTAATAGTAATATCACATGTATCACTAAAACCATTATATGTCATTATCGTTACCATTGTTTTACCTGGTTTAAGAGCTTTAACTTCACCATCATTAAAATTAATAATTTCTTTATTACTGATATTCCAATTAATTGTCTTATTAGTAGCGTTAATAGGAATGATCGTATACTCTAATCTATATGTGTCACCTTCTACTAACTCTAAAGTATTGGTATTTAATTTAATACTTTCAATTTCAATATCATTAACAATAATATTAATTGATAAAGATACATCATAATCTTTTATCTTTATAGTAATTGTAGCAACTCCTTTTGATATTGCTCTAATCATTCCATCATTAACAATAACAACATTATTATTACTACTTAACCACTCTAAAGAATAATTATCTAAATTAGTAACAGTTGGTTCAATTTTTTTCGTATCACCAACTCTCATCGTAATTGTCGTTTGATTATAAGAAATTGTTGGTACCTTTTTATTTATAGGAATTACAAAATAAATTCCAATACTAATTATCAAGAAAGCTAGAATACCAATTACAATATTATATTTATCTTTCATATTTTCTCCAAAATTATTGTAACACAAAAAAAATTAAAGTTAAGACTTTAATTTTTTATTATATACTTTATTCATTATGATATTAGCGGTTACATCACCTGTTACGTTAAGAGTTGTATAAGCCATATCAAGCAATTTATAAATACTACTATAAAATCCAATAAATGTTAATGGTAAACCTAATAATTCTAAATATGTAGCCCCAATTACAATTCCTCCACTTGGAATACCAGGTGCTGACATATTAATTATTAAGGCCATAAAAATCATTAATAAATATTTAGAAAAAGTAATATCTACATTAAATAGTTGCATACAGAAAATTGATAAAAGCGCAAAAGATACAGCTCCACCACACATATGTATCGTTGTTCCAAGAGGTACTGTTAATGATGTAACATCTTTGGAAATATTGAATTTTTCTTCACAAGTTTTAATAGTTGTTGGAAGCGTTGCAACACTTGAACAAGTTGTAATTGTCATTAACCATACTTTTAAATTGTTTTTAATATATTTTATAGGACTTACTTTACCTATTAACCAAGCTGGTAAAATCATTACAATAATGATGGTTACAATTGAACATAAATAAGCCATTCCTATATATTTAAAACCAATATCAAAAATAATATTTCCATACTTACTTATAGCACCACCTAATAAACTAATTATTGCAAGTGGTGTTAAATACATAATATATTCTAGAATCTTATATAATGTATTTCTAATAATTTCCATTAAATCAATTATCTTTTTACCATCATTTACTTTTTTTGTTGCAATACCAAAGAAAATGGCAAAAATAATGGTTGCAAATAAAGAATTATTTACAAGTAAAGCACCAATTGAAGATGGGAATAAATTAACGATAATATCTTGAAAATTAAGTTTTGTTGTCTCTCCCGTCCATTCAATAATTTTATAAGTAAATCCTTTACCTGGAGCTAATAAAGTTACAATGTGTGATGTTATCAAAAAGGTAACAATAAACATAACAATAAAAAGTAATACTGTTTTTAAGATAAATTTATTTCTTTTACCAAGTGATTGATATATTGATATCATAATACTTGTAAAAATTATTGGAATAATCATAAACTTTAATAAGTTAATATAAATAGTTCCCATAAACGCAATATTATCAACTACTTTAGGTAGATATAAACCAAAGATTATTGCTAAGATGATGCTACCAATAATAAAAATGTTATTTAATTTCTTTGCCACTTTCTTTTATCCTTTCAATTACTTTCATAATTGTATCTCTACTTGCTAAAGCAGAAACACGGAAGTAATTATCACCATTAGATCCAAAAATAATACCTGGAATAATAATGACTTCAAATTCATTTAAAAAATAATCAAAATAATCCCATGATGTCATGCCATTCTTTATTTTAACCCATAAAAATGGAGCATCAACACCACCATAAATAGTAAAACCATAAGAACTAAAGAACTCTCTTAATATTTTACTATTTTCTTTATAATATAGAATATTATTTTTAATTATTTCTTGAGATTTTTTAGTATATACTTCACTGGCTCCAAGTTGAGCAATATAATCAGCACCATTAAAACGATTAATAGTTCTTATTTTCCATATTTCATTGATATTATCACATATTTCATTAGGAATAATGTAATAAGAGCATCTAACACCAGTAAAACTAGCACATTTACTAAAACTACGAAATTCAATAGCAACATTTTTAGAACCCGGTATCTCATAAATACTTTTAGGAACATCACTTGATTCAATAAAAGAGTTATATACATTATCATATAAAATAACCGCATTATTCTCTATTGCATAATTAACCCATTTTGTTAAATCATCATAAGTATAACAAGTTCCTGTTGGATTATTTGGTGAACAAATATAAATTATATCAAAGTGTTCCTTGGGAATATCCGGTATAAAATTATTTTCTTCTAAGCCATCAAGAAAAGTTATCTTTCGATTTAATGCTTTAGCACCATCTTTATAAATTGGATAAATAGGATTACTAACACATATTTTGGAATTTATATCAAATAATTCTAAAATACTTGTCGTATCTGTCTTTGTTCCATTTGATATATAAATTTCATCATTACTAAAATGAAAGTCTTTATATTCATTTTCTAAAATAACATTTTTTAAGAAATCATAACCATAACTTGCACCATATCCATGAAAAGTTTTTATATCAGATAATTCATCAACTGCTTCTTTCATCTTTAAAGTTACAGGTTTAATAATTGGTTTTGATACATCACCAACTCCTAAGGACAAAATATTGCCCTTAGGGTGGTTTTTCTTATAATCATTAACTCTTTTGGTAACATTAGTAAAACTATTAATATTATCTTCTTGTAATAAAATGTTTAACTTAACCATAAGTTCCTCTTATTTTAATAATTCTTCTAACTTCTTCTTCTCTTCTTCTAATTTTTGTCTATCAAGTTCAACTATATTAGCTGGAGCTTTATTAACATAATTTTCATTTGAAAGTAATTTTTCACGTCTTGCAATAGAAGCTTTTAATAAATTAATTTGGGTTTCTTTAGCTTTCTTTTCAAGTTCTGTTTCTACTTTTTCAAAGAAAATTTGGGCTTTAACACGATTAGAGAATACCTTGTATGCTTTTATACCAAGAGGTTCTTTAACAATATTACCTTCAATCTTTAACATTTTAACGATTAAATCATTATCATCATCAGTATCAAACATAATTTTAGCTTCTTTAGTAATATTATTCTCTGCTTTAACATTTCTAAAGTTTTTAATAAATTCAATTTGGTCATCAACGGCTTTTTCAGCATCTTCAAAGATTTGTTTTTTATTATATTTTGGATAATTTGCAATCATTAAATCTTCATATTCTTTTACTGGTAACTTAGAATAGATTTCATCAGTTACATATGGCATAAATGGTTGTAACATTGATAAGATTCCTGTTAATACATAACATAGTGTTGATTTTGTACTTTCAGTATCAATAGAATATTTAGCCATTTCAATATAATTATCACAGAAACTACTCCATACAAAATCATAGATAGTAGCACCTGCATTATTAAATTCATATTTATCCATAAATTTCTTTGTTTCATGAACACATTTATTAAATTTAGTTAAAATCCATTTATCTTCATTTTTTAAATTAGATAAATCAATCTCAGATAAATCACTAATATTTGATAATACAAATCTTGATGCATTCCATATCTTATTAATATAATTCCATGTTGATTTAATCTTTTCTTCATCGAAACGCATATCAGTACCAGGAGCTACATCCGTTGCAAGATAATAACGTAGAGCATCGGCTCCATATAAATTAACCATATCGAATGGATCAATACCATTACCTAAACTCTTACTAAATTTACGTCCTTCTTTATCACGAATTAAACCATGAATTAAACAATCTTCAAATGGACGTTCACCTAATAATTTTTCTCCTTGGAAAGTCATTCTATTTACCCAGAATGGAATAATATCATAACCTGTTGCAAGTACACTATTTGGATAATATCTACGAAGTAACTTCGTATTCTTTGGCCAACCTAAGGTTGCAAATGGCCATAAAGCACTACTAAACCACGTATCAAGTACATCAGGATCTTGTTCCCAACCTTCACCTTTAGGAGCTTCCATACCTACGTAGATTTCATCCCCCTTATACCATGCAGGGATTCTATGACCCCACCAAAGTTGTCTACTTATACACCAGTCATAAGTTATTTCCATCCAGTGATTCATTGTTTTTTCATAACGACTTGGAACAAAGTTAACTTTAAGATCTTTCTTCTTTTGAACTTCAAGAACGTGATCCGCAAGTGGTCTCATTTTAACAAACCATTGTTTTTTAATCATTGGTTCTACCATAACACCTGTTCTTTCACTATGACCTACTTCATGAACAAGTGGTTCAACTGAAAGTAATAGTCCTTCTTTTTCAAGATCTTTAAGTGTTTCTTCACGACATTCTTCTCTTGTCATTCCTTGGTATTTCTTAGGAACATTAGAGTTCATTGTCGCATCATCATTCATAATAACGATACGTTCTAGATTATGACGATTTCCTACTTCAAAGTCGTTAGGATCATGAGCTGGCGTAATTTTAACACAACCTGTTCCTTTTTCCATATCTGCATGTTCATCGGTGATAACTGGAATAGGTTTATTAACTAATGGTAATATAACATTTTTACCAACAAACTTTTTATATCTTTTATCAGCTTCATTAACAGCAACTGCAGTATCACCAAATAATGTTTCTGGTCTTGTTGTTGCAACATCTAAATATTCATCACTATCTTCTAATTTATATTTTAAGTGATAAAACGCACTCTTTTCTTCTTTATAAATAACTTCTTCATTAGATAAGGCTGTTTGAGCAACTGGATCCCAGTTAATTATTTTTTCACCACGATAAATAAGTCCTTCATTGTAATAATCAACGAATACTTTTCTTACGGCTTCTGATAGTCCATCATCTAGAGTAAATCTTTCTTTTGTGTAATCTAAACTAACTCCTAAAATAGCCCATTGTTTTCTTATAATGTCACCATGTTCATGGGTCCAATCCCAACAAGATTCAATAAACTTTTCTCTTCCGTATTCATATTTATTAATACCTTGATCTTTAAGTCTTTTAACAACTTTTGCTTCCGTTGCAATAGCCGCATGGTCCATACCTGGTAGCCATAATGTATCAAAGCCTTCCATTTTCTTATAACGAATAATGATATCTTGTAGTGCAACATCCCAAGCATGTCCTAAATGTAATACACCTGTAACATTTGGTGGTGGTAATACAATACAAAATGGTTTCTTTTTACTGTTTTCTTGGCATTTAAAATAATCTTTATCTAACCATTTTTGATACTTACCTTTTTCTACTTCACTATGATTATATTTTTTTTCTAACTCTTCCATAAATTACCTCTTCTTTCTTTCTAAATTATCGTCTTGATAATTACTTATTAAATTATAAAAATATTGATTTATTTCATCATCTTCATTAAGTTTTACACTAGATATAAAATCATCCATATATTCTTTTTCATCTAAGATATCTTTAGATTCGGGAATATATAATTGATAATAAAATGATAAATATAAAACTATTCGATCACTTATACTATGAATATCATGAACATCTATTAATTCACGATTGTAATAGTTATCTAATACCTTTTTAGTTGGTATTTTATTAAATTCTAGATTATATGTAGAGACGACTTTTAAAATATCAATCTTATCAACATCACGAATTAACATTGCAAATAATTTTTCCGTTGGTGTTAATTCATTACCAATATCATATTTATTATGATAATAAATAGCTTTTTTAACTATTTCATATTCTTCTTCTTTGATGGGAAAGTTTTTAATAAATCCTTCATAAAACAAAATAACATTACTAAAGCTAGCATGATCAAATTTAACATTACTAAATTGTTTATTTATTTTGGCTTCATAAAATCTTCCTAAATCATGAAAAAGAGCGATAAAGATTGCTAGTCTCTTCTCATCATTAGATAATTCTAAACGATTAACTAAATCTTCCATTAGTTTTACCACCCGTAGTGTGTGATAATACTTTAATTTAATTAAAGGATCATCTAAATCATAATTTTCATCAATATAATTTTTAAAGATTTCTAAATAATTATCCATAACCCACCTAAATAAAAAAAATCTATCAATGTAGGAGTGATTTAACACGGTACCATCCTACTTCGATAGATTTTATATCCTTAATTATCTTAATGCGATAAACATTGTATTCTATTTACTTAAATACACTCTTCATAAGCTACCTTCAGTTATACTTTCTAGAAAACTTACACCTAATGTTTCCCTCTCTTTAAGAAGCCATAACTTACTCCTCTTAATCACAAGATTTACATGTACTATAACATAACTTCATCATAAATGCAACTATTACTATGATTTAATGACGCAATAATCTTGAGGATTATTACCATATTTATCACCAAATGTTACCTTATTCAGATATTCAAAAATAATTTTTTGTTCTTTATAAATAAGTTTTATTTCTGCTTCTACTATTTCATCATTATAATCTTCAAATGAATCTTGATAATTAGTAAATGGTTCACCACCATTAGTACATTTACATATTTCAAGTTCATCAAATAATTTACAAGATTCTCGACTATCATATTTAGAAACTTTAGCAACTAATTTACCACCATCTAATCTAATATCTGAATATAATAATTCATTATCTTCAACAGAAACCTCATTTAATGCATAATCAATAAAGATTAAATTATTACCTAAATTATAAGATGTATATAGTATTAAAAACTTATCTAATACATAACCACCAGAAGCATACATAAAATTAATTTTACGATTATTTATATAAACACCATCTTGTCTATTTTCAATTGTTATAAAGAAACCATTAACTTTGACTTTTTTTACTTCATCTTTATCAATAGTGAATTCGTCTAACCTAGTTCCAAAATCATTTATTACATCCGTTGGAATATCTTCAGGTTCAACTTCTTTACATTTATTTTGTAGTTTAAAGAAACATATAAATGTCACTATTAATAAAACAATAACAAACAAGAGAATAATAATAATTGCTTTCATCCAACGATATTTTCTTAAAATATCATTTTCTTTTTTATCCTTTTTTATTTCTAGTTCTCCCATTTTTAATCCATCCTATTCTATAATAACGCAATATTTATCTGTATCATCAGCGATTTCAGCATTAAAAATGTCACCTATGGTTTTTCTATCATTTATTTCAATTATTAATTCTGTATCATAAGCAAATGTATATGTTGCATCAACAATTTCATTTTCATGTTTTTGAATTGTATTTTTAAAATTTGATATTTTTTTAGTAACTGTTTCACTACAAGCCACGATATTTAAAGTATCAACGACATATCCATCTAAAGCCATATATCTAGTATTAATACCAGAAGCTGTTATTTTACCATCTTTTAATTCGATATCAGAGAATTGCATCTCTTTACTATCATATAAATTATTTAAATCAGAATCATAGAATTGTAAGGCTTCACCATATTGTCCTGCACTACTTAGAATTAATAAAGAATCTGTAACATAAACTTTCATTGCATAAAAATCAATCTTTTGATCATTTATCAATGTTCTATTTCCTTCATGTTTTATTTCAAAATCTTTCTTATTAACCGTTACTTTAATTCCTTCTTCTGTAACATTATGCTCAGTAAACACCCGCATTTCAGAATTATCCTCAGCAATTCGTTGTTCTTCGCTATAAGCTTTATATAGGAAATATATAACTACTATTAACCCAATAAAAGATATTATTTGTAATATTGTAATTAAGACTCTTCCCACTTTTTTATTCTTCATATACTCTCCTTATTATAAATATATAATATTTTTCAATTCATGTAAACAACTATGTTCATAGTTATAAACTATATCCATTAAAGCTTGTAAC
The DNA here is from genome assembly GCA_946409545.1 of uncultured Clostridia bacterium. Taxonomy (GTDB): domain Bacteria; phylum Bacillota_I; class Bacilli_A; order RF39; family UBA660; genus RUG12783. Next base: position 17,787 of record CAMJWT010000011.1, on the reverse strand, counting down.
TGCAGCAGAAACTAGTTCTGGCATAATACGATTACCATCAGTATGAGTTTGATAATCTTTTTTAGCAAACTGATTCCACTTATCAGATAAATAATGAACATTAGAATAATTTCGATCCAGTTTAGCATAATGGTTTTTAATACTTTGTTTTCCTTTTTGACTATAAACTAAATAAATATTAGCACTTGGACAGTTTTTAGCCACTAAATCAAGTCCTGTGAAAACATATCCTTCATTATAGCCACAAGATACCCATCCACCACCATTTTTAGCACAATGATCAAAGTTTCGATCACCTGTTGCACTAATAAAATAGAGATTTTTACCTTCAAGTCCTTTTAATTCTTCAATACTACTAAATTGAACTTTTTCACCTTTTATTGCATTTTTACCAGTTACTAAAACGGCATTATTAACACAATAAACGGTTTGATATAAATCACCATTATTAGCAGCAAGTTTTAATGATTCAGCACCATATAAACTATCACCACCAATAATATTTTGACATTTAGATAGATCTGTTCTAGCAACTCCATTCATAAATTTTGTCGCCTCAGCAACCATCTTTTGTTTACCAAATTTATGATTACCTCTACTATCTCTACTTTGAACATCACTTTTTAAGAATCTAACAACTAAAGAATTAGAAGGATAACCTGTTGGATTGTCATAACCATCTGCAATAAAATATGTGAATGTATTTAATTTAGAATATTCTTTTGTACCATCAGGTATAAAGAAACCTACTCTAACACTATCACCATTAACACTTAATAATTTTGTAGATAAATTATATTTATAAGTTTTACCATTTTTGGTAAATGTTACTTCATTACCATTAACTATACAATCTTTATTTTGCTTAAAGAAATCAATATCAGCAGCTTTTAAATGACTACCAGTTTTCTTATTATAAGCAAGAGCCCATATATCATTAAAATCAAAATCACCATAATTACCACTAACAATTTCTTCATCAAGATCTTCGACCGTTTGAAGAAGACTTACTAATGAATCTTTAGAAGTAGATAATGTTTCTTGATTTTTAGTTTTACCACTTGCAACTGTTTCTTTTATCTTTCCTGCGTAAGGTGTAATGGAAGATGGAACATCAATATCTGTACTAGATATGATACTTTCAACATCACTATATTGTTCTGATGCGTCAAGAACAACATCAACATCGACATCAACAACTTCTTCATCATGACTATCCGTGCTATCACTTGGCTTTCTACCACCAAATCCTGGTGAATATGGAACATTACTAGAATTAATAATATTTTGTAAATATGAAACTACTGAATCAACACCAATTTCATTATTTTGATATTTCGATAAATAAGATGATAAACTTGCTATTGTATTTTCATCAAGAGTACGTCCAGTCTCATTTTGTATTTTATTACATAATTCATTAAGTAATTCTTGAAAAGAAATAGTTCCATTATCTAATTTACTTATTTCATTTTGTATATATGTTCTAAAATCCATAAGCTTTACTCCTTTTCAACACTTTCCTTCTTTTTAAGAAGTTCATATTCTTGTTCTTGAAGTCTTTTAATCTCTTCATCGATTCTTGCAACAATAGATGCTTTTTCACTTAAAACATTATTAATAATATTTGTTATGTTAGCAGCAAGAACTTTATTATTACTAAGCATTTCATTTTTTAAAATAGTATCTTCACAATTAGAAAATGTACTATCTAATGATTTTACTTTAGATAGAGCCTCTTGATACTCTTCAATAAACTTATCAACATTACCAATAAATGTTTGTTTATCATTTTTTAATTCTTGACTAGTCATCATTTTCCCCCATCATCTTTTTTACATCATTATAATAAGTTTCATAACTATTTATAATGTAATAAAAACTATTTTTATAATCATTATTTTTTTCATTAAAGTAATCAATACGATTTTCAATATAATCATTATATAAAGGAATTATATCTTTGGATTTAGGAGTATTTAAAATTGTTTCAATATCTGATACTTCTTTATAAATATTAGTTAAAGAATCAATTATTTCTTTATTACATTCTTCTACTCTTTCACGAATGTTTTTAAAATTATCTTCATTATAATTAATTTTGGTCATAAGAAACCTCCATATTAATAAGATTAGAAAACTTTTTTCGAAGAAGATTGTATTCACTTCCATATTTATCATAATAAGACGTTAAAAATTTAATATATGACAAGATTTTTCTTTCCATATCCATTAATTCATCTATATAATTATCATATATTTCATTAAAAGTATCCGCAGCTTCACCTTCCCATTTTAGTTCCAGTCTAGCTTTTCTAAGTTCAGTTATTTGATCATCAATATTCTTTAACTGTTCTTCTAAGTAATCTACCTTTTGTTTTAGGGTACCTACTTTTACTAAATACCTCATATTATCACCTATTATCATTATATCATTATTATGACAAATATATAAAAAAATAGAGAATAATCTCTATTTTATTTTAACTTTTTCATGTAAATATTCTTTTATATATGATAATTGTAATTTAAATAAGTTTTTATTAAAAGAAGGATCATAACTAATTCTATTATCTTCAAAAAACTTTTGTAACATTTGATAATCAACTCTTGATAAATAATCAAAGAATTTATTATCATCATTTTTAGCAAGTAAATTAATATCAACTATAAGAATTGTTTTATACGTCATAATTAATAATGAGTCATCTAATATATCATCACTAGTAGTAGTTATATAATCATGAATTGTATTCAATCTTTCGTCTTGATAATCAATATTTTCTTCTTCAAAGAAATCATAAAAAGTTCTAATAGCCATATAACAATCATTCATACCTAAATCTTCTTTAAAAAACATAATGTTAATCAAATCTGTTGCTTGATCAATTGTTAAATTACTTATTTTATTTAAAAATATTGGGGAAATAGCATTAATATCATACCCTTTATCAATTAACCCTTTAATTGTTTTAATAGCAAGATAAGTAAAAGCAACATCTTCTTTTCTTAAACCATTACCTTCCATCTCAAGAACTTTAGTTGCTTCATTCAGAGTTAATTTAGCATGGGATACATATTCATATTTTTCTTTTAATTTAGCACTACCTTTTTTCATTATTATCTCTCCTTATAATAAGATGGTTTTAACACCTTTTCTAATTTGTTATAAACTTCTTCAATAGTTGAATCAGTGATTGTAGCTGCACCTGAAGTATCATGGCCTCCACCACCAAATTTTTCCATAATAGCATTAATATCGATATTTCCTGTTGATCTTGCAGAAATACCAATTGTATTATCATTTCTTACACCAATAGCAAACGATGCGTCAGCTCCAAGGACCATTGCTTCATCAGCAATTTTTGATAATTCTTCTTTAGTATATACAATATCCTCATTAGTTTTAATAATAGCAAGCATACAACTATGGATTTTAATATTTTTAATAGATTCATGAACTTTTAAATAACTTTCTAAATCTTCTTTAAAATAATCATTTACACGATTGGTATCAGCTCCATAATCTTTTAAATCAGCAGCAATATGTAAAGCAAGTCGACTCTTTGGCTTAGATAATCTTACAGTATCTAAGAAAATACCTGAATATAAATATGTAGCAACATCACTAGGTATATCAATTTCCATTGTTTTTAATAAATCTGTAACCATTTCACTAGCACTACTTCTTTTAGGATTAATAAATTTTTGCGTTGCTTTAACCGTTGTATCATCTGGTTCATGATGATCAATAATAACAATATGATCTTCAGAAGGTAGTATATCTTTTACACATATTAAATCTGTTTTATTAACATCCGTTAGAATATATAATTCTCTATTACCTCTTTTTTTCATATATTTATCTTTAGTTATTATTTCATACTTGCCATCACACTCATTAATTATTTTCTTAACACCAGCTTCGATTAAATGAGATGGATCATTATCAATAATAGTATATGGTTTATTAAAATGGGTTGCAATTAAAGATAGACCAATAGCACTACCAATGGCATCCATATCAGCAAAATTATGAGGAATAATAACTACACGATCACAAGATTTAATTTTTCTTTCTAAAACCTTTTTTAAGTTTTCTGTTTCTTTTCTAAATTCCTCTAGTTCTTTTCTTAACTCTTCATTATTTATCATAAGTCACCTGATAACTTACTATTATAATATAATTAATAAAAAAAAGAAAAAGTAATTGACATTTATTTAATTACTTTAACTTTCTTATCAAAATTATTATATAGAATATCTATATAATTAAAAATATTAGCAACGCTGTTATAATCAGATGGATTATCCCAATCTAAACCTACTAAATTTAATCTATCAATGGTACCAAAAAGATCATCATAAATATGTTTTAAGAATAGATAGGCTCTATCTCGATCATCACTTAAAATGTTTTTATCGATAAAATAATGAAAAATGGCTTTTATAAAATCATTGAAATAAATAGCACCATCACTATTTTCATCATCTTGATAAATTCGATTTAATTCTTCAAGATTCTCTGTAAATTTATCATAAATACTACCAAACATTTCAATAACATCTTTATAGTCATTATCAATATATTCAGAACTAATTATTTCATCAAATCGATATTCAATAACATCTTCTATTACATGAGGATTATTATCATAAAAATAATATTTAAAATTTTCTCCTAAGCGATTATAATCTTTAATTATTTTAGTTAAATAATCACATAAAGATCCAAAAGTAAAATTAAAAGTAAAACCTGAACTGTAAATTAATAATGAATAATCTAAATACTTTAATAAATCTTTTTCTCTAATAATAATTAAAGATTTAAAAATATTAAAGTAAATAACATCATCATTTGTTGAAGAATAAATAAAATTAAAACGATTATCACTATTAATACCTTCTACTTCTGAAACAAAATCAATTACATAGTGATAAATATCAATTACATCATCAAGTACTTCCCGAGATAACATAATACCATTACTATCTAATTTTTTATTTAAAGCTTGTTTATTTACTTTCATATTATCCCCTAACAAATCATATATTATATTCTAACTAATATCTTTAGTCAAACTATAGAATCTATAAATATTTATTGTTATAATACATTTGGAAGGAACACAGGAAACTGTATCTACAATGGGACTCAGTATATTATATAAATAGTTTTGTAGATAACTTTAATATATATAGTCTTGTCTATTTCGATTTTATCGAATATCAATCTTTTTCCTTCCTTTAAGGTGATAATATGTTTAAAGATAAATTAACTAATGATAATTTATGGCTTAAATATTTAAATAATAAACAAGAGAAAGATTTTATTACTAAAAAAGAAAAAGAAAGAACAAAAGATTTTATTCTTAATAAAAAATATTTAGATATAACAAATAAAATCGTTAATAATAATTATACTTTCTCTTATCCCATAAAACATTTAATAAACAAGAATTATGGTAATAAAAAAAGAATTGTATATACATATCAAGAAGATGAACTAGAAATATTAAAGTTTATTGCATACTTATTATATGATTATGATTATTTATTTAATAAAAATCTTTATTCATTTAGAAAACAAATAAGTGTTCATAACGCTATTAAAAGTTTAATTTATACAAAAAATATAAAAAAGATGTATGGATATAAAGTTGATATTAAAAACTACTTTAATAGTATTAATATTAATATCTTACTTAATAATTTAATTAATGATATTGATAAAGATTTATTTAATCTAATAAAGTCATTATTAAATAATAAATGTATCTATAATAACGAATTAATTAATGAAGATATGGGTGTTATTGCTGGAAGTCCAATATCCGCTTTTCTTGCTAATTACTATTTAAAAGAAATCGATAATTATTTCTGGAATAATAATGTTTTCTATATAAGATATGCTGATGATATTATAATATTTTCTAATACTAAAGAAGAATTAATAAAATATCAAAGTACTTTATATGCACTACTTAATAAATATCAATTAACGATCAATAAAGATAAAGAATATTTTTATAATCCAGGAGATTCTTTTGAATTCTTAGGATTCTCTTTTAAAGAAAATAAAATTGATATATCTAAAAATACTTTATATAAAATTAAAGGTAAAATAAGAAGAACGGCAAGAGGTCTTAATAGATGGAAAAATAAACATAAAGCAGATACAATTGGTACAATTAAAGCCATGAATCGAAAATATAATAAAAAGTTTTATGGTAATGATAATTCTGAATTATCATGGAAATATTGGTTTTTTCCAATTATTAATACAACTGATAGTTTAAAAATAATTGATAAATATTATCAAGATCAAATAAGATATATGGTAACTGGTAAACATAATAAAAAGAACTACAAAGTAGTTCCTTATCATTTACTTAAAGAATGTAATTATAAATCATTAGTTCATGAATTTTATAAATTAAAATTTGATATGATAAATAAGCGTTAAAACATCATCATTATTATCAATAATAATATAGGTATTACCTTTTTCATAACGAACACTAGTTGCTTGTTCATATCCATTATTAATTATTTTATTTCGATAATTATTAACTAAATCTTCTGATAAATTATGATACTTCATTGTACATCTTTCATATTTATCAGTTTTTTTTGTTGTTAAATCAATAATAGCTCCATCAAATACTGGAAAGTTTTGATATTCATTAGGTATTGTAAAACCTCTTCCAATCATTTCTTTTTCTTTAAGATATTCTCTATCTAAAGTATTAGCTCTTCTTTCAGCTTCATCTTTAACTAAGCCAGTAAGGGCTTTTTTTACAAAATCATTTAACATTCCCATAACTAATCCTCTCAATAGTAGTATAACATATTATTTTATTACTCTACTATTAAAATCAAAATTAGCATCGATTCTTTTAAGAACTAAATCATATAATTCATCCATATGATGATAATCATCATGCATATTAATAAAATCATTTAATTGATCATAATATTTAAATGAATATTCTAACATTTCAATATATTTTTCTTGAGAATATTCATGCATAAGACAATACAAAATAATGGAAGGAATATAATCATTACATTCCGTTTTGTTCTCTCTTAAATAATCAAGAGCGATTCTAACACTTTCTAATAATCGATTATTTTTATATTGATAATAATAACCGTCATTAATTAATAACATATTAATTATATATCGATAATTACTTTCTTTTCTAATAATATAGTTAGGATCTTTTTTTAATTCTTTTTTAAATAATTCATCACTAAAAAATAATAAATTAAAATAAAGCGGTATAAGTCTTGCATCTATTCTAATATCAAAAGCAAGATTAATATTATTTTTAAAATCTTCGCATTTGTTTTTTCTAATCATCTTTTTTATCATCGCTATATAAATCCTCATTATCTTAGATCTTATAGGATCAAGACCATTAGGATAACATAAGAAATAAGAACATCTCATAACCCAATCTTCTGCATTTTGAATTAAAATATACAAAGAATTAAGTAAAGGTTCTAAATCAGGATTTTTATATTTTTTATTTAAACAATCATTATAAATTTTAAGATAATCATTATTATTCATATTATCACTAATCCTTTATAATTTGATAATTATTATTTAAATAATTATTAAGAACTCTCTCTATAAGATAACTAGTTAGTTCTTTTTGATGATTACCATCATTATTAGTTTTAATAAAGTCTGATAAAGCTTTATAATTATCTAATAAATAATCAAATGCTTTATATAAATCTATAGTTTCAACATTAGCTTTATATAATTCTCCCATAATCATTGGTGAATATTGTTGAAAAAAGATTCTTTTAAAAAATTCATCTTTATTACTTGTTACCGAATTATAAAATTCTTTATATACTCTTAAATACTCTGCTATTTTAAGAGAATGATCATATTTATTAAGATCAGTATAATGCGAATTATTGCATAATAATCTAAAAATATGATAATAATCATCTATATCAAGAGTATCAGAACAATACATTGATTTTAAGGCATTAATTAATTGATTCCATTGAATATTAATTTCATATAAAAATTCAACTATTTCATCAAAGTTTTCATAATTATTAAATTTTATAAGATATTTTATTAATGAAAATAAATCTCTTGTAAATAAAATAATACTTTTTCTTTTTAGATAAATTGCAGTATCACCTTCAATACCCATTATCTCTGTTAGTTCCCAATCATAATAATTTATTATTTTATATACTGAATTTAAAAGTGGTTCTAGACTATCATCTTTATATGATTTATTTAAACACTCATAATAAATATTAACAATATCCATAATAGATATCCCCTTTTTCGGAGAGTTATTATATCATGGAAGGCCTTTTATTACAAGAAAAAAACCACTAAGTGGTTTTATAATTCTATAAGTTCATAATCACGTGAACCAATTCCAAGTTCACTAGCTCTTTCAATAGTATGAACACCGTTTCTTGAATTAACTCTTTCTAAGAAATGAGCTTTACCAGGATCATTTGAATTAATTACAATATCAAGACAAGCTTGATCAATACTAACAGGATCAGTTGATAATAAAATACCCATATCTTCCATACAAGGATCTTCTGCTACATTTGCACAATCACAATCAACAGACATATTTGCCATAACATTAATATAAAGAATATTACCATTAAAGTGATTTACAACTGCACTGGCTGCTTCAGCCATACTCTCTAAGAAAGCATTTTGATTAGAATAGTCCCAACATTTAATACGATCCGTACTATTACCGAATGAATGAATTAAAGCTTTACCTGCAGTTGATGCACAACCAATAGATAATTGTTTTAAAGCACCACCATAACCTCCTGCTGGATGTCCTTTAAAATGCGATAGTACTAGCATTGAATCGTAATTTAATAGATTCTTACCAACAATATCTTTTTTTAGGTGTTCCCCGTTGGGAATAGGTAATTCTACATCTGGTCCTTCGCTATCCATTAAATCAAATTTAAAATATTTGTTCCATTCATGTTTTTCGATGACTTGCATATGTTTTTCCGTAGTATCTCTTTTACCTGATTGAAATCTATCACCATAGGCGGTATTACATTCAACAACTGTTCCACCTATATAATCAATAATTGGTTTCATAAATTCTGGTCTTAAATAATTTTGATTACCATCTTCTCCTGAATGAACTTTAATAGCAACATTTCCAGTTAATTCTTTACCAAATTTTTGATAAATTTCAAGTAGTTTTTCTGGACTTACTTCCTTACAATAATATACTTTAGATTTCATATTAGCCTCCTAATTAGATAATAACATTAATTAAATAAAAAAGTAAGTATTTTAATAAAAAGTTGAAAACATTATATTTTCAACTTTTATTTGTAATCATTATTTTGTACTTGCTGATACTGAACTACTAGAATAATCAAAGATAACAGCTTTACTATAGTCTTGAACTGCAAAAGCATTTTTACCTTTAGTATAAGTTCTACCATCAATATTTTTAAAGCCAGCTTGATTAAAGCATGAATATGAATCATCAAATACTTTTTTACTTGTATTAGTAGCAACTAAATATGAAGGTTTTAAATTATTAAGTAAGGATTTATTTAAACCACATATTGTAAATCCTTGATCTTTTTCTTCTTTTGCTCCTTTACCATGATGAGGTAATTTTAAGACATCAATACTTTTAACAAGATCAGGAACTATTTTCTTCATGATATTAACATCTTCCATATCACCAGTTAAAAAGGTCTTCTTACTATTAACAGTTACTAAAGCCATAATAGAATTATTATTTTCATTATTATATAATTCATTATTTCCATTCCATGGAGACTTATCCATTCTTTGCTTTGTATTATATAATTTTATAGACATATCACCCATTTTTAATGACTTAACATAAGTATCAGAATTACTATCTCTATTTACGTAATTAATTGTAATCTTTTTATTTTTAGCTGTATTAATAAGACTATTATATTGCTTTTGTATAGTTTTACTTACATTTTTACCATTTGAATACAATTCTTTTATATATAAATTGCTAACAGAATATTTACTTATAACACTTTCTCCACATCCCATATGGTCGTTGTGAGCATGCGTAATCAAAATGAAATCAAGTTTACTAACATTATTATTCTTTAAATAATTATTAACAATTGAGCAATCATTATTACTACCAGGTACACCAACATCAATCATTGCAAAATGACCATTGGATTCTAGTAATATAGCATCTCCGGCACCAGCTTGTTTAATAAAATGAATTTTTTGTTTTTTACTATCAGTTGAAGGTGGATTAGTTGGAGTACCAGATGTCGACTTAACAGCATTACCATTGCTATCAAGTTTATAACTTGCTGGTGATCCATTTATCATCTTGCTTCTAAATTTATTTATCAAATTAATATCAGAACTCTTGTTACTACTATTTTTTAAAAACCAGTTAATAGCTTTTGTTTCCATATCACTACCACTATATGTATTATTAATATATTTAATAAAATTATCAAGTTTATCATAATGAAGACTATCTTTACTTGAATTTGGATATGAGAAATAAGAAAGTGAATAATCTTTTATTAAATCATTACTTCCAACTCCCAAAATGGCTTGAAGTAGATAAGCAATGGTACCAGTACGATCTTTGCCAACTGCACAATGGAAATAGATTTTTTTACCATTTACAATGCTTTCCATAATATATCGAACAGCTTTTCTATTATTATTATCACTATCAGATGCTTTTGTTGGATAAGCACTAGCACCTTTAACAACTTTGGTTATTTTAGAATCATTTAGAGGTATTTTATCTTGATTTTTTCTATCATCATCATCTTTTCTTAAATCAACAATGATATTTACTCCAATTTGTTTTAATACAGAAGCAGCTTCTGGACCATTAACATTAGGGTTAGATCCTCTAAATAATAATCCATATTTTATTCTACCACCTGATGCACTCTTACCTCCCAAATCTCTTACATTTGGAACATTTTGAATTTTTATCATTCGATATGCGTTTGCATTTACTTTAATATATTCGGTAGTATTACCTTGTTCTAAATAATAATAACCTCCAGGGATTAAAGCATTTGCTAACTTACTTTTATTAATTGTTAATAAATATTTTTTATTTTGATCATATACTTTGATATCTCCTGTTAGAGAAGTAACATTACTATTTGGCCACCAACAAATATTTTTATCTTTATCACAAGCATATTTACTATATACAGAATCAGCTTTTCTAATAGATGAAGCCGTTGTATTATTATTGTAATAATATTTAACAGCAGAATTCATTATTTCAACTGCTTTAGCTGATTGATCTGGTGGATTAGTTGAACCAGATTTTTTAGTAATAGTAATTTTACAAGTTGCCGTTTTACCATTATTTGTTTTAACGGTTATCGTTACTGTACCAGCTGCTTTTGCTGTTACAACACCAACACTACTTACTGTAGCAATACTATTATTACTACTTGTCCATGTAACATTTTTATTAGATGCATTACTTGGACTTATTGTACTTACAAGAGATAACTTATCGCCAACTTTCATGCTAGCACTACTCTTATTAAGAGTAATTTTAGAAACAGCTATTTCACTAACAGTTACAGTTAACTTTTTGCTTATCTTTCGATTTACCGTTGTAGCTACTATTTCAGCTGTTCCTTTTCCTACACCAACGATTAAACCATTTTTTACTGTTGCAACACTATTATTAGTACTTGACCATGTTACAGACTTATATGTTGCATTTGATGGAAGTACTGTTGCAGTAACAGTAGTGCTTTCTCTTACCTTTAAATTAATACTTGTTTTAGATAAAACGACATCTGTTTCATCAATTACAACTGATGGTTTATTTACTGTAACATGAATTTTTGCTTCATATCCTCCATCTTGTGTTTTAACAGTTACATCACAATTGCCTTCTTTTATTGCTTTAATATAATCATGATCAATTGTTACAATATTTTCATTACTACTAGTTATTGTAACAGCTTGATTAGTAGCGTTACTTGGAATAATTGTATAATCAATCTTTTTCTTATTTCTAACATTTAAATTGATATTTGATTCTTTTACTTTAATTCCTGTAACAGCAACCGATTCATTTCCTACTTTAACATATACATATGCTTCTTTACCATTAACGCTTGTTACAACAATTTTAGTACTTCCTACTTTCTTACCTGTTATATTGCCAATACTATCGACACTTGCAATGGAACTATCTAAACTTTGCCATGTAACATTTTTATTAGCATCATTAGGCTGTATTGTTACATTAATTTTTACTTTACCACCAACTGCTAAATTAACATCTTTTTTATCAACTGAAATACTTTTTACTTCACTTACTTTTGGACCAGGATTACTATCACTTCCTGGATCAGAACTATTCTTTTCATAAACAATAACATTTGATGATTCTTCAATGTTACTTATCTTGTCACGAACGACAATAACTGCCCTACCTGGACTTTTTGCCGTTATTTTACCATTTTCAACAATAGCTACATTTGGATTACTACTTTCATATTCAATATCATAAATAGTTGCATTAGGTGGACTTATTCGATAATTTAAACTAAAAGTTTTACCAACTAATAAATTAATTTGCTTTGTATTTAATATTATTCTATTAATATGAATACTATTATCAGATACGGTAACAGTACATTCCGCTTTAATATCTTTATTACTTGAAAGATGCGCTGTAATAATTGCTACACCATTATTTTTAGCCGAAACATAACCAGTTACTCTATTTACTTCTACAATCTCAGGTTTATCACTTGTATATACAATTTCTTTACTGCTAGCACTTTCTGGATAAACAGTTGCTACTAATTGAATACTATTATTTCTTTTAATACTAACTTGACTTTGAGAGAAACTAATTAATAGAGCTTTTATACCAAAAGGATTCTCAATAATATTTGATTTTATTAAAGCAAAAATAACAATAAAACCCAATACTCCTAATAATATTATATAAGACATTATTTTTGATACTATTTTTTTAACTCCCATATCTTATCCTCCTATTAAATCATATCATTAAATCAATAAAAAAAGAAGTTTTTATTCAACTTCTTTTAAATAACTTATTTTATAAATAACATCATTATCATTATCTTTTATACCAATCATTAAATAACTATCAGTATAAATAGAATAATCTTTTCTTTTACTATCATAATTAATTGTTTTATCAGAATTAACTATAGCCATATCTTTATCAAAAGATAACTTTATACCTTCACCATAATCAACTATTTCCATAAATACCTTTTCATTAGATAAAGTATTTATTTGATAAGATACACCTTTATTAACATTATATTTCGTCTCTTTTGTTTCATCTTTATATTCTTCAGTTACGGTTAAGATATATTTAATCTCTTCTGTTTTACTACTTTTAAAAATCATCATAATAGAACCAGCTAAAGCACCAAGAACAATAATTAAATATGATAATAAGACAACTCTCTTTTTTTCCAAAAGACCCACCTACTTAGCATTTCCAAATCTTCTATCACGATTATTATATGCAAGAATAGCATCATCAAAATCAGATTCAGAGAAATCAGGAAATAAAATGCCAGGGAAATAGAATTCAGCATAAGCTAGTTGCCATAATAAGAAATTACTAATTCTTAGTTCACCACTTGTTCTAATCATTAAATCAACTGGAGGAAGATCTTGATATAAATGTTTTTCAAAAACTTCTTCTGTGATTTCATCGCTTGTTAATCCTTCATCAATAATTTTCTTTGTTGCATCAACAATTTCTCTTCTACCACCATAATTTATACAAATATTTACAATACCATTTTTATTATCTTTAGTTAATTCAGCTAATTTATCACGACATTTAATAACTTTCTCTGGAAGTGGTGAATCACCACCTGAAAATACTACTTTAATATCATTTTCAATAAAGAAATTTTTTTCTTTTTTAAACATTAAGACGAATAAGTCCATCAAATGGCCTACTTCCTCTTCACTTCTTTTAAAATTCTCTGTTGAGAAAACATATAAACTTATAACTTTAACACCTCGTGATAAAGCATATTTACAAATCTTTTTTAAATTTTTAAAACCTGCATCATGCCCTTTCATTCTAGGTAAATTACGTTTTTTAGCCCATCTTCCGTTACCATCTACAATAATTGCTACATGATTAGGTATTTTTAATTCTTCCATTTAACCTCCTATACTAAAATATTATCAATATTTATATCCTTATCTGTTAATGTACGTAAGACTTTCTTACGTTTATTATTCTTTGTATTAGTTGCATGTAAGATAATACTCTTTTCAAATAAATTTCTAATAAATCTTGCATTACCAAAGTTTGGTCTATCCTTATTATCTTTAATAATAACACGAACTTTATCAAGAGCTTCATTTGTTATTTCAAAGCCACTCTTCTTAACCATACCTTTTAAGATTTCAACTAACTCATCTTCTGTATAATCTTTGAAATCAAGAGTATAACCAATACGTGATGCAATACCGGAATTAGAATTAATAAAGTCTTGCATTTCTTTAGTGTAACCTGCAAATATTACAACTAAGTTATCACGATTATCTTCCATACCTTTAATCAAAGTTGCAATCGCTTCATCATTATATGTACTTAATTTACTAGATAAAGAATAAGCTTCATCAATAAATAAGACACCACCTAAAGCACGCTCAATAACACTATTTGTTTTAATTGATGTTTGACCAACATATTCAGCTACTAAATCTTTACTTGTTACTTCCATTAATTTATTTTCTTTAATATAACCTAAATTATATAAAATACCTGATAATAATCTTGCTACTGTTGTTTTACCAGTACCAGGATTACCTAAAAATAACATATGTAAGTTAACATCATTAATTTTTAAATCACTTTTCTTCTTTAATTCTATTAAATTAACTAAATCATGAAGAATCTTTTTAACATCAGCAAGACCTACTAATTCATCAAGATCACTAAAGATTTCTTCAATACTTTTTTCTTCTTTTATAGAAGGAATAGTTTTATGGAAAGAAATATAATTAACAAGTTTATCTCGATATTCAGTATAATCATTAATTTCTTTATGAGTATTAGTAATATAATCTAATAATTTAATTTTATCATCATCATTAATATCTACTTTTTCAAGTACTTCATTATAAATATCTTGACTAGTTGGTATTATTTCAATAAGTCTAAAATTAAAATATTTATTTATAACTTCTTCATTATATGTTTTAAAGTTATCAATTTCTTCTTTACTACCGCATAATAATGTAATATTCTTCTTATTTAATGTTAATCCCATATTATAAAAGAAGATCTTTTTATTATTATCTTGTTGCATAGTAATACTTGATAAATCATTAATGCTAATAATACCATTCTTCTCATACAATTCAATTGTATTGATTTTGTTATTTAATTCAAATAATGATAAATTATATACACTATTGTTAATTAAATATTCACTATTACTAACACTATTCTTAAGTATATCTATTATTTTGTTTCTACATTCTTTAGTTTTACATTCAAAGATTATATTAAAATTAATATAATTAGATTCTTCACCTTTATTATATTTATTAATATATTCAACAATTTGTTTTAATAAACTTTTAGATTCATCATCTAAATATAAATTATCTATTTCAATATTTAAATCTAAATCATTACTTTCTTCTTTAACTTCTTCTTTCTTAACACTAAAGAAATCATCATAGATATCACTAAAATATTTATTTTCCATAATCTAACTCCTAACATCATTATATCAAATAATATAAAAAAAGATAATCAATATGATTATCTTTTTAAACTTTTACGATAAGTTATGAAAGTAATAGCCGCAAAACCAAGTAATAAAGTTACAGCAACAATATAAGAAACTTCTTTACCAGTTATTGGGGTTATTGCTTCTACTTCTCTAAATTCTACTTCAATATTATGATTGTTATCAACATTTTTAAAGTTTTCTAAAGTAAATTTAGCTTTATTAGGTATATCTATTTCTACACCATCAACAAGTATTTTAGCAATTTCATAACCTTCTGCAGGTGTAATAGTAATATTATTTTCTTTAGAATCATTACCATGAACAATTTCTTCTTCACCAGTAATAGTTCCAACACCACCTATTACAGAAACATTAATATTGTATTTATTGATAGAATAGTAATAAGTTACTTCAATAACATTCTTATCAACAATACCCATTCCATTTAAATCAAGCATAATATTAGAATGATATTTATTGCGATATTCACCATCTAATTCACTTGTTGATAATGGTGAAGTTGCATACATACTACCAAATTTATAATACTTAACTTCATCTTCATGAACTTTCGTTTCTGTATTTTCAATATAGTGATGAACAATAACTTTAGAATTTACATTAAACTCCGTAGAATCAGATATTTCTTTATCAACAATATAGTAATTATTATCAGCTCTTGCACCAACAATCATTACTTTATTGATTACCTTATCAACATCTTCTTCCATTACAGTATATTTAGAATATAATGTAACACTCTCACCAGAAGCAATTCTTGCTATTTTAGCCAAATGAGCTGTTTGTAATTCATAATGATCATTTTCAACAAAACTTGCATTAACATTATCTTCTTTGATAACAACATCTCTTATTTCAAAAGTAGCATTATTTGTTACAGTTATTTGATAATTAATAACATCACCTTTAGAATATGAATCTTTTTTATCAATTATTTCTTTTTTAATACTTGGTTCGAATGTACCATTTTGTATCATCCATTCACCATAAATTGTAATATCTTCATTAGGCATTACAAAGTTATCTTCTTTGTACCAACCTAAGAATTTATAACCAGATGGATTAGTAATCGTTGGATGTGTTACTTTAACTCCTGGTTTATAATATTTAACTTCTGGTAATAAACTTTCACTATTTGGAGGAGTAACCGTATCATAGAAAGCATATGTTACTTTATACTTAATCTCTTCAAATCGACCCGTAATTGTTACATTTCCTTCAGGCATTGTGAAATTATTATCTTCAGTTATCGTAACATCAGTTGTTTCCCAGCCTAAGAATCTAAAGCCATTTATTTCTGATCCAATTGCTAAACTATCAACATCGACAATCATATCTTTAGCATATTCTTTAGTTGAAGGAGTTACATAACTATCTGGTTTATTACCAACAATTTGATATTTAACTTGATATTTAGGCATCTCTTCAAATGAACCTTTTAAAGTTACATTGTTATTAGGCATAACAAATGAATCATTATTAACATCAACATCAGTTGTTTCCCAACCACTGAAAGTATAGCCTGGTACATCAACTGATGGGGCAACACCTACAGGAGCATTCTTTGCATACTTTGTTGTCAAAGGAGCATTTGGTGCATTCTCAGGAACATCACCAATATATACATAATCAACATCATGAAGTGGTTCATTCTCATTTCCAATAAAAGCATGAACGGTATTAGAGTTAACTACATAATTTTTTTCTTTAGCAACAAAGAAATTATAGAAATCTCTTCGTGTTTCAATTTCAGGTGTATCATAATCATCAACATCTTGAGTCATTGTTTTAACACCAACAGTTAAGATACAACCAGCTTGTAATCTTTTTATATCAAAAGTAATTGTTCTTGTTCTTTCGTTATAATGAAGACCATGATAATTAAACTCTGTATGTTCATCATTCCATATTCCATCATCCGCTGGGGCATCTCTATTATCATCAACAACATGACCA
>CAMJWT010000010.1:0-58464 GCA_946409545.1 uncultured Clostridia bacterium | reverse complement strand
GGTTATTCACATGGTACAAGACAAAAGACAATGGTAATGGGAGCTTTAGTACACAATCCTAAAGTATGGATTTTGGATGAACCATTAATCGGCTTAGATCCTGAAAGTTCTATTCTCCTTAAAGAAATGATGAGAGAGCATGCTAAGAAGAATAATACAGTTTTCTTTTCAACACACGTTCTTGAAATAGCAGAAAAATTATGTGATCGAATTGCGATTATTGATAAAGGAAAAATAAAATATTTTGGAACACTAGATGACTTAAAGAAGAAATATAAAAAGAATGACTTAGATAAATTATTTATGGAGGTTGTTCAAAAATGACAAATTTCTTATCTTTAACTAAAATGTTTATTCGTTCTTTAAAAATGAATAAATCAAATAGAAGTAAGAAAAATGTTCTTTTATACATCTTTATTTTTGCTTTTATAATTATCTTCTTAGTTATTCCTTTTTTCTTACTTTATACGTTCTTTGTTTTTTCTACAATGAAAAAATTAAATGATATTGGTTTTGCGCAAAAAGGCTTGGAAGCCCTATTATATGTCATGTCAGTATTTTTACTTATTTTTGGCTTTAACTCTCTTTTAAATAAATTGTTTTATAGTGATGATATTGAAAATATATTACCTTTACCTGTTAAACCAGAAGAGATTGTGGCATCAAAGTTTACTAGTTGTTATGTAATTGAAAATATCTTAGTATTTGTTTTTTTAATACTTGCTGTAATAGCATATATCTTTTCTCTTAGATTACCAATTACATATATGTTGTTATCACTTATAGGAATCGTTTTTATTCCAATGATGCCAATGGTTTATTGTACTATTATTTTATTACTTGCCATAAACGTTTTAAAAAACTTTATGAGTACAAAGACAATTAAAAGAATTGGTTTCTTCTTTTTAATGTTATTAATCTTTTTAGTAGGTCTTACTCTTTATAAATTATCAACATTTAATTTTGAAGTATTCTTGGAAGATTTTGCAACAGGAGATCAAACATTTATTAGTACAATGAAATATATCTTCCCATCAATTCATTATTTCTCACTAGGACTTGATCAAGGTTCAATAATACATATTATTATTTCTATTGGATTTAGTTTATTATCATTTATTATAATGCTTTTAGTAGCAAGATATACATATTATGATGGAGTATCAGGTATTCTTGGTAAAGATATTAAAAATAAAAAAATAAATAATAATGATGCCTTCAAAGTTAGAAGTCCATTATTAAGTTATTATTTAAAAGATTTAAAAATATTATTTAGATCTCCAGTATTTTTTATTAATAGTATTATTATTAATATTGTGTGGCCAATTATTTTATTATTAATGTTTAGAATAGCCCTACCTAGTTATACTATTACATTTATGAAAAATGCTGTAGAATTACAAGAATCAACTTTCTTTATTAGAATGTTATTATTTGTACTTGGAGTATCAATCTTTGTACCAACATTTAATTCGATTGCATCATCATCATTCTCAAGAGAAGGTAAAAACTTTCATTTTATAAAATATATACCAATGAAATATGGATTACAATGGCGAGAAAAGTTCTTAGTATCATTTAGTATTTCCATTATTGGAATATTATTCTTTTCAATACCATTCTTTATTCTTATTAAATTATCTTTAATTAAGATTTTGTTATATACCATAATAATGGTATTATGTGTATCAATTGTATCTTTAATAGGTTTATTAATTGATTCATTGATGCCTAAATTAATTTGGGAAGATGAAATTGATTCTTTAAGAGAAAATTATAATTCATTTATTGCGATGGGATACTCACTTTTATTATTTGGATTATTATTTATAGGTTGTTCTATTGCCAAAAATTATCATTTTTCTTTCTCATTACTTGCGATTATTTATATAGTTGTTTTATCATTATTATGTTATATATTATATGTATTGAGCAAGAAAAAGATTAGTCATAATATTATTAATCAAGAATTATAAGAGGTGAAATTATGAATAATAAACCATTAATTGGAATAGTAAGTAAACCTAATATTTTTTGTGATCAAGAATTGTTTACCCAGCAAGTTATATATGATGGTGTAAGAAATGCCATTTTAAAACATGGTGGACTTGCAATTGGTATACTACCAACTAAAGTTACTACTAAGTTTTGTACATCAGATGATATTGTTAATGAAACAGTATTTGATGAAATGGAATTAAATGATTTATATACTCTAATTGATAAATGTGATGGTATTATAATTCAAGGAGGTTTATCAAGTGATTTGTATGAAATAGAAGCAGCTAGATATGCCATAGAAAAAGATATGCCAATTCTTGGAATATGTGCAGGTTTTAATAATATCATTAGAGCAATGAATGGCTCTGTATTTTTAATTAATGATACGATACATAATACTGAAGATGGAAGTATTGTTCACAAAAATATTATTAAAGAAAATACGCTTCTTTATGATATTTTAAAAGAAAAAGAAGTAGAAGTGAATAGTATTCATACGATGTTTGCGAAAGAAGAAAATATCAAAAATTTAGAAATTTCAGCATATTCAGATGACGGATATGTTGAAGCCGTGGAACTAAAAAATAAAAAGTTTTGCTTAGGTGTTAAATGGCATCCTGAATTAATGCAAAATGATGAAAAGATGAATAATATTTTTAAATATTTTATAAGGGCATGTAAAAAGAAATAAATAATAGTGACAAATGCTGAAAATGAAAATTAGCTTTAATGGATAGATGGTGTTTTTATGGATAAGATACTTGTTGATAGAGGAAAAATAAATGATTATATGAAAACAATGTATAATCATTTAGATGAATTTAAAAATGTATTAGTTGAAATGGAAAAAGATAGAGATGCAATTGTTTGGAGAGGACCTGCTGCTACAACTAGTTTGAATTATTATAATGATATGTTATCTAATTATCTTTTATTTGCAAATAAAATGATGGAGTTCATTGATTATTTAAACGGATATATTGAAGGATATAATTCTTTTATTGATGAAATAAAAGAGGAATTTAAAAAAATGAAAGAAAAATATAATATAGTGGATGAAGATGAAAGAGATAGAGTTTAATAAGGTTAAAATAGAAGAATTCGGAAAAAAGACTAAATCAAATAATGAAAAGTTAATAAGGATTCTTGAAGATATGAAAAAAGATAGTGTTTTGTATAAAGATATGGTTGATAATAAAGCAGGGAATTTATATAAAGAAGTTATGCTAAAAGAGATCAATAAAGAAATTGAAAGAGTAAAAAAATATGATTCTCTTGTAGCAGATAAAATTATTATTGCATCAGAAAAATATGCAGAGTTTGAAAGGAAAGTTGGTGAAGAAGTCGATGGCAAATGAAGAAGGACCAATAAGACAAATTAGTACTAAATATCAAACTCAAGCAAAGAAATATGAAGAAGATAAAAATTCTTTAATTCAAATTTTGGATTCCTTGAAGGTAACAACAGATGAAGTTGAAGGAATGTTAACATCATCATTTGATGATACTAAGAATGATTATTTTACAAATAGAATTAAAGAAAGTAATAATAGTATTGTAACTGATTTAAGTGATATTAAGACTAAACTTGAAAGTGTATCATCAAACTTAAATAATGAGGCAAAACGATTAGATAACATTGATACACAAATTTTAAATGAAAATAATGATAATACAAATTAATAAAGAATAATAAATGGTTATAAGGTGGTGATTAAAATGTATACTGGAAGATTAAATGAAAAAGTTAATAAAAGTAATATAAATCTTGCTATAGAAGCTGTAAAAGCCGCCTTTGGAAGTAATAATGAAGTTGAATATGTTGAATTAGAAGATGGCTCTTTTTCCATTAAACTAAATGGCGAAGAGTTGTTTCGTGTTGATGGAAATATAAGAATTGGTGATATTGCTTTAGCATTGTCAAATGTTTTAGGTAATGGTGCACCATCAATTAACACTTCACCTAAAAGTAGACAAGGAATAAGACAATTAACTGATGATGAAAAAATATATGTTAATTTAACTGTTGCCAGTCAGATTCAAGACCTATATTTAAGTGCTGCATCAAAAATGTCTAGTTACGAGTCACTAACTAGTGATATGAAAAGTGTATTAAAAGAAAAACTTCGTGCATATTATTGGACTTTAAAAGATAATACAACAGAACAATTAACTTTATTATCTAATTATCTAAATTCTTTATCATCGGTTATTGGAACCTGTATAAGCATGTATCTTAATAAAGATACAAAAGATCATAATGAATTAAAAGAAATGTGTGATTATTTATGGGATGGATTGGATAATTATCGAACAGAAGGAAAACAATCAATAGAGTATTCAATGAGTAATTTAAATACATTTGGTATCATAACAGTCGATGAGTATTATGAAATAATGGCTGGAAGAGATGATTATTTTGATGAATATTATCAAATGATTGTTAGTGATTTAAATGATGAATTAGCGATACAATATCAAGTGCTCTTAAGAGATACTGTGCCAGAAGTATTAAATTTAATTGTTGAATCACAATATAGATCTTTAGATAATAGTGATGATTATACTTTGGTACAATATAAAGATGATTGTATGAGAGATACTCTAAAATATTACAAAATAGATGATTTAAAGGATTTTAAATATAAAGATTTAGGAATCCCTGAGAATACATGGAATGAAAAAGATGACTATGGAAAAGCCTTATTAATTCTTTCTTATAAAAATAGAGATATTAATACTGGAATAGATACTTTAGAAAATGATTTTGTTAATATTTTAACAAGTAATTCAAGAAATAAACAAGAAGTTAATTTATTACCATTTCATTTATTATCTTCAGCTAGTAACTTATTTAATACAGAAGGAAAAACGCCTAAAGAAATAGTTTCTAATTTCCTTAATTATCAATCAGGTGTTGAAGAAATAATGGGACGTTTGTCTACGGGAACAATATCTATTACAGATTCTTTTAGTTTTATTAATATGACAGCTGGTGTTCAAAAAGAACAAGCATGGCATGATACATTAGTTGAATGTGGTTTTAGTGAAGATGTTTTAAAAACATATGGAGTTAATAACATATTTAATGAAACATTTAATGAAGAGTTCTTTCAAAATGTTTATATAAAAGATGGTGAAGAAGGTCTAAATAAGATTATTGATGTTTATGCCAAAAAATTATATGGTGAAAACGCTACAATTGAAATACCATCTGATGTAATGGACCGTTTTATTACAGGCTCAGAATATAGTCGCATATTTAATAGTATGTTATCAAATACATATTCTAATTTTGCTAATAAAAAAATTGTTATTGATAATGCTATAGAGAATTTCAATCTTGCTCTTGCACAATCAGTAGATACAAGAGATGTGACAGATGATGATATTGAAAGAGCTAAAAGTTTATATTATCCAAATGGTGATTGGAAATATCTTGAAGATTGGCAATTAAGATTTCTTGCTAAAATGTCTAAAGATCCAGTATCTTCTTTAATCGTTAATGACATGGTTGATGGATTAGAAAGTATTGGTGATTATGCAAGTGATGAAGAATATAGTTTGTTATCAGATTTATTACCTCAAGGTGCAGTGTATAAATTTAATAAAGGTAATGCCTTCGTATCTTTTAGTAGCTCTGGAAGTCTTTCGATTTTAAATAATAATTGTAATAAAGATATTATGCCAGAACTTATTAACAGTAACCAAATTAATAAGATGCTTGGTATAGACGAAACTCATCCATTATCTTATGAATTAGATAAAAATGGAAATTATCAAATATATGTTGATGATAATGGAAATAAAAACTTTTTGTGTTCGTTTAAATATGATAGTCAACATGGTTTATATGACCTTGATTCTATTAACGAATCTATTTATCGACGTAATCGCCTATCATATGGTGTTAATCCTTATATTTTAGAAGGAACTTCTGACCTTCCTTTCAAATTTGAAAATAATGTTGCAGCTAAAAAGGGAGAGGAGATGGCTTTTGACCTTCTTCAATCAGCATCTAATCCTTGGAATTTAAATAATGAATTTATTAATAATTATATAAACAATGCTCATTCAATTATAGTGGGTCAACCACTTATGATAGCTCTAGGATTAGGACAAGGAATGTATAGTTCAACTAAGGGAGTATATAACTTCTTTATGGCTGATGGTAAACTTGATGCAGATGATTATTGTAATATATATTTAACAAATATTTTATCAGAAGATAAAAGTTTATATTGTGATTATAAAAATGGAGATCCGAATGTATTGTATAATTTGGGAACTGATTATCATATAAATGAAATAGATGATAATGGATCTAAAATGTATGAATTATTATATGATGGTGGAACAATCAAATTTACAGAAGAAGAATTAGATGATATAAAAGCTAGTGAATATAAAGTATATGAAATTCTTTATAAAAAAGGAAAAATAACTAAAGAAGAATATCAAAAATATTCTAATTTATATTTAAGAAAAGATAACGATAATTATATTAATACTTTAGTAAATTTAAATAATAATATGGCAGGTATGGCAGATGACATATTTAAAGGTGAGTATTCTTTATCAAGTAGTGTTGGAAATATGGTTATTCCTCTTGCTTTATCTATTGTTGATCCTGCTTTAATGAGTGGATGGACTTTCCTTTCAGTATCAGGAAATCAAAAAGAGGAATTATTAAGAGAAGGTAAAGAAAATAGTATTTTGACATTTTCTGAAGCATGTTGTTATGGACTTGCAGCTGTATTATCTGAAAAAATGCTTGGAAGAATTCATGGATATAGTAATCATGCTGATGAAATAATGGGAATGTTTGATTGGATGACAAAGACTAAAACGGGAACATTTATAGCTACAATGCTTTCAAATTCAATTGGTGAAGTAAATGAAGAATTATTTGAAAATGTAGTAGGCTATGGAATAAAACTAGGCTTTGAAGGAGAGTTACCTTCTTGGCAACAAGTAGCACAAGAAACATGGCAAACAGCATATATGACATTTCTATCAACACCACTTATTAATTTTATGGGTTCAGGTATGCGTGGACAAAATTATTTTGATGCTGCAACAATGAACTTTATTGAAGAACATGAAATAGGTAAGTTAAAAGTTAAATATTCACCAGCAGAATTATTACAATTTACAAGGCAAGATGGAACATTGGATAATGAAGGTTTCATGAATTATTTACTTTCTAAAGGAGATAGATTCTCTAGTGATAATGTAAATGATATTCTCACATTCATTGCGAATAATAATGAAGAAATAGTTAATGGAAAAATAAATATAAATAGTGATGGTAAAAATGCAGCTGATATTAGTCAACACGATAAAGTTGACTTTCTATTTAATAACATGGATTTTCTAAAAAAATATTTTATAGAAAAAGGTGGAATTTTAACAACTTCTTTTGATAAGTTTATAGTTGGTTATAAAAATGATAATGGTGAATTTGGTAGAATAGATTATTTTACAGTAGATGAGTTGTATGAAAAATTAATTAATATATATAGTTTAAATTTAGATCTAATTCATAATGAATTTGAAAGCGAAATTGTGGGGATATACGCAAATGATATAAGATTCAAAAATGCAGAGATTAATGCTAGACTTCTTCAATATACAGAGAAATGGGGATTGATAGATCAGAGGGCTTGTTATAAATTGTACGTTAATTCATTAAAAGGTGGTATAAGATATCAACAATTTGTTGAATATGCGAAAAACCAATATGGTATGACAAATGATACTATTGATATTATTCTTTCATCAATGGATAGTGTTAATGGGGTATGTAGTTATGCGAATTTAGCAAATTTGTTTGTTAAATATGGAAATCCTAACGTTTTAAATTGTCCTCCTGAGATGCTTCTATTCGATGCTTTCGTTTTAACTAAAGGTAATGGATTATTGATAGAAACTGAATTTGGATATGATGTTGATCCCAGTTATTTAACAAGAAGACCAGACATTAGAAAAGATGGTTGGGTGTTCAAAGAAATACCTTCATTAATGACACCAACTGGTGATCAAAGATATGTCTTTGACGAATTGGCTGTTCAGGAACATTTAAAAGATCTTAATTTATCATATTCTACTGATCCTTACCTCGGAAGTGATGGTTATCCTAAACGAGCTCCTAATGAAACATTGGATTCTGTTGCTTTGAATTCTGGTGTTGAAATGTATAATTATAGAACGGGTGAAGTTAGGATATTATCTGGAGGGCATGTTGTTCCTGTTTTCGCTGAAGGCAAAAATTTCTATCTAGTCTCATCTTGGGGAGAATACTGGGTAATTTCAAAAAATGCTGGTAAAAGTGGATATAGTGGAAATATTTATCCTCGCTATTCTTCACCAAGATGATTGAAATAGTATAAAAAGGAGATTTATATGGAAGAAAAATATAGATTATTGTTTTTTAAATATTTATATGACTTGTTAGATTTAAAAAAGATAGAAGATGAATTAAAAAGTAGAAATGTTGATTGTGTTAATGATGAAAATCAAATGTGTGAAGAAGAAAAAACTTGTTCAGCTTGTTCTAAATATTTCTATTTGCTAAATGAAATAAATTTGAAAAGATTATCTAGTGAAGAGTTAGATTATTTAAATCAGATTAATGAAGAAACCCCTAATAATGATATTCAATTGTTTTTAGAAAAAACTTATCAAAGAGTCTTACTTGAAAGTTCGTTAAATAATAAAGTATATTATGGACCATTTATGAATCCTCGTTTTGAAGCTGATAGTGATAGTATTGCTATTGGAATCAAATATGAACAATTTGGATTATTATCTGGCAATAGAAAAAAACATGATGAAATATTAAATGGTAATAGAGTAGTTATTGATATTATGAAAAAGGTTGAATCTTTATCAACAAAATATAAATTAAAACTTATTGAATATAATGAATTGTATGAAGCTTTAAATAGAAATGATTCATTTAAAAGAATGTAAAAAATACTATAGCAATATAGTATTTTTTTTTAAGATGGTAAATAAATCCCGATGTATAATTACCTTAAACAAAGAAGAATAGTATAATTAAAAAAAATATATGATATAATTATTTTGTAATGTTCCTTATTAAAAGAGGTGTAAATATGAATAATACAAAAACTTTAGAAACAGAAAGACTAATACTTAGAAAATTTACTATTGAAGATGCTCGTGGAATGTTTAATAACTGGGCAATTGATCCTAAAACAACTAAATTCTTAGCATGGACACCTCATAAAAATTTAGAAGAAACTAAAGAAGTTATTAGTAAATGGATAAAAGATTATGAAAATGGTTTATATAATTGGATTGTTGAAATAAAAGATACCCATGAAGTAATTGGAAATATTTGTGAAGAAGGTAAAAATATTAAACATAAAACTATTTCTTTAGGATATTGTTATGGTTCTAAATTTTGGAATAAGGGTTATGCAACGGAAGCTTTAAGAAGAGTAATTGAATATTTGTTAATAGATCAAGATTTTTATTTAGTTGAAGCTAATCATCGTTCATCTAACCCTGCAAGTGGAAGAGTAATGCAAAAAGTTGGTATGAAATATGATGGAACGTTAAGAGATAGAAGAATTAATCCTGATGGAACACGTGCTGATATGATTTATTATTCTATTACCAAAGATGAATTATAATTAATAAAAATTGTATAAAAAAAATACTATGTAATATAGTATTTTTTATTTTAAATATATCCGTCTCTTTTTTCAATTTCTTTATTTTGTTTCCAAAAGAGTGTGAATAAATCTTCTCCCTTTTTATTTTTACCACGATATTTATAAGGACGAGCTTCTACAGCTTTTTCCAATGATTCACGTTCAGTGGTTTTATGAATCGATACAGCAGCATAATGTAATTTAATCATATCTTCAACAATTTCTGCTAATTTTTTTTCATTACAATCATCATATGCTTTTTTATAACTTGCAATAATATTTTTAGTTGTTTTAGGAAGAATTTCTTTTGCTCCATTAATATATTCATCAAATTCTTCACGAGTAAATGAATCATCATCTTTTTTCTTTTTTTCTGAAGTTTTCACATCTTTTTTCTTTTGATTATCGTTATTTTCTTTTCCGCGTTTTTCTTTATTTTTTAGATACTCGTTATATTTATCTCTTCCAAACTCAATTAAATAGTTTTGTTCACGGAATATTTCTAGAAGATTCGTTGGTTCTTTAATTTCTATTTCATTTATATGCGGTATGGATAGATTGTGTATCCATGGGCTATAATATGTGTAAGGACGTTTAGTAGCTGTGTTTTCTAATATGACCGCTATGTCTGTTTTTTTATTGTCAACTGCAACAAAATGCGCACTAATTAAATAAGCAGCATTAATTTCTAAATCATCTTCTTTTTTCTCATCGTATGCCTTATTATAATCTTCAACTAGTCTTCGTATAGTACTAGGTATATCATTAGTATAATCTTCCATATTGTCATATCCATCAACTGGAGATGGTTGACTTTTTAAATCGTCTGGATTCTTATTAGAATTATTTGTTTCTTTTTTCTTACCAAATATTTTACCTTCTATTTTGTATAATATATATATGATAATTAAAGCTATTATAAATCCACCCATTGTTTAAATTCTCCTATGCTTCTCTATATTCATCACATTCTGTAAGTTCTTCGGCGTCAACATATATATGGAATAATTCACAGTACCATTTGTGGCCATCAGTTTCAGATGGATTAACATACTTACAATATTTACATTTGCAATAACTGCTCATAGTTAAATCTCCTTTCATCAAGTTTATTTTATTATTATTGATATTATTATTCAAGGTCTTTTAAAGAAATAATTTTGAGTTTTTAAAAATATGGTATAATTAATTCGAAAAGTTTTCATAAATGGAAGTGACATATAATGGATAAATTTTATTATGAAGAACCATCATTAAAAAGAAAAGATGATGCAATTGAATATATTAATGAACACTTTAAATATAACTCTAATATAAATGGTTCAGGTGGCTTAAATAGATTTTATGATAATTATGAAGGATGGTTAGAAAAATTAAAAGAAGACTATACGATGATTCCAAGTGAAGAAAGAGTTCCTGCTAGAACATATTTTTTGATAAGAGAAAGTGATAATTGTATTATCGGAATGATTAATATTCGAACTACATTAAATGAAAAATTAAGTAAGTATGGTGGACATATTGGTTATGGTATTAGACCCACTGAAAGAGGAAAAGGTTATAATAAAATAAATTTATATTTAGGTTTAAAAGTTTGTGATGAATATGGAATTGAAAAAGTCTTTTTAGATGCTAATTTAAATAATCCTGCATCATGGAAAACGATGGAGGCTTTAGGCGGTGTAAGAGTAAAAGAGTATTATAATGAAGATGAAAAATGTTTTGTCGTTAATTATAATATTGATGTTAAAAAAGCTCTTAATAAATATAAATATATATATGAACCATATATTTCAAATAATAGAATAAGATAGAAAAACTAATATTAATTTGTTGATGACAGAATTCTAACTTTTTAAAAGGATGTGGAAAAATGAAAAGAGATTTATTAAAAACAAATGTTTATGATGTTCTAGATACATTAATAATTGTAGGTAGTTGTCTTGATAGAATGCAACCAAAAGCTTATAAAGAATTAGAAAAGATTTCCGAAAATATTTATGATGTATGTTTAGAAGAAACACATATAAATATGGTTATAACTAAAATAATAGGTATGATATCAAGAGTTAAAATAAATAAAATAATATTCGCATCAGTAGATAAATCCCCACATTGTGTTCAATTACACTATATAGAAAATGAGATTAGAAAAGCTATGGATATTGATGATATAGAAATGACTCATTATGTTGCAGTTGATAACAAACTAATAGAAATATCTAAAGAAACGATAAAGAAATCTAAATCACTATGCGAATTAGAGCAAATGAAAAACTAATATTAACTGGTTAATACCAGTAAAAATAGAGGTGATAAAATGAATTATAAACTTTTAGAAGAACAAGATTTAGAATTAATGTTAAGTTTTGTTGATGATGAAAATACCCAATATAAAATAGAAGATTTAACAAAATTTATTAATAATAAAAACAGCTATGGTTTTATAGCTAAATTAGATAATAAAATTATTGGTTTTGCAACTGCATATATGCTCTTAAAACCAGATGGTAGAAGAGTATTATATTTAGATACCATTGATGTCATGCTAGAATATCAAGGAAAAGGTTATGGAACAGAATTAATATCGTTTGCACGTGATTATGCAAAGACTATTGATTGTTATAAAATGTATTTGATAACAAATAAAAGTAATGTTTCTGCTTGTAAATGCTATGAAAAAGCAGGTGGAATAAATAAAGTAGATGATGAAATTGTATGTATATAATTTAGAAAAATAAAAGGAGTTGATCCAAATGAACGAAAATAAAACTAATATAAACTGGTATCCTGGGCATATGGCTAAGACGAAAAGAGAAATAAAAGAAAAACTAGATTTTATTGATATCGTTTATGAAGTCATTGATTCTCGTATGCCAAGATCAAGTAGAATAATTGATTTAGATGATCTTATTAAAGATAAACCACGTATTATTATTGCAACTAAATATGATTTGTGTGATACAAAGGTAACTGATAAAATCTTAAATGAATATAGTAATGATTATTCTGTTATAAAGTGTAATTTAAAAGATAATAGTAACGTTAGTAAACAAATTGTTTCTAAAACAGAAGAGTTATTAAGAAGCATTAATGAAAAAAGAAATAATAAAGGTTTATCGAGAAGAAATTATCGAGCTTTAGTTATAGGTGTTCCTAATTCTGGTAAGAGTACTTTAATTAATCGCCTTGCTGGACGTAATGTTGCTAAAACTGGTAATGTAGCTGGTGTTACAAAGAATTTATCTTGGATTAAACTTAATAAAGATTTAGAACTATTAGATACTCCTGGTATTTTATGGCCTAAGATTGAATCAAAAAGTCAAGCTTTGAATCTCGCTAGTCTTGCTAGTATTAAAGAAGAAATTATTGATAAAGAAGAAGTTTCTAGATATATTATTGAATATTTATATAATAATTACCCAGATGTATTAAAAGATAAATATAAAATAGATAAAATTGATGATAATACCTTTGATTTTATTGGAAGACATCGTGGATGCTTATTAAAAGGTAATATTGTTGATTTAGAAAAAGTTTATACTTTAATAATAAATGATTTAAAAGATGGAAGAATAAAAAAAGTTACTTTTGATAAGTAACTTTTTTTTCTATGAATGCAATTCCTTTTTTATTGAAAAAGAATATTTTTAATGATATATTTATGATAGGTGATAGTATGAATTTAAAGGTGGTTGATCAAGCGTTAAATATTATAAAGGAGAAGTCTAATCCTTTAATGTGGAATGATTTATTCTATAATAAAATTATTGAAGATTTATCTGATATCATTGGTAATCATGATTATTTTGATATTCAAACAATTGTATCTATTGATGGTAATTATATTGAAATAAGACCTACTGTTAGAAAAGATATATCTAATATTTGGAATTGCTTCCCAGTATATGAAATAACATATTATCCTAAGGAAGATTCTCTTAATTTTATTATGGAAAAGAGAAGTTATATTAATCTTAATAATGATAATATTCCTGATGTATCAATTTATTCTACTAGTGAAACTTATAATAATGAAGGTGTATGTGAATACTATTCTAAATATTATGATATGTATACCTTAGATAATATTATTTCCATAAATGAATTTTTAGATAAAACAGATGTTCATTATGAAAATGGTCATTTTATGAGTGGACCAGTTAACTCTAACCATCCTCAAATTGAAAAAGGTATTCGTTTTCAAAGAACTAATGTTTTACTTGAAACAACGATTCGTGATGGCCTTGAAGAGACATACTTAGATTTAACTCTTGATGATAATAATAAAAATAAAATTAAATTAGCACGTAAGATGAATGGTAATTACTATGATGATGATAATTTAATTGAAGAGGACTTATATCGCATTATAAATAGTGTTGATAGTTTATATAAACAGTGTTCTATTAATTATTCTGATGATAAATTTTTAGAGTTATTCCATAATTATGCTTTAAAATGCAAGAAAGAAAAGTAAATAGTAATGTAAATTAAATAGAATTCTAAAAAAAAGAAGAAGAATTCTATTTTTTTTATTGTTATTATGGTAAAATTATTATGGGTGTTTATATGAAAAGTATATATAGTATGGCAATTCATGATTTAGAAACTTTTCTACTTGATAATAATGAGAAGAAATATCGAGCAAGTCAAATAATGGATTGGCTATATATTAAAAGAATTAATACTTTTTCTGAGATGTCTAATTTATCTCATGATTTAATTGCATTATTGGAAGATAATTTTTATTTTGATAAAATGGAGATTATTAAAGAACAAAATGATAAAGATGTTTCAAAATACCTTATTAAATTATATGATGGTAATTTAATTGAAGCCGTACTTATGAACCACAATTATGGTAATAGCTTATGTATATCAACGCAAGTTGGATGTAATATGGGATGTAAGTTTTGTGAAAGTGGAAGAAGAAAAAAGGTTAGAAATCTTGAAACTTCAGAACTTGTTCTTCAAATATTAAAAATTGAAGAAATAATTAATAAACGTATTAGTCATGTTGTAATTATGGGTATTGGTGAACCTTTTGATAATTATGATAATCTTATTAAGTTTATTGAAATTGTGAATTATAGTAAAGGTATTGCTTTAGGTAGTAGACATATTACGGTATCAACATGTGGTATTGTGCCTAAAATTAAAGAATTTATGAAATTACCATTTCAAGTTAATTTAGCAATTAGTTTGCATGCACCAACTAATGAAATAAGAAATAAAATTATGCCAATTAATAAAGTATACAATTTAGATATTTTAATGGAGACATTACATGAATATTTAAATAGTGGTGGAAGACGTGTAACATTTGAATATGTTATGTTAAGTGGTATTAATGATTCAATTGAATGTGCAACAAAGTTATCTAATTTACTAAAAAATATGAATTGTTATGTTAACTTAATACCATATAATGAAACAGAAAACATTGGCTTTAAGCGGAGCGGTAAAGAACAAATAATGAAATTTTATGATAGATTGAAAAAAGAAGGAATAAACGTTACAATTCGTCGTGAATTCGGAGGAAACATCGATGCTGCTTGTGGACAATTAAGATCGAAGGAGAGTTTATGAGAACATTTTATTTAACAGATGTAGGAAAAGTTAGAGATCATAATGAAGATAGTGTTATAATTGTTAAGAATAATGAAGGTAATTACTTAATGGCCGTAGCAGATGGGATGGGAGGTCACTCTTGTGGAGAAGTAGCAAGTAGTATTGTAATTACTTATTTAGCGCATCGTTTTCAAGAAGACTTCTATAAAATGTCTAAGGAAGATGCCATAACATTTGTAAATGATTGTATCGTTGAAGTAAATCATAAAATATTTAAATATGAAGAAAGTCATCCTGAGAGTAAAGGGATGGGAACAACTCTTGTAATGGCTATAATTACTAATGATTATATTATTATGAGTAATATTGGTGATTCATCAGGATTTGTTCTTAAGAAAAATAAATTACATAAAATAACAATTGATCATACACTTGTTAATTATTTAGTACTTGCTGGAGAATTAACGGAAGAAGAGGCTAAAAATCATCCAAGGAAAAATATTCTTATGAAAGCCTTAGGAGCTAATGATCCAATTGAAGCTGATATCTTCGATTGTGACATGGATATTGATGGTATCTTCTTATGTAGTGATGGTGCAACAAATATGTTAGATGTTGAACAAATGGAAAAAGTATTATATAGTGAACTTGATATTGAAGATAAGATTGTTAAGTTAATTCATAAGTGTAACAATCGTGGTGGCCTTGATAATATATCAATGGCTTATCTAGACTTTAAGGAAGGTGACGAAAAATGATAACAAAGGGGCAAAAGATTAATGATCGTTATGAAATAGTTAAATCCATTGGCGAAGGTGGTATGGCGAATGTATACCTTGCTCATGATTTGATTTTAGATCGTGATGTTGCTATTAAAATTTTACGTGGTGATTTATCTGGTGATGAAAAATTTGTAAGACGTTTTCAAAGAGAAGCATTAGCAGCATCTAGTTTATCTCATCCTAACATTGTCGAAATGTATGATGTTGGTGAAGATAAAGGTATGTACTATATCGTAATGGAATATGTTAAAGGTGTGACTTTAAAACAATTATTAAAGAAACGTGGAGCATTAACATTATCAGAATGTATTGATATCATGTTACAACTTACTGATGGTATTAGTCATGCACATGCAAGTTATATTATTCACCGTGATATTAAACCTCAAAATATTATGATTCAAGATAATGGTGAAATAAAAATAACAGACTTTGGTATTGCCATTGCTCTTAATAATACCCAAATGACACAGACTAATTCGATTATGGGTAGTGTACATTATTTACCACCAGAACAAGCAAGTGGTAAAGTAGCAACCGTTAAAAGTGATATCTATTCAATGGGTATTATGTTCTATGAATTATTAACAGGATCATTACCATTTAAAGGAGATACGGCTTTTGAAATTGCGTTAAAACAAATTAAAGATGACATTCCAAGTGTTCGTGAATTTAATAATTCTATTCCTCAAAGTGTTGAAAATGTTGTCCTAAAAGCAACTGCTAAGAATCCAAAAAATCGTTATAGTTCTGCTAAAGAAATGCATGATGATTTATTAACAGTACTTGATGAAAATCGTCTTGATGAACCAAGAGTAGGATTTAAATATGTTGAACATGATGGTAATATTACAAAAGATGATTTAATTATTGATGAAAATGATGAAAGAAAGAATGGTATTAAATTAGAAGAAGATACTTTTGAAGCAGGTCATAAAACAAATGTTGTTTTGTGGGTTTTATCAGGAATTTTCACAATGATTATTTTAGCTTTAGTTATTCTATTCTTAGTTAGTCCATCGATAAATAAAGTACCTGATGTAAAAATCCCAGATGTTAAAAATATGACGGTTATTGAAGCAGAGAAAGTATTACATAAAGAAGGCTTTGAAGTAGCTAGTGAAATTGAACAAGTTGGTTCTGATGAAGTAGAAAAAGGATATATTGTTAAAACATCTCCTTCTATTGGAAGAACAGTTAAGAAAGGTACAGAGATTACTTTATATGAATCTAAAGGACCTCTTAAATATACAATAGAAGATTATACCGGAAAGAATTATATTGAAGTTAAAACAATATTAGAAAATAATTATGGATTAAATGTTGTCATTGAAAAGAAAGAAGTAGATGACGATAAGGAATATGATGAAAATATAATTATTGATCAAGATTTAAAAGTTGGTACAGAAGTATCAAAAGGTGCTAATATTACTTTATATATTCCTGATATAATTGTTAAATATCCTGATTTCACTGATGGAACATGGACTCAAAGTGATATTGAAAGTTTCTGCAAAAAATATGGTATTGATGTAGAATTTAAATATGAACCTAAACCAGGATTTAATGATGGTGATATTATTTCTCAATCAAGAGCTAAAGATACACCAGTAATTCGTGGCGTTAAAATTGAAATTCATGTGGCAACAACTTATGAACCACCTGAATCTAATACAGAAACAGAGACTGAAACAGACTAAAAGGGAGTTTTATGGAAGGATTAATAATTAAAATAATTAGTAATCAATGTTTTGTAAAATATGATAAGGAAGTTATTGTATGTTCTTTTAGAGGCAACTTAAGAAGAGCTACAATGCTTCCTTTAGTTGGTGATAGAGTAATTTTTGATAAAGAAAAAAAGGTTGTTACTAAAGTATTAGAAAGAAAAACAGAGATTAGAAGACCACCTGTTGCTAATATAAGTCAAGCTATTATTGTAACAAGTCTAATATGTCCTGCTTTTTCCACAAATTTGATTGATAAGTTATTAATTGAATTAGAATTTAATGACATCAAACCTTTTATTTGTTTAACAAAAAGAGATTTAATAAGTGATAAAGAATTTAGTATTATTAAAGATGATATTGATTATTATAAAAAAATAGGTTATAAGGTTTTTTATAATACAGAATTAGATGAAATAAAAAAAATCTTTAAAAATGAAATTACGGTATTTGTTGGTCAAACAGGTGCAGGTAAAAGTTCTTTATTAAATAAATTAGTTCCTGAATTAAATTTAAAAACAGGAGAAATCAGTATGGCATTAGGAAGAGGTCGTCATACAACAAGACATATCGAAATATATGATTTGTTTGATGGAATGCTTTTGGATACTCCAGGTTTTTCATCACTTGATTTCTATAATATGACCAAAGAAGAAGTAAGGGACTCTTTTATTGAATTTAGTAACTATCCTTGTCCTTATAGAGATTGTCTTCATCTTAATGAAAGTGAATGCCAAGTTAAAGTAGCGGTTAATGATGGTAAGATTGCTAAATTCCGTTACGATAATTATTGTAGTTTAGTTTCTACAGCGTTAGATAATAAAGATAAATACAAGAGAAAGTAGAGGTGCTTATGAAGAAAATAGGTGTTTCATATTTAGGAGTTAAAAGTGTTCCTAAGACGTTAATTGAACTTGATAAAACAGATGCAGATTATATTCATGTAGATGTTATGGATGGTAAATACACAAAATATAAAACAGTTGGCTTTAATGAAATGACAATAGGTAAATATACCCAAAAGAGATTAGATGTTCATTTAATGGTTCGTAAACCTCTTAAGTATATTGACGATTTTGCCCTTTTAAACGTATCAAGAATTAATGTTCATGTTGATATTAAAAATGATTTAGAAGATGTTATAGACAGAATAAAAATATATGGTATTAAAGTTGGTTTAGTTCTAAATCCTGACCAAGATATTGATTTAATAGAAGAGTATTTAGATCGTATCGATAATATTTTGGTTATGACAGTTGTACCGGGTCTTCCAGGTCAAGAATTAATCCTAGAAACAGTGAAAAAACTTAATACTATTAAAAAGATTATTGATAAAGCTAAGTTACCAATTACGCTTGAAGTAGATGGTGGTGTTAACTTAGATAATATCAAATCTTTAAAAAATGCTGATATTATTGTTAGTGGAAGTTGTATTACAAAAAGTGATAATTTCCAAGAAACAATTGATAAATTACGTAAGTAAATTTGCTATTTTATTAAAAAAAGGTTATAATATGCTGTCAAAGGAAGTGGAGTATGGATTTATTTCAACAACTTAAATTGTTACCTAAAGTTGATTTACATATTAATTTAACTAGTTCCATTAGTACAAATTTAGTATTTGATCTAACTAATGAAACAAGTATTATTGATGTTGAAGAAAAAATGTTTCAACATAATCCAAAAGAATATCGTGAATCATTAAAAGAACCTTTAAGAGTTCTTAAGACTAAAAAGAATATTGTTCTTGCGGTTAACGATTTAATTGATAGGTTAGAAGATAACAATGTTTTATATAGTGAATTGTTTTTAGATTTACCTTTATATAAAAACATAGATGAAGAAAAATTAATTAATTATATATTAGATGTTATTAAAGAAAGAAACTATAATATGCAATTAGTATTATGTTTATCAGATAACTATTGTAAAGAAGAAAATATTGAATTAATTAATTTATTTGAAAAATATTATAAGAAAGGTGTTAATGGTATCTTCTTTGATAAAAGTAATATGACTAATTTATCTGATTATAATTATGTATTCGATAGATTAATTAAAAATAATTATCCTTATATAATTAATCTTAATAGTCAAATTACTAATCAAGATCATGATATTTATCTTAACGCTAAAAGAATTATTTATTCATTACCTAATAGAGATAATGTACTTGAAGAATTAATCGATAAAAATATAATGTTAGAGTTCCCCATCTCTAGTTTAAGGGAATCTAATATCATTAATGAGATAAGTGAATGTTTATTTTATCCATTATATCAAGATAATTATGATGTATCATTAGTTAGTCGTGATATGACTAGTTTAAATACAGATATTTTAAATGAATATTGTTTATTATTTAATAATTGTGATATTAAGATACTTGATATGATTAAAATAAATATAAATATTCTAGAGAAAATAGATATTGATGAAGAAGTTCGTCAAGAATTAATTAATAAGTTAAGAATGGAAAGTAATAAATTATTATAGGAGGAAGTATGGAAAATAATTTAAAGTTGATTGTTTTTAACAATTGTAAGTCGTTTGGGGAGAAAGTTGATGAACATTTAAAAGAATTAACTGGTCAAAAGGAAAGTTTTATTATTCCAATTGATGAAGTAAGATTCAATAATGGGGAAGGTAAAGTAGTACTTCGTGAAACTGCAAGAAAAAAAGAAATATTTGTTTTATCAGATATTGGTAATCATTCAATTACATATGAAATGTTTGGTTATACTAATCACAAGAGTCCTGATGATCATTTTCAAGACGTTATTCGTGTATTATGTGCAATAAGAGATCAAGCTCATAGTACATCACTAGTTATGCCACTACTGTATTCATCTCGCCAACATAAAAGAGAAGGTCGTGAATCACTTGACTGTGCTGTAGCCCTTCAAACTTTAATTAATAAAGGTGTTAAAAACATTATTACTTTTGATGTCCATGATTCTAATGTTCAAAATGCAATACCTTGTTCTTCATTTGATAATTTTTATCCAACAAATATTATTCTTGAAATGTTTGTTGAAAATGAAAAATTAGATAATGATAATTTACTTGCTGTATCACCTGATTCTGGTGCTATTAAAAGAACTAATTATTATGCAAGTATGTTAGGTTGTTCACTTGGTGGACACTTTGAAAAACAACGTGATGTATATCGTGTTGTTGATGGTAAAAACCCAATTCTTAAACATGAATATATTGGTAAAGATGTTAAAGGTAAAGATATCATCATTGTTGATGATATGATTGCATCTGGTGAATCAATGATTGATGTTGCTAAAGAATTAAAGGCAAGAGGTGCTAAACAAATCTTTATGATGAGTGCATATTGCTTATTTACAAAAGGAATTGATGTTTTCCAAAAAGCATTTGATGATGGATTATTTACAAGACTTTATACAACAAACTTAAGTTATGTTCCCGAAAAAGCTCTAAAGAAAAAATGGTTAGTACAAGCTGATTGTTCTGACTATGTAGCTAAAATAATTTATACTTTCTATCAAGGTAAATCAGTTGCTCCTATCTTAGATTATAAGAGTGAGAAACTTAAAAACTTTGCTAAACATTAATAAAAAAACTACACATTTGTGTAGTTTTTATTTTACGATTATTGAAGGTGTTTCATTAAGAATTAGATCCATAATAAAGTTGATAAATTCATTTTGATTATTTGTTACTCTGTTATGGAAAGCAAAAGAATTAATGATTTTTCGATTATTTATTGCATAATTAACAGCAGGAACAAATTTCTCGGGCTCAATATTATTTTTAAGAAAATAATAAATTATCATTATTCCCAAAGAATCTTTATTTAAGTTATTATATCTACATAATTTAATTAAGTTAGTTAAATAATAAAAGTATAAATATTTACTATTATCAAGATAAAAATTATATTTATCTTCTTCGAAGAAATAATCTGTAATCATTGAAAAATAATGATCTTCCTGGCTTAAATATTCTTGTGGATGTAATAAAAGATTCATCATATCAAATATTAAATGAGTACTAATAGTATTATTATTAGGATGTGTTACTTCAAAAACTAATTTATGGAATAGGGGAATATTATTAGTTTCAATAACATCATATAATGGTTGTAATAAGTTAGTAATATGTTTTATTTTTTGATTATCATCTTTATCAAAGTTAAAGCCTAAATGACGCATGAAGTCAAATTCAAACATATTATAAAGATCTTCAATAACAGGTTCTAACATTTCATTATGATAAGTTTTATTTCGACATTCATCATACATTTTAATTTTCTCTTGATCTGTTAAAATATGTTTTTCCGTTTTTCTATTTACATTTGTTAGTACAACATAACTTGTACTTTTCTTTTGTTCCATAATGTCCTTCTTTAATGAGGTTTATTATAACATAAAAAAAACCATATACAATGGTTTTTAATTTTCATAAATGTTTAAATCAAAATTATGTTCATTCTTTTCCATACTTAATAGTTCATTTGTTGTAATCATGAAATATTTATCATCCAATACATCAGTTCCATCTTCACTTATTGGATCATCCCAAGTAAGGTCAATATGATACCAATTATTATCAATATAAGCTCTATTCCAAGTATGGTTAATCGTTGATACTTTATAATTTTTAATATTTAGTTTTTCTAAGAATAGACTCATAGCATCGGTATAACCACCACATAATCCTATACCTTCAATAATAACACCATATGCATTATCGGATTTATATTTAACGATTTTAGAGTCAGCTCTTTTTTTATCATATTGTGTTTTATTAATAATGTAATCATGGAATTTCTTTATATTATCTTTTGTAGATAATGAACTATCATATACTGTTTTATATATTTCATCAATTTTATAATTAATAAGAAGAATCATTTCATCATCATACACTTTATTTACTTTTAAAGTTATATTATCTCTTGAATCAATTGTTGTTTCAATAGATTCAAAACTATTATACGGATGAACAAAGTTATTAATATTTGATATTGTATTTTGATCATTAGCAAGAGCTTCAACATCATTAATACAATTTACATATTTATCATTACAGTGAAATGTGAACGATAAATCACCACTATTAACAAAAGTATAATAGATATTTAAGATATCTTGTTTATTTTCAGGAATAAGTTTATCTGTATTTTGAACATATTTAAAATCATAATCACGATAATATTTATTTTTTTCAAGAGATGATAGGGCATATTTTTCACCAAAAAAATGAACATATGTTTTATATATGCTATCACGCTTTTGGTATATAAAACCAGCGAGTAAAATAAGAACAATAATTGTTAATACTCTCTTCATCCTATTCTCCTTATATTCATTGTATCATAAATATAAGAAAAACAATATTAAAAGACATAAAAAAAAAGATAACTTTCATTATCTTATTTTAAAGCATTAACACTCTTAGTTAATCTTGATTTTTTTCTAGCTGCATTTTTCTTATGAATTAAACCAATATTTTCAGCTTTATCAATGTTTCTTAATGTAACATTTAAAACTTTTTCACTTTCTTCTTTATTTCCTTCTTTAATTGTTCTTTCTAACTTTTTAATAGAATTTTTCATTCTTGAATCAACTAAAGTATTCTCATTACATTTTCTTGCACTAGTTAAAACTCTTTTTTTCGCACTTTTAATATTTGGCATTATCGTTCACCTCTTTTCACAAACACATATATAATAACAAATTTACATCATAAAAGTCAATATTATTTTAAAGTGTTGGTTTTTATTATTATATTGTGGTAGAATGATAATATAGAGAGTGTGATATAGATGAATGGAAATAAACCTAAAGTAAAAAAAGATAATACACAAGCTATGAAGATATTATGCTATTTTGGAATAGTATTTTGTACAGCATTAATTGCTCTTCCATTAGTTTTTAGAAAAGTTTTTCCAAGACCAGAAGAATCTACGGAAGAAAAGGAACAAATTGCAACATTATCATGTAATACAGAAGATAATGGTGAGACAATTCTTGTAACTTATTATGGTGCAGATTATTTAATGGGTCAAATTAAATATACTGTTGCTGCAAATGCTGAAAGTTGGGTAGCCAATGATTTGTATCAAGATTTAAGTAGAAATGATACTGTTGTATCTAGAAGAACAATCGAAGATCGTAATAGTTTTGATAGAGTACAATTCTTATTAACACCTAAAGATAGTAATTCAAATGTATTATCACAAGAAGAATTGCAAGTTTTATCAGCTGATAATAAAAAAGCTCCTAAATCTCAAAAAGAATATTACGAGGAATTAGGTTTCACTTGTACTTTAAAAGAAGAAAATAAAACTAATAGTTAATATTAGTTTTTTTTTGTTATAATAAAAATGGTGATTTTATGATTATTAAAATTAATAAATTAGATTCTTTTGGTAACGGAATTGCCTATATAGATAATAAAACAGTCTTTGTTAAAAGAGCTTTACCTGGAGAAACTGTTGAAATAGAAATATATAAAGAAAAGAAAAATATATCATTCGCTAAAATAATTAATATTCTTGAACCAAGTAGTGAAAGAAGAAAGAGTATTTGTCCATATTATGATCGATGTGGAGGATGTGATTTCTTACATACAACGGATGAAGTAGAAAAAGAATTTAAAATAAATAAAGCTAAATATTTATTTAATAGATGTGATAATTATTATGAAACAGAAAACCTTAATTATCGTAATAAAGTTGTATTACATTCTAAAAATGGTCATTATGGATTTTATCAAGAAGAAACAAATGATTTAGTAGAGATTGATTATTGCTATATCGCTGATTATAAAATTAATGAAATAATAAAATCTTTAAGAAAAGATAATATATGGGGAGATTTTGATGTAACAATAAGATCTTTTGATGGCGATATTTTATTATCACTAGATGGTGATATTAATAATATTACTTTTTATGATACCGCTAAAATTGTTAAAACAATTATTGTTAATAATCAAGTTATTCTTGGAAATGGTTATCTATATTTCTATATTAATGATTATAAAATTAGATTAGGATCTAAAGCTTTTTTTCAAGTTAACTTAGAAGGATTAAATAATATTTATAAAATAATATCTAACTTTCTTAAAGATAAAAAAATAAATAAAGCTCTTGATTTATATAGTGGAGTATCTTTATGGTCAATACTTATTAACAAATTTGTGGATAATATTGATAGTATTGAAATAAATGAAGAAGCTTGTTTAAATGGTAAAAATAATTTAATAGAAAATAATATTCATAACGTTAATATAATTAATGGAAAAGTAGAAGATTATATTGATAAATTTAGTGATATTGATTTAGTTATTACCGATCCACCAAGAAGTGGTATGGATAAAAAAACAATTGATTATTTATTAAAGATTAATTCTAAATACATAATTTATATTTCATGTAATATGGACACATTAAAAAGAGATTTAGATAGATTTGATAATTATGAATTAAAAGAATTAGATTTAGTTAATATGTTTAAAAGAACTTATCACTGCGAGGTAGTCACGATTTTAGAAAGGAAATAAATTATGAACTTTGAAGTATTAAATGCTAAAAATGAGCATGGAAAAGAAATAATACTTAATTTAATGCAGTTATATTTATTAGAATTAAGTTCATTTGAAGATGAAACTGCTAAATTTATAAAATTAGATAATGGATTATTTGAAATAAATAAATATACAAACTTATACTGGAAAGAAGATAACAGATATCCATATTTATTAAAGTACAATGATGAAATAATAGGTTTTACTTTAGTTAGACTTAATGAAAATAATTATTATGAAATAGGAGAATTCTATATTTTAGATAAATATCGAAAACTAGGAGCAGGAAAATATATGGCTCTTGAAATGTTTAAAAAATATCATGGTAAATGGGAGATAAGAACACTATTAAAAAACACAATTGCCCAAGATTTTTGGCGTAAGATAATTAAAGAATATACAAATAATAATTTCGAAGAAACATTAATTAGAAATAATAGTCGACATGCTTTTTACTTTGAAAATTAATGTATATAATATTAATTATTATGTGTATGATTTTAACACGCAGACTTATACGAGATAATGTGTTGAAATAAATATGTTTATTTTACCGCAAACATGCAAAATCAATATGTTCAATGACCGCATACTAGGCACTGTGAAGTAGTCACGATTTTAGAAAGGAAATAATTATGACAAAAATTGTTTTAACTTCTTGT
Organism: uncultured Clostridia bacterium; assembly: GCA_946409545.1. Classification (GTDB taxonomy): domain Bacteria; phylum Bacillota_I; class Bacilli_A; order RF39; family UBA660; genus RUG12783. Next base: position 32,470 of record CAMJWT010000010.1, on the reverse strand, counting down.
GGAATTATTAATGAAGAATTCAAAGAAAGATTTCATAAGATTTTAGATAATCAAGATATTTATACATCAAAGGTATTATATATTACTACAGCTTCAGATGGGGAAGATGATGATAAATCATGGATGGATGAAGAATACAAGACAATTATTGATTTAGGATTTAAAGAAGAAAATGTAATTGAATATAAAATCGGTAATCCTTTAGATATCAATGAATTTGATGTTATGTATATGATGGGCGGTAATACTTTTTATCTTTTAGATATGATTAGAAAATGTAAATTTAATGAAATAATAAAACAATTTATTAATAATGGTAAAATATATATTGGATCAAGTGCAGGTAGTGAGATCCTTGGTAATTCTATTGAACCAGCAATTGGTTATGATGAAAACAATGTTAATATGACTGATTACACAGGTCTAAAAATTATAGATGGTTTAATTATTCCGCATTGTAATAGAAAACAAGAGTATATATTAAAATTAAAAAATAATACATCAGAAGAGTTATATTTACTATATGATGGCAATGGAATTATTATTGAGTAATAATATGTTCAATAAACGCATACTAGGCACTGCGAGGTAGTTACACTTCTTGAAAGGAGATAGAAATGTTAGATTTTAGAAAAATAAATGAGAGAGAAAACAAAGAAATGCCATTTTCAGGTAAATATATTGATTATGAAATAAAACTAAAAAAGAATTAATAGTATGTAAAAAAGCTGCAATAATGGATAGTGTATTGCTTAAATCGTATATAATTATAAAAGAGAGGAATAATATATTACTATGCTAAAAAATAAAGAGCGATTTCCAAATATTTTGTTTTTTTTCTTCATTTGTATAATTATGTTTTGTATTAATTATTTCTTAACTCAACATGAGAATGATTTAATATTAGGGTATGGGTTTAGTTATAATATAACAAATGGATTATTACCATATGTAGATTACAATATGATTGTTTTACCTTTTTATAATTTATTTATGGCTTTTTTTATGATTATATTTGGTAATTCGATGTTGTCTTTTTATATAATATCATCTTTCTTGTTTAGTAGTGTTTTATTCTTATTAAGTAAAAAAATAGGCAAGTTACAGACAATTATTCTAGCTTTATATTTCTTTTTCCTTTTAACACCATATGGTTATAATGTATTTTGTGCTCTTGGAGTAATGTTAATTTTATATATAGAAGAGAGTGAAGATAAGTATAAAGATTTGTTTATTGGTTTAATAATAGGATCAATAATGATGACAAAAGCTAATATTGGTGCTCTATTATTTTTGGTGTTTTTCTTTAAGTCTAAAAATAAATTAAAATCATTTTTATATTGTGCAATCATACCTTTCTTTATATTATTGTATCTTATCTTTACAAATAGTTTATTACAATGTATTGAATATTGTTTTTTAGGTATGAATAATTTCATGGATAATTTTTATTATTATGATGTAATATCAATTATTATGTGCATTTTACCTCTAGTATTTCTTGTTTATAAATTGATTAAAACAAAAGATAAAAATTACTTATACTTAATTGCGTTTATGTCATTATGTTTCCCAATTATTAATTATAATCATGCATTTATAGCAATTTATCCAATAGTATATTATATTTTTGATAAGTACAAAAATAGCTATTTAAAACTTACTGTAAAAGCTCTAATTATTGTTTTTACTATCGCTCATTTGTCAGTAAATAAATTTCAAATCTATAAACAGATTAATATTGATAATATAAAAAAAGAGTATGGTGAATATATAGAGAAAAACAAGGATAAAACTTTCTTCTTTTTTGATTATTTGTCATATAAAGTAAAAATTAGTTTGAATATTCCAATTACGAAATATGATTTGTTAAATAGGGGAAATATGGGGAGAGATGACTTAAAATTTTTAAAAGAAATTAAAGAAATTTGTAGAAAAGAAGAGTGTAGGATTTTTGCTAAGCCAGACCATTTTTCTATTCAAATTCCCAAAGAATATTTAGATTATTTACATAATTATTATGAACTTTGTTATAGTGATTATATATATTGTGAAAGAAAATTGTTTTGTAGAGATAAAGAAGATAAATGATAAGAGGATAATATTATGAATAAACAAGAATATATTGATAAATTAGATGAACTAAAATTAGATAAAAATAGATACTGTATTATATCTGGTGGAATTATGCTTCTATATGGATTAAAAGAAACTACAGAAGATATTGATATTAAAGTAAAGCCCGATTATTTTGAAGAACTTAAAAATAGATTTACTTTTAAAAAATCACCAAAATATCCATATTTATATGAATTAAGTGATACTGTCGAAGTAGCGGTTTTGGATTTTAAAAGTGAAGATGTTAAATATGTTGATGGGTATCCTGTTGAATCTCTTGAATTACAACTAGAGTGGATGATTGAACATAATAGACCAAAGGATCAAGAAAAAATAAAAATGATTAAAAACTATTTATCGGGGGTGAAGTAGAGTGAATAATATTCAAAAAGATTTATTTAAATTACAAGATATAAAATATCGTGATTTACAATCTAATATTTTACCAACAATTAATTCTAGTACAATAATTGGGGTTAGGACTCCTGAATTAAAGAAATTAGCTAAAAAATTATTAAAAGAGAATAATTATCAATCTTTTTTAGAAGAATTACCTCATAAGTATTTTGATGAAAATCAATTACATGCATTTATTATTTCAGGAATTAAAGATTATGATCTTTGCCTAACTTATTTTAAAAAGTTTTTACCATATGTTGATAATTGGGCTACCTGTGATCAAAGCACTCCAAAAGCATTTAATAAAAATTTAGATAAATTAATAAAAGAAATAAAGATATGGATAAAAAGTAAAGAGACTTATACTATTAGATTTGGTATAGGTATGCTTATGAGAAATTATTTAGATGATAATTTTAAAACGGAATATTTAGACATGGTTTCAAATATTAAATCAAAAGAATACTATGTCAATATGATGAGAGCTTGGTTTTTTGCTACTGCTCTTGCTAAACAATATGATTCAACCATTCCTTTTTTAGAAAAATATAAATTAGATTCTTGGACTCATAATAAAACAATTCAAAAAGCTAGAGAAAGTTTTCGAATTAGTCAAGAACAAAAAGAATATTTAAATAGTTTAAAAATAAAAGATAATTAAATGTAAAGTGATTATCTTTTATTTAAAAAAAAATATTAAGTTTATCTATTACATGTTATAATTTTTATAGAATAAAGAGGTGTTGTATGAGAAATAAGAAAATGATTATTTTAGGTATTATAATGATTGTTTTAGGCCTTGGAGTTTTAGGCGGAACATATTATTATAATCAAAGCCATCCAGAAAATGGTGAAGAAGAGGTAAAACAAGTTGCCTTAAAAGATGATTTTTACGAAAACATAAACTATGAAATATTAAAGAAAGCAAAGATTCCAAATGATAGTAGTAGTTGGTCTTTAGTATATGATGTTACTAAAGAAATTGAAGAAAGAACAAAAACTTTAACAAATGAGATTCTAGCTGATCCTAATTTTAAAAATGAAGATGCTGAAATAGTTTTAGAATTAGTTCATGATTATGAAGGACGAAATAAAAGAGGTTTCAGTGAATTAAAACCATATTTTGATATGGTTGATAATGTTAAAACGATAGAAGATTATAATAAATTAATGCTTAAAGTTGATGAAGATTTAGATCTTCAATTACTTATTGCTGGTTCTGCTACTAATGATATAACAGGTGATAATACTAAAATGATTTTTGCTTTTGATCAAGTTGATCAATTTGAATTATTTACTGAAAGTAAATTTGAAAGATATAAAGTTGGCACTCTAAAATTGATTAAAAAAGTTGCAACGGAAATAGGATACACGGAAGAGCAAATAAATAAATTTATTAGTGATTATGAGGCTTTTGCAAAAAGAATACAGGCTAAGTCAATTAAACAAAGTGAAGTAAATGATTTCACAAAATTATTTATTAAATATTCATTAGATGATATCACAAAAGAAATTAAAAACATTCCTATCAAAAGATTTTTAGAGAATAGGAAAATTGCGGATCAAAAAGAATATGTAATGTTTGACCTTGGTCATTATAAAGCTTTAGATGAATTTTATACTGAAGAAAATTTACCATTTTTAAAAGATGTAGCAAAAATTAATATCGCTGCTAAATTCTTCCCTCATTCAACAGAAGAAAACGAAAAGTTTATGTTAGATTTAAACAATGAACTATCTGGTAAATCTCAAACTTTAGAAAAAGTACGAGAAGATGAAGAATTAGAAATAAAGATGAATTTTATTCAAGATGAACTTGAAAAAAGATATGAAAAGAAATATTTTACAGATGAAGATAAGAAAATTGTTGCGGATTTAGTAGAAGAAGTAAAAAAAGAATATATTGAAGTAATCAAAAAAACTGAATGGTTAAATGAAAAGACTAAAGAATATGCAATTAAAAAAGTAACTAATATGAAAGTAAAAATAGGTTATCAAGAAAATGATAAAAAGAAAGATGATTATGTTAAACCAATATCAAAAGCTAATGGTGGAACTATAATCTCCAATACAATTGCTTCTAATAAATATGATTTTGCTAAATATAGTGAACAATTTCATGAAGAAGCTAAAATGGATGGTTTGAGTACTTTAGAAGTAAATGCTTTTTATAATCAAATTGACAATTCTATAAATTTCTTAGCTGGCTTTAAAGGAATGTATGAAAAAGAAACAAATTATTATCGTATGTTAGCTTATTTTGGAACGGTTATAGCTCATGAAATTAGTCATGGTTTTGATAATGTAGGTTCTAAATATGATGATACAGGTAAGTTTTATGATTGGTGGACTCAAGAAGATCGTGAAAATTATGATAAAATAACTAAGAAGATTGAAGACTATTATTCTAAATATGAATTAATGGGATTTAAAGTTGATGGTCATAAAACAGTAGGTGAAAACATTGCTGACTTAGCTGGTGTTAAGACAATATTAAGCATTATGGAAAAGAAAGGTGCATCAAAAGAAGATTATAAGAATTTCTTTGAAGCATATGCTAATCTTTGGGCAGAGAAAGCTAATAAAGAAGCTATTGAAAATCAAATATTAGGTGACACGCATTCTCCAAGTAAGATAAGAGTAAATGCTGTTTTATCTTCAATGGATAAGTTCTATGAAATTTATGATATTAAAGAGGGCGATGGAATGTATATTGCTCCTCAAGATCGTGTGGGATTATGGTAAGAGTAGTGAAAAAGCTACTCTTTTTCTTTTAGTTTATGCTATAGTGTTGATATAGGAGTATTTATGGATAGTTATTTAAGTGGATATGTTGACGGTTTAGTTAATATGTCCTCATCAGTATCTAAAAAAATAGGTTTATCATATATTAGAGGTTATTGTTTTAAAAAAGATATTTTTAAAAGTGAATTTTCTAAAGAATTTAAAATAAAAAAATTTAATTTAGAATCATCAAATAAAGAATATTTAAGTGTTTATTTAGAAGATAATTTAATTGATATATTAAATTATTGGATTAAAATTAGATTTGGTGATGTAATTAACTATTATACAATTGATAATTTAGATATTAAGAATACTTTATTTTATATAGTTGATGATATCATCGTTTTGGAATATAATGATTATATGCTTTGTTTAATAATAGGTAATAATGAGTAGGTGAATTATGAAAGATAAAAAAGAATTAGTTAGAATGATTAAGTTTACTTTGTTTAGTATCTCTGCTGGTGCTATTCAATTAGGTTTATTTGAACTTCTTTACAATGTAATTAAATGGGATTGGTGGCCTAGTTATTTAATTGCTTTAATTGCATCTGTTATATGGAACTTTACATTAAATAGAGAATATACTTTTAAATCAAGTAACAATGTTCCTATTGCAATGTTTAAAGTAGCTATATTCTATTTAATATTTACACCACTATCAACTTTACTAGGTAAATATTTAGAAGGTCCTCTCGGTTGGAATGGAACTGTTGTAACTTTGATTAATATGGTCCTAAATTTTGTATTAGAATTTTTATATGATAGATACTATGTTTTTAAAGATAGTATTGATACTAAAAAGAAAAAGTAGTTTTAACTACTTTTTTATTTTGATGTATAAATATTTTTCCCACGAATATTGATGTATTTACTATTTGTTCCTGATGAAATATCATTAGTCTCGATATAATCATATATATATTTATTGTCACTGTTAAATGTATCAAATTCTTCACTTGTAATAGCATATACTCTAATGTTAATATTTTTATCTTCTAATTCTTTAATAATGTTGTCCTTGATAATACTAATTTCATTTGTAAGATACACATCAACATATTTAATTAATTCACAATCTTTGTCAATATCTAAGGCATCTTCTATTCTTGTACTTGGTGTAATTGTATTATCACAAAAGGCACTATTATTATCAACGAAAAATTTATAGTTATTAGTTCTAAAGTTACTTGATCTTTCTAATAGACTACGAATATAATCAATGATTTCTTTCTTCTTTAATGTTTTATAATAATTATCTTTCATTTCTTTTGTTTTTTTATTAGTGTTAACAATTATATTATCACCATTTTCAGATTTTAAGTGATGAGATATCCAACTACCACCTGGAGCTCGATCAATTTCTTTTATATATGTAAAGGTTTCATGATATTTTTCTTTTAAAAAATTAACAGTTTCTTCTTCATATGACTTACTACAACCTGTTATAAATAGTAGAGTAATAGCGATAATAAAAACAACGATTATATATTTCATAAATTCACCTCTAGTATTAGTTTATCATAAAAAAAAGTAGTTTAACTACTTTTTATTTGTATATAATTCTTTATTTTCTAAATCAGGTCCATGGAAAACATCAAAGTCTTGTATTCTTAGATTTTTTAGTTGTCTTCGATCAGTTTTATATTCTCTATATAATGTTTCTGAACAGTCTACATCGAAATATGGATAATCATCGATAATGTCACGAATGTCATCTACAAGAGGACTTCTTTCTTTTACATATTCACCATTCTTATATATAATGCGATATCCAAAGAATCGATAATGATATAGTCGATATGTTCCTGTATTATCTGAATCATTAGGATTATCGGTCCATCCTGAATGAGTAGTTGAGCTCCAATATCCACATTCATTTCCATCTTCATCAGTCATTGAGATATATTCATCTGTTGTATATTCATAATAGAATTTTAAATAATCATGTTTAGATGCCATAACTTTATATAAATAGTTCCAGTTGTTTTTTCCTTCAAATAAATCTTTTTTTGTTCGATAGAACATCGCATCATCATCCGTTATTTCAATATAATCATTTTTCCAATTGAAATCACCAATATTTACTTTTTCACTATCAATATAGGTCTCTATGTTTTTCTTAACATCAAGATATTTATGAACATGACGTGATGGTAATTCACAATCTGATTTTTTAGAACAACCCGATAATATAAATGGAATTGCAATTAACGCTAATATTTGTTTATATATTTTCTTTATTTTCATATTATTCTCACTTTGTTTTGGCTAATTCAGTATTAGTTAAATTAGGTCCTGTAAAATCATTGAAATCTGTTACTTTTAATCTAGTAAGGACATTTCTATCAAATTCATATTCATGATAAACAATTACAACACAGTTTTCATCATCAAATAAAGAATCGATTGTATTATCTGGTTTATATTCAAAGAAGAATGGATAATCATTAATAATATCTCTAAAGTCATCAACAATTGGACTTTGTTCTTTTATATATTCACCATTCTTTTTAACAATTCGATATCCATAAAATTTATGATGATTAATTCTAACATCACCATCTACACCGCGATGAGTAGGATCTTCACTCCAACCACTATGATGATTAGTTCGAGTATGGGTATGAGTATGTCCTTTACTATCCGTTGTTGTGTACGTTGATGTTGTTGTGTAATGATAATGGAATGTCAAATAATCTTTACTATTACTTTTCATAACATTGTAAAGATATTTCCAGTTATCATCACCTTCAAATAGATTACCTTTTGTTTTAAAGAATAGTGCATCATCATTAGTTATTTCTAAATAATCTTTTTGCCAATTATAATTTCCATATTGTTTTTGTTCAGAGTCAAGATATTTAACAATACCATTATTACTAACAAATTTATGTATATGACGAGAAGGTATTTCACAATCTGACTTTTGTCCACAACCAGTTAAAATAAAGGGAATGATTACAAGTGGTAAAACCTTTTTTGTTACATCTTTTATTTTTATTTTCATATAGGGCCCCCAATGGCTCTATATTATATCATATATAGACTACAAATTCAAACTTGAATAAAATAGGAAAATGTGATATTATATGTCACTCGTGAGGGTGTATATGAATGAGAATAAAGTTGATACTGTGAAAAAAGAAGAATTCCTAAACAAATGGCAAGAATTTCAAACGAAGGCCAGTGATATTGAAAATATTATTGATAAACTTAATGTTGTTATAGATGTAGATGATTATTTAGAAGAACTAAGAATTATTAAATCAGAAGTTAATATTGAAAATACTCTTAATACGGATTTAATAACTAATTTATCTCTTGTTATTCCAAAGTTAGATCAATTAAAAAAGAAAATTGAAAATGAAGTATTACCATTCTATCATATGTATTTATTACATAAAAACATTAAATTAAAAATTGATGATAATGAAAATGGTATTGATGAAGCGATTAATAATAGTAAGGAGTTAATTAATTTATTAAATTCTTTAGGTTCAATTATTGCTGATAACAATAAATTACATAATCGAGATGATTTAAAAAGAATCTATGATAATTGTTTAGAAGCTATATATTTAGTTATCGTTAATGAACAAATATATGATAGAACAGATTTAATTAAAGAAATACTTGATAATGAAAATAATCGTATTATAAAAGAAAAATTAGTTAAATATTTAAGACGTGACTTAGAAGATCTTAAAAAGAAAAAAGTGATTAATGAAGAACTTGAGAATATTAGTGAAGGATTAAGTTATGATTCATTAAGTATTAGTGTAATTGATGATATAATTGAGAATAAATATGCTTCTAAAAAAGAAGAATTCTATGAACGAAAAGAAGTTAAAAGAAATAGTTTAAAGAAAAGAATCTTTGATTTCCAAAATGAACAAAGTGAATTAGCAGAAAATGGTAAAAGTTTAATTAATTCAATTAAAAATATTAAATTACATAGAAGAATTAATCGTGCTAAATTATCTTCATACGTTTTAGTACCACTTCTTGTTATTGGTATAGGTATTGGAAGTGGAGTAGCTCTTTCAAATACAATTGATGAATATCGTACAATAACAAGAGTTGTTAATCCTAATAATCAACAAATAGTAGAAGTAATTAGTGATACTTATGATGAAAAAGAAAATACTTATACTTCAACAATCAAAGTATATGAACCTTGGAAAAAGAATAGTGTAGGTTCTGGTTATGTAAGAAATGTTATTGCTTATGTTACGGATCCTAAAAAAGGATATGATTTAGAAACTAATCCCACAGAAAAATATCATTATTTGGAAGCTAAAGATCAATTAGATAGTAATGATAGTACAACAGAATCTATTGTTCTAGTAACAGAAACTATTCAAGATAAAAATGATACAAGAAAAAGTAAAAAATATGTTTTAGGCTTTTCCATTGGCGCAGTAATTCTTGCTGTTGCTATTGATGCTTTAATTGCTAGTAAAATGGGAACATATGATATTCTTTCTGAATTAGAAAAACTAAAAAGAAATTTGGAAGATAAAAAGATTACAAAAAATAATTTAGAAAATGAAAGAACTGAACTTAATGAAGAAGGAAATATCTTAAATAATGATATAACAACATCTTCAAAAGTATATCAATTTACAGAAGAAGAAGAACTTCCTTATGTTAAAGAAATGAAAAAGACTTGGTAATCCAAGTCTTCTTTTAAAATAAACCTTTTACTTTATCAACAAGATTAGATGCTTTATCTTTCATGTCATCACTTGTTAATTTAGCTTTAACACCATCAACTATTGATTTAATCTTGTCATCTGGTAGATCAACCCCAAGTAGTTTTTCAACTGCTTTGATAGGATCTTTCTTGAAATTACTTGCAAAAGTCTTATCTGTTTTAACTTTTTTAACAACTTCTTCAATTTTCTTTTTAATATCTTCCATTTTTCCCTCCAAAGTTATTATACATCAACTTTATTGACTTTTTAAATTGTTTTTCTTACTATAATTACATTGGGGGACTTATGGATGAGATTATTAGACTAGTTTTAAGAAGAAATAAAGAAAGAAGATTATTAAACAAAAATGATATGCAACGTATTTGTGAAATTATTAAAGGATTAAATAATCTTGATTATGATATTGATTTTAAAATTAAATGTGAAGATAATTCTGATGCTGCAGGATGTTGTTATAGTGATAATATTGAATTCTATAAAGAAGGTATGGAAAAATATATTGAAGAGCATTATGATGTATTTAATTCTAAATTTGATTATGACGGCTCAAAAGTAGATGTTCACAATTTTTTCATCTTATCAATTATTTTCCATGAATTTACTCATGCAAAACAACATCGAATAAGAGATTTTGGATATAATTCTCCTGAAAAGAAATTGTTTGGTATTTGTTATCGTTTAATGGATTTAAAGACTTTCTATGATGATAACTATCGAAGATATTCCACAGAGATAGATGCTAATAATAGAGGTGCTATTAATTCATATAATGTATATCGCCATTTTCCAAAAGAGTTTTTAACAGAGAAAGATAAAAATATTTTAGCTATGCATACTTGTGATTCTTTAATTGAAAGATATCGAGTATTAGGTGATAAAGAAATGATAATAAGTCCATCAGAAATTTTATATAAAGCTGCTGATGAATTTAATGTCTCAAAAGTCGGAGTTGATATTAATAAATTTAAAGAAATTATTACTAATAAACAAGACATAACTATTTATCGTAAATTATTATTAGGTTTACCTGTAAGTTTTTTAGAGTTTTCTTATGCTAATTTACTTTCAGATGTTCTTCATAATGGACAAAACTTTGACTTTATAAAAGGTCTTCAAAAAAAGTTGTAAATATTTTGTAAAAAAGTAATATAAAATTGAATTATTAAAATAATTCAATTTTTTTGTTTATAAAAAGGTATAACATAATTATTTTATTTGTTATAATAGATTTAGTTAATTGATAATATAGAAGCTATAAATAATAAATTTGCATTATTATTAATTAGTTGTTAAATTATTATTGAAAAGGAGAAGTTATGCTAGAAGTAAAAAACGTTTATAAAGAATTTATACGTGTTAACAAAGATAAAACTAAAGAAAAGTTTTATGCAGATAATGATATTTCTTTTAATTTAGATAAAGGAATAACTTTAGGTATTTTAGGTCCTAATGGAGCTGGTAAAACAACATTACTTAGAATGCTTGCCGGTATTATGGAACCTACTAAAGGAAGTATTACTTATAATGGTAAAAGTTTTACGGAAAATGAAATTGATTTAAAAAGAGATATTGCTTATTTATCAGGTAATACGAAATTATATCAATCATTTACTCCATATGAATTATTAATGTTATGTGGAGAATTTTATGATGTAGATGAAAATACTTGTAAGAAAAGAATTGATGAGTTAAGTAAAAATCTAGAAATGGAAAATTTTATTAATAAAAGAATTAGTACATTATCTACAGGTCAACAACAAAGAGTTAATATTGCAAGATGTTTAATTCATAATCCAAGTTATTATATTTTAGATGAAGCAACAAGTGGTCTCGATATTATTGCTAGTCAAATAATATTAGATTTCATTAAACGTGAAAGAGATAATGGAAAGAGTATTATATATTCAACACATTATATGGAAGAAGCTGAAAACATTTGTGATTATATTATAATGATTAATGAAGGTAAAATCATAATGACGGGTACGAGTGAAGAGATTAATAAAAAGATGAAGACAACTAATTTACGTGATGCCTTTATGAAATTAATTAAAGGAGAGAATCATGAATAAGATATTAATTGTATTAAAAAAAGAATTAAAAGAAACATTTAGAGACAAGAAGTCATTAATGATGATGATGGTAATGCCAATAATAATTCCTATTTTTATTGTTGTAATGGGATATTTATTTGAAAGTGAATCAGCTGATTCAGTTAAAGATTTTAATAAAATAGGTTTTAATTATGAGTTTAGTGAAAAAGAAAAAGAACTTGCTAAAAAGTATTATATAGAACCAGTTGTTGAAGAAGAACAAGAGTTAGAAAAAGGTTTTGAAGAAGGTACTATCAAAATCTATATGATAAAAAAAGATAATGTTTATACCTTACATTATAAAGATAATACAAGTACAGCTATTTCATATCAATTAGTAACATCAATGTATAGTGACTATAAAACCGAATTACAAAAAGAATATTTAACTAATTATGGTATTAATAGTGATGATGTAATTGATATTATAAAGTTTGAAGAAGTTGTTCCTAAAGAAGATAGTTTTATAGCTAATTATATGACAAAGATGGTTTTTGTATATATTGTTATGGCAATTACGGTTGCTGCAACATATCCTGCTACAGATGCTACTGCTGGTGAAAAAGAAAGAGGAACATTAGAAACATTATTTACATTTCCAATTAAGAGTCGTGATATTATTGTTGGTAAATATTTATCTGTTTCTGCAAGTTCAGCAATTACGGGATTACTAAGTTTATTCTTATCAGAAATTGCTTTGATTTTTATCGATAAAAATATTCCAATGATTCATAGTTATCATATTGTATTCTCAATTGGAACATTGTTATTTATGGCTTTTGTTGTTATTTTGATGTCATTATTAATTAGTGGTTTAACAATTACTCTGGCATCTCGCTCTAAATCATTTAAAGAAGCTCAAAGTGCGTTATCACCACTTAACATCATTGTTATGTTACCAGGTATGTACGCAATGTTTACAGAAGCTAAATCAACACTTGTAACATCACTTATTCCATTTGTTAATATTCATTTTATTTTTGATGATGTAATATCAGGAAAATATAATTTGTTTTATGTGTTTGTTATGATTATCTCAACCATTGTCTTTATTGCTTTAATTTTATCTTTAATTATTAAGCAATATAAAAAAGAAGAAACATTATTTAGTTAGTAAAGATTAAACATGTAGATGGTTATAATAAAAAATCTATTCAGTAATGAGTGGATTTTTTTATTTTAAAATTGGTTAGAATGCTCGAAATATAGTAAACCTACATACCAAGTTTACGAATATTACGATTATAAAGCCAATAAAAAAGATTAAAAATGTGGTATAATGAAATATATAAATAATAGCAATTTGTGAGATCAGCAGAATGAAAAAAGAAATTTTTAAAAATGATTTAAAATCTTATTTATTAGTTTTAGTATTAGGTATTACAGCAGGATTATTAGTTGCTTTTTTTAGTAGATTTCCAAGTGATGATTTATGGAGTTTTGCACTTTTTAGTTCTGTATCATTGGGATTTTGGTTTTTTTCATCGTCGTTAATAGCACTTTTTAGCTCAAAAAATTATGTAGCAGGAATTAATGTAGCAATTTATGTTTATTTTATGTTTTATATAACTGGCATTTTTAAACATTTAACAATGGTTAATAAAGGATATCAGACAATGTCATACTTTTATAAAGGACTTTCAGAAAATCTATTTTATGGTTTAATACCTGCGATAGTTTGTTTTGCATTAGCATTTGTCCTTTGGTATGGAAGAAAAGATAAAATGCCATATAAAATAATTAGATATTTACCAGCTCTTATGATTTTTATAGAATTATTGAATTATTCTTTTAAACTATTTACTGTTAGACAAGGTTTGTTTATGCTAATTATTGATTCATTATGTTTTATTACTTATATGATAATAATTTTTTCAAAAAAGAGAATAAAGAAATAACTTATAATTTGTATATTACTCGTAAGATTAAGATATTAGGAGAATGAAATAATTCTCTTTTTATATGTTAAAATGTTATTATAGACAAAATTAAACCAATGGTGTGTGTTAATTGTTATATAAAAATGATAATATCTTTTTTGAGGAAGTGAGAAAATGGATCAAAATAAAAGTGGTAAATTTATTGCTAAATTAAGAAAAGAAAAAAATATGACTCAACAAGAACTCGCTGAGAAAATGGATGTTAGTATTAATGCGGTTAGTAAATGGGAAAGAGGTTTGAGTTTTCCAGATGTATCATTATATAAAAAACTTTGTAAAGAATTAGATATAAATATAGAAGAACTAATTAATGGAGAAAAAGATAAGAGTGAAGAAGCAAAAGAAAAAGCTATTATTTCTACAATAAATGAAACTAATAAGATAAAAAAGAATTCTAAAAAATTATTAATTAGTTTATTAACAATCTTTGTTATTATAGTTTGTGGATTAATTTACTATAATAAAAATTTAAAAGTTAATTTAGTTAATGACTCAGATTATCTATATGATGAAGTAATTAATTTTATAAAAGAAAAAGAGTTTAGAGAAAATCCTGATTCTAAAGAAAAGGATTTTAATGTTTTTTATAGTTATCATCCTTTTGGAATCGAAAAAAAGAATAATTATAAATATGTATATTTATGGATTTATGAACAAAGTTATTATATTGAAAAAGAAGAATATGGAAGTGGACTAGCAATATCTTCTGGAAAATCTATGCCAATTAAAGCAATATTTAAAGATAATAAATTACAAGATATAATATATCCTAAAGATGGTAGTGAGTATGTTTCTTCAATAAAAGAAATGTTTCCTGGTATAATTGAATATCAAGTTCTTAATTATGATAAAGAAAAAAATATTAGTAAGTTATTTAACGAAGTACAGCAAAAAAAGAATATATACTATGATTATTTAAATTTAGATATGAGTAAAATAACAATTGATGATTTAGTATATGAAGATTTAATTTTTACAGTTGAGAAGAAAAATAGTAAATGTGATATACCTGTTCAATTAAATATTTATAAGAATAATAAATATAAATTGTTTACTGAATATAAATCATGTAGACCAGGTGTAGCTTGTACTGCAATGTTACAATATGTAAAATCAATTGAAGGGAAATATAATTATGATGTTATTGAAATAATAAGACATAGTGTTGATGCTAATCTTTTTCAATATACAAATGAAAACTTACCAGAATATATGATTTATTCGGGTAAGGGACATGAATTTATTACTGATCGAGACAATAAATATTTACAAGAACTATTAATATCTATAAATGTTGATTTAACTCAATGTGCTAAACCCAATTACGGAGAATAAAAAAAGAGAAAAATTATTTTTCTCTTTTTGTTTATATTTTTTCTGGTATTAATTTATCAATGTATGATAATATTTCTTCTTTAGTATATTTTTCTTTTTCTGTTAACCATGATATACCAATATTTATTAAACCACCAGCATAAAATTTAACAATTGTGTCAATAGGTATATTTGATATAACAACTTTATTATCGTTTTTTATTCTTTGTAAGAAATCTCTTTCAGTAGCGTCTATTAAGAAATCAATTAATATTCCATTCCGATTATTTACAAGAATAGCATTATACATTTCTTTATTTTCATCAATATGATTGATTAAGATACTTAGTAAGTCCATTAAATATTTCTTTGAGAATGATTTGTTTTCATTAACGTTTAATTCTTTTAATAATGCTAATTTTTGTTCTTCAAATAAATCCATTAATAAATCATATTTATCTTCATAATGTGCATAAAAGGTAGATCTATTAATAAGAGCTTCCTCACATATATCTGATATTTTAATTCTTTCAAAGTTTTTTTGTTTCATTAGTTTAATTAATGTATCAAATAAGATTTTTTTTGTTTTAATAATTCGTAAGTCTGTTTTTTCTTTCATTTTATCGCCTCGTGATAATTATAGGATTTAACTGTTAAAAAGTCAAATAACATACATTTTGTATGATAAATATGCATATATATTTATAAAAATGTTGGATAAACATCAAGTATGAATATTATGGAGTGGAATAAAAATAATAAAGTAATAGAATTATCTCTTGAGGTGAAAAATGGATAAGTTTGCAAAGTTTGTTGTAAAGAATAAAAAGTTATTTATTCTTATTAGTTTAATATTAATAATACCTTCTATTATTGGTTACTTTATTACTAAAACTAATTATGATATTTTAGTATATTTGCCTAATGATATAGAAACATTGAAAGGGCAGAATATTTTAACTGATGAGTTTAAAATGGGTTCTTTTTCTATTTCGATTGTTGATGGAGCAAGTGATAGTGAATTATCAAAAATAGAAAATGAAATTAGGAAGATTGATTGTGTTACAGAAGTATTAAGTATTAATGATGTAACAGGTATTAAGATTCCTCTTGATATGATACCTAAGAGTGTTCTTGATAAAGTAGCAGTTGGAGATTCTCGTTTGCTATTAATAATATTTAGTACGGGTACAAGTGATGATAAGACGATGCTTGCTATTGATAAGATTAGTGAAATGTCAAATAGTATTAAAGTTGGTGGTATGAGTTCAATGGTTCATGATACAAGAGTATTATTTGAAAGTCAGACTTTTTTATATGTCTTTATTGCTGTTGTTTGCTGTTTAGTAATACTATTATTATCACTTGACTCTTATATTGTACCTTTTATTCTCTTAGGTAATATTGGTGTTTCTATTTTATTTAATATGGGATCAAATATTATCTTTGGTGATATTTCATATATTACAAAAGCGATAGCTGCGGTTCTACAACTTGGTGTTACAACTGATTTTTCAATATTCTTATATCATAAATATGAATATTATAAAGGAAAATATAAAACTAAAGAAAAGGCAATGGAAGAAGCGATTAAAGAAACAATGGTATCTGTTGTTGGCAGTTCATTAACCACAATTGCCGGTTTTCTTGCTTTATGTAGTATGAAATTAACTCTTGGTACCGATATTGGTCTTGTTATGGCTAAAGGTGTTATCTTTGGAGTTATAACTGTTCTTACATTATATCCTGCTTTAATTCTTACATTTGATAATTTAATTAATAAGACTAAACATAAGAATTTAGTTCCTAAGTTTAAGTTTGTTAAACCGTTTGTTTTAAAACATTATAAATTAATTTTTATTATTTTCTTAATTCTTTTAATACCTAGTTACTTATCACAAAAGAAAACGAATATTTATTATAATCTTGATAGTTCTATTCCCGATAATTATAGTTATACGATTGCATCAAAGAAACTTAAAAATGATTATCATATGATATCTCAAGAAATGATTTTAATTAGTAATGATGTCGATGATTTTAAAATTAATGAAATGATTGATGAAATTAAAAAGTTACCAGGAATAGGGGATGTGTTATCTATTTCTCAATTAAGTAATAGTGGTTTAAATGAAAATATTTTACCTAAAAGAATTAGAGATATTATTGTTAATGATAAATATAAATTAATTATTATTAATTCTAATTATGAAGTTGCTACTGATGAAATTAATAAGCAAATTAATGATTTAAATACAATTATTAAAAAGTATGATAAGAATGCTATTCTTGCGGGTGAAGGACCTTTAATGAATGATTTAGTAAGTATAACAGCAATTGATTTTATTAATGTAAATTATGTATCAATTGGGGTTATCTTCTTAATTATGTTCTTTGTATTAAAGTCATTGAGTCTTCCAGTACTTCTTGTGACGGGTATTGAGTTTGCCATCTTTATTAATATGGGTATTCCATATTGGACTAGTACATCACTTCCATTTGTATCATCTATTGTTATTGGTACTATTCAGTTAGGAGCTACTATTGATTATGCTATTTTATTAACAACTAAATACTTAGATGAAAGGAAAAACGGAAAAGATAAGAAAGAAGCTATTGGTAATGCTTTATCAAGTTCCATATCATCTATTTTTGTAAGTGCTATGTGTTTCTTTGGCGCAACATTTGGTGTATATGTTGTATCAAAGATTGATATGATTGCATCTCTTTGTTTACTAATGTCTCGAGGAGCCATAATAAGTATGCTTGTTGTTATGTTTATAATACCTAGCATCTTATTAGTATTTGATAAATTAATTATTAAAACAACTTTAGGATTTAAGAAAGGAATGATTAAAAATGAAAAATAAATTTATAAGAAAGTTATTTGCATCTATTATAATAATTAGTGAATTATTTAATTATACAAGTGTTTTAGCTTTAACTAAGGAAGAATCTATTTATGTAAATTTAAATAGTGATGGTAAAGAAAATAAAATAACTGTATCAGAACATTTATATGATCTACCAAATGAAATAAATGATATTACTTCTTTATCAGATATTAAAAGTATTAATAGTGATGATAAATATAATTTAGATGGTAATAAATTAACATGGAAAACAAGTAATAAAGATATCTATTATCAAGGAACAACAGATAAAGAATTACCAATCTCTTTATCAATTAAATATTATTTAGATAATAAAGAAATGAATGTTAATGATATGTTATCTAAAAAAGGTCACATTAAAATTGTTATTGAATATGAAAATCATTTATCTAAAAAAATGAATATTAATGGTAAATATGAAACTATTTATACACCATTTGCCGTTGTTACAACATCTATTTTAAATAATACAGATAATCATAATATTAAAGTAACTAATGGTAAAGTAGTTGATAATGGGGTTACATCATTTATTGTTGCTGTAGCTTCCCCTGGCTTATATGAATCATTAAAAATAGATGAATTAAAAGATATCAATAAAGTAGAGATTAGTTATGATACAGATAACTTCTCTCTAAATTCTATTTATTCACTAGCAACTTCTAATATGTTTGATAATGATAATTTAAGTAAGTTTAGTAAGATTAATGAACTATATAATAATATTAATTTATTACAAAGTAATATGAATATGATTGTATCATCATCTAAGAAATTAAGTGATGGTTCTAAAAAAATAAATAATGGTATTAATGAACTAAATAATAGAGTAGTTGAATTAACTAATAAATATAACTATTATCGTAGTCAAGATAAAAATACTTTAAAAGAAGAATTAATTAAAATAATTGAAGAAAATATTAATAAAATTAGTAGTGGATTAGAAGATGAAATAGTTATTGAAGCAACTGAATTAATAAAAGAAAATTCTAGTGAACTTGAAAAAAGTTTAATTGAATATACTAAGAAAAATACTAAATTAGTAGTTGATAATAAAATTAATGATGTTGTTAAAAAAGTAAATTTTAAAGTAATAGTTAACGATATTATTAATAGTAATCTTTATAATTTATTAAAAAATGATCAAGAATTAAAATTAGTTGAAAAGAATATTAAAGATAAAATAATATTAAAAGTTAAAGAATCAATTAATAATACAATGTTAAAAGTTAATAGTGAAATGAATAATCTATTATCTTATAATGATGAATATATTAATGAAATTGCCAATGAATATAATGTTGATTATGAGACTGCAAAGAATATTATTGATCGTGTTCAAAATGATAATAAGAATAAAGTAAATAATTATTTATCTAAATTAGATGTATCAGATAAAGTAATTAATATCTTATCTAATGAAGAAGAGTTAAATAATATAATTAATAGTTATATCAATAATATTAATAGTAAACTTCAAGAATTAATTAATAATAATCAAGATTTAATTGCTTATGAAAAAGTATTAAAAGAACAAATTGTTGATGCAATTAAAAAAGATATTTCTGATAATAATACATATTTAGATTTAGATATTAAGTCATCAATTAATAATATGATTGATGAAATTATTAATAAGACAGCTTCTGATATTGCAAGTAAATATACTTATGATTATTCTAAAATTATCGTAAGAAATGTTATTGAAAAACAATTTGATAGTAAAAATGTTGATAATAAATTACGTGAAGTATTAAAAATATATGAGAATGATATTAGTGATAAATTAATGATTATTGATAATACGATTAATACTTTATCAACATCTATTAAATTATTAAATGATGGATCAAATAAAGTTACTAATGGTATGGAAGAGTTATCAAAAGGACTTGATAAATATAATCGAGAGGGAATTAATAAGATTAGTAAACTTGTAAATGGTGATGTTAAAAAGTTCCAAAGTAGATTTGAAGCTGTTATGAAATTAAGTAAGGATTATAAAACTTTTGATAGTATAAATAAGAATGATACTGGTACTTCAAAAATTGTCTTTATGATTGATTCTATTAATAAAACAAAAGAAGAAAGAATTGAAATTAAAGAAGAAAAGAATGAAAGTTTTATTGACAAGATAAAAGGTTTATTTAACTAAAAAGAATGATTATTCATTCTTTTTTTTATTAATAAATATTTACAATTATTGTAAATAAAAGGATTTTATTAAAATAATTAGCACTCATGCTTGACAACTGCTAATTATAGTGTTATTATTAAAATGTAATGAGAGTTAAGAATCATTACAAGGTATTAAATTATATTGTGCTACCCAATCGTAACACGTTATGAAAGGAAGTTGATATATATGATGTTAGTACCTAGAGATTTTGATTTGTTTGATGATTTCTTTGGAGATGAATTCTTGCCAAGACATGAATATTTTGGTAGAAGAGAAAGAAATATGATGAAGACAGATATTAAGGAAAAGAAAGATAAATACTTACTTGATATTGATCTTCCAGGATTCAATAAAGAAAATATTGATATTTCACTTAATAAAGGATATTTAAATATTAAAGCCAAAGTAGATAAAGAAGAGAAGAATGATGAAGATGAAAAGTTCGTTCGTCGTGAAAGATATTATGGTGAATGCTCTCGTAGTTTCTATGTAGGTGAAGATATTAATGAAAATGATATTCATGCAGAATTTAAAAATGGTATTTTAAAAATTGAATTACCTAAGAAACAAATCGAAGATAAATCTCATGAAGTTAAACAAATCGCTATTAAATAATAATCTAAGGAACAGTAAATCTGTTCCTTTTATGTTATGATTATAAAGATGAAATTATATGGAAGCAATCTAGTAATATAAATATTGATGATTATGTATATTTATATGTTTGTGAACCTTATAAAAAAATTATGTATAAATGTAAGGTTATAGAAGTTAATATTCCATATGAATACAAAGATAAGAATGTATCTATGAATAAAGTAATGAAAATAAAACTAATAGAAAAGATGGATAAAAAGAATTATGATTTTAATTATCAATTTTCTAAAAAAGAAAAAGAATTAGCTAAACAATCATTTATTGAACCAGTATATGCAAGTGAAGAAAAATTAAAAGAACAATTTGATAATGGTGAATTAAATCTTTATGTATTAAGAGATGGTAATAAATATGGAATGTATTATCGTAATGATACTACTAGTTCAATGACTTTACAGCTTGCAGATGAATACTTTGAAAATTATAAACAATATCTTCAAAAAGAATATTTAGAAAACTATGGAATAAATTCTGATGAAGTCTTTGATATTATTACCTTTGGAGATTATGAAGAAAAAAGTGAAAACTTTATTGGTAAATATATAGGTGAATTTTCATTTATTTATATTATTATGGCTATAACGATTGCAGCTACATATCCAGCAACGGATGCAACGGCAGGTGAAAAAGAAAGAGGAACTCTTGAAACTTTATTCACATTCCAAATTAAGAGTATAGGTATTATTGTTGGTAAATATTTAGGTGTTACTACAATTTCATTAATTACAGGATTATTAAGTTTAATACTTACACAGGGAGCACTTATCTATGTAAATGATAAATATGAAATGTTACATGCATATAATATTGTATTTAGTGTACCTACATTATTAATACTTGCTTTAAAGATAATTTTATTCTCATTCTTAGTAAGTGGTTTAACTATTGCAATGGCATCTAAATCTAAAACATTTAAAGAAGCTCAAAGTGTATTAGCTCCTATTAATATGATTGTTATGTTACCAGGATTAATATCATATTTTATGAATCTTAAAACAACACCATTATATTCAATGATACCTTTCTTAAATCTTAATATAATATTTAGTGATACTGTTAAAGGTGAATTTAATATCATTAATATACTTTTAATGATTATATCAACAATATTATTTATATCAATCTTATTATCATTTATTATTAAACAATATAAGAGTGAAAAAACATTGTTTGGATAAAATAAAACTTAACTTCCATTAAGAAGTTATGTTTTTTATTATGTATGATATAATTATGATATGAGAATAGTAAGAGAAAAAAGTTATTTAATTATATTATTTTTAATAGCTATTGTAGGATTAATAGTTTTCTTTGTGATGGGAAAAAATAATGATTCTATAAGTGATGTTAATCCAAAAGAAGAGGATAACAATAATAACAGTAATAGTAACAATAACAATAATAGTAACAATAACAATGATAATGGTAATAGTAATAATAATAACAGTAATAGTAACAATAATAATAATAATAGTAATAATAATTCAACATTATCTTTTAAAGATAAAAAGGTTACTCTATATGTCTTTAATAGTAAAACATTAGAACTTTATGGAACGATAAATAATCTTATTTGTGAAAGTTCTGATAGTATGGTTGCTGAAGTAAAAGCAAGTAATAATTCTTGTATTATAACTGGTCGTAATTATGGTAACGTTACTATTAAAGCAAAAAGTAATTATAACGAAGCAGTAATTAATGTATCAGTTATTAATAAAGCAATAACAAACGATGATTTTCTTAAAGTAAAAGGAACTAAGTTTGTAAAAGTTTCTAATGAAAACACAGTATTATTAAGAGGTTATAACTTAGGGGAATATTTAAGTAGAGCTATATCATTAACACCAATAAAAAATGCATCAAGTAAAACAGATGCATGGGAAAGAGAATACCCTGATAATAATTTACAAATAAATTATATGTTAAATAAAAGATTTGGTTCAGAAAAAACATTCTCTTTAAATGAATCATATTATAGTAATTTTATTAGTAATGAAGACTTAGATATTATTGCAAAGAGTGGAGCTAATGTTATTCGCTTACCTATTGAATGGAGTTATTTTGTAGAACTTAGTTTTGATGATACCAATCGTGATAAAAATAATAATTATATGTATTCATATTCTATGCTTACAGGTAATAAACTAGAACAAAGATTTAAACATATTGATAATATTGTTAATGAATGTGGTAAAAGAGGAATATATGTCATCATTGATTTACATGTTGTAGATGGTGGCCAAAATAATGGTGGCATTAGAAGTAAAAGAGGTGGATATACTTTCTTTGATAATCGAGGAAGCATTAATAACGCTATCGATATTTGGAAATTAATTGCAAATAGATACAAAGATAATCCAACAGTAGCCGCTTATGAATTATTAAATGAACCAGGAGCTAATGAAAATAAACTAATTAGTTTTTACAAAGAAGCTTATAATGCAATTAGAAATGAAGAAAAAAATTCTAAGTATAAACATATTATAATTATGGAATCTCCAATGAATGGTGTAACTAATCATTCAATTAAAACATTAAAGAAACCTAGTGATTATGGTTTTACAAATGTAGCTTATTCAGTACATGATTACTTTACTACTAATAATAGTATTTTACCTGGAAATGGAACTGCTGCTGATGTTAAAAAAGCTATTAAAGATAAAGTAGATCAAGACTTAAAAGAATTAAAAGAATATAAGATTCCAATCTTTATTGGAGAAACTAATTTCTTATGGAAAGATGTTTATGATGTTTGGAAATATGCTATGTCATATTATGATAGTAATCTAATTAGTTATGCTTTCTGGACATATAAAGCAGCTGGGTCAACATCATATGGCCTAATATATAATTTAGATAAAAATAGTAATAAATATGCAGATTTATTAAATGATAGTTATGAAACAATTAATAATAAATTTAAGATGAAAACTTCAAATGGTGGTTATACTTTAAATAAATATTATCAAGTTATAAGAAATAACTTTGCAGGTAATAATGGTAAATCATTATTGGCAACTTCAAATTATAAATGTAAAGTAGGAGAGAAAATAGTAACTACTATTAAATCATTCTCAGTTGATGGTCATACTAAGTTAGATAAAATCTCTATAAATAATGATAATGTATCGATAAACAAAATAGCCCCAACAGGTGTTATATGTGATGGATCAACTTGTCAAACTATTGAGATTGTATGTAATAAAAAAGGAAGTACAACAATAAGTGTTATTTCTAATGATCAAAGAACGACTTCA
The DNA here is from genome assembly GCA_946409545.1 of uncultured Clostridia bacterium. Taxonomy (GTDB): domain Bacteria; phylum Bacillota_I; class Bacilli_A; order RF39; family UBA660; genus RUG12783. The sequence goes on along the minus strand of CAMJWT010000010.1, from coordinate 8,111 downwards.
GCAACAGTCAATATTAATTAAAATAAAGACTTAGATTATTTCTAAGTCTTTTTTGATTATAGTAATTTCTTTCCTATTATGTTAAAATAATTTCGGTGATATTTATGAAACAAGCAAATATACGTAATTTTGCAATAATCGCTCATATTGATCATGGTAAAAGTACTTTAGCTGATCGAATACTTGAACTAACAGGTGCTGTATCTAAAAGAGAAAGTAAAGAACAAATGTTAGATTCTATGGATTTGGAGCGTGAACATGGAATAACGATTAAACTAAATGCTGTTGAACTTAATTATAAATATAAAGGTGAAGATTATTTATTAAATTTAATAGATACTCCAGGTCATGTTGACTTTTCTTATGAAGTTTCACGTAGTCTTGCTGCTTGTGAAGGTGCAATACTTGTTGTTGATGCGGCTCAAGGAATTGAAGCGCAAACTTTAGCTAACTTATTTTTAGCCCTTGATAGTAATTTAACTATTATTCCTGTAATAAATAAAATAGATTTACCAAATGCGGATGTTGATAAAGTAACAAAAGAATTAAATGATACTTTTGGCTTCACTAAAGATGAAATAATACTTACATCTGCTAAGAATGGTATTGGAATAGAAGAACTTGTTGAAGCTATTATTACACGTATTCCAGCGCCAGACGGGGACGTTAATAAACCACTTCAAGCTTTAATCTTTGATAGTATCTATGATTCATATAAAGGTACAATTATTTTAATGCGACTTAAAAATGGAAAGATTAAAGCGGGCGATAAGATTAAATTAATGAGTACAGATGCTGTTTACGATGTAACAGAAGTTGGTGTTTATACACCATCTGTTAAAAAGAAAAATGAGTTATTATGTGGTGAAGTAGGTTACCTTTGGGGAAGTATTAAAAGTATAAATGATGTTCATGTTGGTGATACTGTAACCCTTGAAGCTAATCCAGCAACGGAAATGTTACCAGGTTATAAACCAATGCAACAAGTAGTATTCGCTGGTATTTATCCAACAGAAACTAGTAAATATAATGATTTACGTGATGCTTTAGAAAAATTAAAACTTAATGATGCTAGTTTATCTTTTGAACCGGAAACAAGTAAAGCTTTAGGATTTGGATTCCGTTGTGGTTTCTTAGGACTTCTTCATATGGAAATAATTGAAGAGAGAATTGAACGAGAATTTAATCTTGATTTAATTGCAACTAGTCCATCTGTTGTATATCATGTAACAAAAACGGATGGGGAAGAATTAATTATTGATTCACCTCAAAAGTTACCTGAACCTGTTAAAATTGCTTCAATTTCTGAACCATATATTAGAACAAATGTTTTTACACCAAGTGAATATATTGGTCCAATTATGGAATTATGTCAAAATAAACGTGGTACTTATATCTCTATGGAATATATTGATCCCAAAAGAGTCATTATTCATTATGAGTTACCACTATCAGAAATTGTATATGACTTTTTTGATAAATTAAAAAGTACAACCAAAGGGTATGCATCATTCGATTATGAATTAATTGGATATAGAGAAAGTAATTTAGTTAAAATGGATATCTTAATTAACGGAGAACTTGTTGATGCCTTATCAACAATAGTTCATAAAGATTTTGCATATCCACGTGGTAAAGTAGTTGTTGAAAACTTAAAAAAACTTATACCTCGTCAATTATTTGTTGTACCTATTCAAGCTGCCATTGGGGCTAAAATTATAGCAAGAGCTGATATTAGAGCTCTTCGTAAAGATGTTCTCGCTAAATGTTATGGTGGAGATGTATCTAGAAAAAAGAAACTTCTTGAAAAGCAAAAAGAAGGTAAGAAACGTATGAAGACATTAGGTAGTGTTGAAATCCCACAAGATGCCTTCTTAGCAGTACTTTCAAATGAGGAAATAAATGACGACTAGTATGTATATTCATATACCATTTTGTTCTCATATTTGTAGTTATTGTGATTTCTGTAAAAGATTTTATAATGAAAATGAGTGTAGTAATTATCTAGACTCTTTATCTAAAGAAATAAAGGATAACTACAAAGGAGAAAAAATAAAAACCATTTATATTGGTGGTGGAACACCAAGTAGTTTGAGTATTAATAATTTAACTAAGTTATTTAATATTTTAAAAGATATTGAGTTAGATAATGACTATGAATTTACAATAGAAGTTAATCCAGAGAATATAGATGATGAAAAACTACAATTATTTAAATCTAATAGAGTTAATCGTATTAGTATTGGTATTGAATCAACCAATGATGTTTTTCTTAAATATTTAAATCGTAAACATGATTTTAAGATGGTTAAAGATATAATTAATTTAATAAAACAATATTTTGATAACATTAATGTGGATTTAATATATGCAATACCTAATGAAACAATTGATGATTTAAAAAATGATTTAGATAATATAATAGATCTTGATATTAATCATGTATCAACTTATTCATTGATAATTAATGAAAATACTGTTCTTGGTATTAATAAAACTAACTATATTGATAATGATTTAGATAGAGAAATGTATGATTATATTTGTAATTATTTAAAAGAACATCATTTTAATCATTATGAAATAAGTAATTTTAGTAAAGATGGTTATGAATCACGTCATAATCTTGTTTATTGGCATAATGAAAATTATTATGGTTTTGGACTAGGAGCTAGTGGTTATATTAATAACATTCGTTATGACAATACTAAAAGTTTATCTAGTTATTTAAAAGGTAATTATTTATTAAATAGAGAAGAATTAAATAAAGAAGATATTATGTCTTATCATTTAATACTTGGTTTTAGATTAATAAATGGTATTAATAAAAAAGATTTTTATAATAAATATCATATTGAACTTGTTGATATGTATAATATTAGATCTTTAATAAAAGATGGTTATTTAATTGATGATGGTGAGAATATCAAAATAAAATATGATATGATATATGTAGAAAATAAAATATTGGAGAATTTTATATGAGAATTTATTTAGCACATTCTAGTAATTGTGATTATATTAATAAGATTTATAAACCTATATTAAATGATTCTGAATTAAGTAAAATTATAACACTTCCTCATATGGAAAAAGATTTTATTCACAATCGTAATTATTATGAAGATTTTGATTTAGTGATTGCGGAAGTATCAAATCCATCAACTGGATTAGGAATTGAACTTGGTTTTTTCTATGATGAAAAGAAACCTATTTATTGTATTTATCAAGGTGATTATAGTAAATCAATTGAAGCGGTTACAAATAAAATAATGGAATATGATAATATTATTTATATAATAAAGAAAATAATAAAGGAGCATAATTATGAAACACGAAGTATTTAATATTGAATTATCTTATATCAAAGATGATCGAATAAGAAAAAGTTGTGAAACTATTCTTGATATGTTACCAGATTATTTTTATGAAATACCAGCATCTAGTACCGGAAAGTATCATCCAAGTTTCTCTTTAGGAGAAGGTGGACTTGTTCGTCATGTTAAAGTTGCAACAAGAATTGCTAATGATTTATTAGAAGATCCATCTTTTAAATCAAAATATACTCGTAATGAAAAAGATATAATGTTAATGACTTTAATTCTTCATGATAGTTTAAAAAGCGGTTTAAATCATGATAAATATACAGCTTTTAATCATCCTATTTTAATTAGTAATTTTGTTAATGATAATAAAGATAAAATTGAATTAACTGATGAAGAGTTAGCTTTATTTAGAAGTTGTGTAGAATCACATATGGGTGGTTTTCCTTGGAATGTTAATTCATATACAAATGAGGAACTTCCTGAACCCAAAACGAAACATCAAGTATTTGTTCATATGTGTGACTATTTATCTAGTCGTAAATATTTAGATGTTAAATTTAATGATAAAAACGAAATAATTGATCGAGATTAAAACAGTTAAAGGGATAACTGTTTTTTCTTTGTCAATTATTTATTAATTAAAAAAGATTATGTTATAATAGTTGTAGTATAAGTGGAGATTATATGACAAAGTGGGATAAAGAGTATATTAAATTATGCAAAAAGATATTAAAGAATGGACGTGAAGTTCCTAATAGAACAGGGATTAATACAATTAAACTTCCTGGTTATGAATTAGAGTTTGATTTATCTAAAGAGTTTCCAGTATTAACAACAAAACAATTATATTTTAAAAAAGCGATTACAGAAATGTTATGGATTTATCAAGCTCAATCTAATGATGTTCGTTGGTTACAAGAGCGTGATAATCATATTTGGGATGAATGGGAATGTGATTCTAAGGGTGATTGGCATGCAACTCAAATGGTACCAGGAGAGAATGGTAAACTAGAGAAGAAAGAAATAGTAAAACATTTTGGAAAAGAATATGCTCATACCATTGGAACAGCGTATGGCTGGATTGTTAATCGTTATAAATTAATTGATAAACTTCTTGATACTATTAAAAATAATCCAACTGATAGAAGAATGATAATGAGCTTATGGCAAAATGAATTCTTAGATACGGCTGTACTTCCTAGTTGCGTGTGGTGCAGTGAATGGGACGTAACAGATGGTAAACTAAATCTTTGGGTTCACCAAAGAAGTTGTGATGTACCATTAGGACTTCCATTTAATGTTACACAATATGCTGTTCTTGCCAATTTAATTGCAAGTGTAACAGGACTTGAGGTAGGTAAGATGTATTGGAGTATAAAAGATGCTCATATCTATGTTAATCAAGTAGAAGGTATCAAGGAACAAATTAAAAGATTTGAAGAGAATGGTGACTTACCAGCGCCTAAGTTATGGATTAATCCAGAAATAAAGAATTTCTATGATTTTGATAATAGTAAAGATCTTAAGGATATTAAAATATCTGGTTATAAACATATGGGAAAGATTGAATTTCCAATAGCTCAATAGGAGGTATAATGGATAATATATCAATGATTGCTTGTGTAGGCAAGAATTTAGAACTTGGTAAAAATAATGATTTAATTTGGCACTTACCTAATGATTTAAAATATTTTAAAAAAGTTACTAGTGGTAAAACAGTAATTATGGGTAGACGTACTTTTGATTCGCTACCAGGAGTTTTACCAAAGAGACGAAATATTGTCTTACAACTACCAAATGAAAGTAAGATTGATGGTGTTGAAATTTTTAATAGTATTCCTGAAATACTTGATAATATCAAAGATGAAGAAGAAGTATTCATTATTGGTGGTGCTAGTATATATAAACAATTTCTTCCGTATGCAAAAAAATTGTATTTAACAGAAGTTAATGAATCTTGTAAAGATCCTGATGTTTATTTTCCAAAGTTTGATAAGAGAAAATATAAGAAAACAATTGTTGGAAATGGAGAAGATAATAATATTAAATATAATTTTGTTATATATGAAAGGAGAAAATAATGGGAAAATTTATTGTAATTGAAGGAACAGATTGCAGTGGCAAAGAAACACAAAGTAAGTTAATTGTTGACAAATTAAATGAAATGGGTAAAAAAGCTATTCGTATTACTTTCCCTAATTATGATTCACCAACAGGTAAAATAATTGGTGGACCGTATTTAGGTAAAGAAGAAATAAGTAAGTGTTGGTTCCCTGAAGGAGCCGTTAATGTTGATCCTAAGGTAGCTTGTCTATATTATGCAGCTGATCGTAAATACAATGAAGGTGAAATAAAGAAATACTTAGATGATGACTATTATGTAATATGTGATCGTTATATATCAAGTAATATGGCTCATCAAGGTAGTAAGATTGAAGACGCTGATGAAAGATTTTTGATGTATCAATGGATTGATAAATTAGAGTATTGGCTTTTAAAACTTCCTAAACCAGATACAACTTTCTTTTTACATGTTCCATACGAGTTTGCAGTTGAATTAAAAAAGAATAGAATAAGTTTAGATGAACATGAAAAGAGTGAAAAACATTTAAAAAATTCAGAAATCGCTTATGTAGAACTTTCTGAATTGTATCATTGGCATCATATAAATTGTATTAAGAATAAAAAGATAAGAACAATTGAAGATATAAATGAAGAAATAATGAAAGAGATTAATAAATTATAGGAGGATTATATGTATAAGAGAATATTAATCAAATTAAGTGGTGAATCACTAATGGGTGAAGATGCCATTATTGATAAGGAAAGAACAAGAGAAATTGCACGTCTTATTAAAGAAGTACGTGATATGGGAATTGAAGTAGGTATCGTAATTGGTGGAGGTAATTTCTTCCGTGGAAGAAGTAATAAAGATATGGAACCATTATACGTTGATACAATGGGAATGCTTGGAACAGTTTCAAATGCATTAGGACTTGCTGATGCTATGAAAAAAGAAGAACTTCCTTGTATTATTAGTACACCATTTGATTTAAATGGACTAATCCCTATTTACACTCCAGAAGAAGTATTAGAAAAGATAAAAAGTAATGTAGTACTATTTGGTGGAGGTACTGGTCATATTGGATGTTCAACTGATACTGCAGCAAGTAATAAAGCAAGTTTAATTAAAGCTGATGTTATTATTAAACTTACAAATGTTGAAGGTGTATATGATAAAGATCCTAATAAATATGCTGATGCTGTTATGTATGATTTCTTAACACATCAAGAAGTTCTTGACAATCCAGAAATTAAAGTAATGGATATTCCAGCAATTGAAGAATGTATGCATAATAATATTGATATTTCAGTTATTAATTTTAATGATAAGAAGAATTTAATAAAGGTGTTAGATGGTAAAAAAATCGGAACAAGAATATCGTCAAATAGATGAAAAAATAAGATTATATAGAACTAAAAATATTTTGACAACAGTTTGGATATTACTATATATTGCAATTGTTATTTTAGAAATATTAGCATTATTTCAAGTAATTAACTTCATTTGGGGATTATTAGTTTTTATTGTTGCTACAATAATAAAATATTATTTAGCATCAATTAGTAAAAAAATTAAATAAAGAATTTGAAATTAATTGATTTTATTTTAATTATTTGATATCATTAAAATGAATTATAAAATAGTAAAAGGATAAAAGGTGATATTTATTATGAGTTGGTTATTTGAAATGCCAGGATTATTTTTGTTAGGCGGAATTATTTTAATTATTGCGGCAATCGCTATATATGTAATAGGAATGAAGAAGTCTAATGAATTTGCTAAGAAAGAAAATGAAGAAGATAAAGATAAAGATAAAGAGGAACCAAAAAGCACGGGTTCTTTAGTTACTGATAAGGTAATAGCTAAACCTGTTGTTGTTGATTCTAAAGGAGAAAAAATTGAAATAAATGCTCCTGCTATGCCTGTTCTTGTTCCTAAAAAAGAAGAAAAGAAAGAAGAACCAAAAGAAGAGGACAAAGAGGAGAAAAAAGAAGTAGCTACTCCGGTAATTACACCTGCTGTAGTTGAAAAAGCAGAAGATAAAAAAGAAGAAACTACTGAAAAGAAAGAAGAAGCAAAAGCTCCTGAAGAGAAAAAAGAAACTCCAGAAGTTAAAGCTGAAGCTCCTACTGTACCTGAAATTAAAGTAGAAGTTCCAGAAGTTAAAAAAGAAGAGCCAGCAACTCCTGAAGAAAAGAAAGAAACTCCAGAAGTTAAAGTTGAAGCTCCTGCAGTACCTGAAATTAAAATAGAGGTTCCAGAAGAGAAGAAAGAGGAACCAGCTGCTCCTGAAGAAAAGAAAGAAACTCCAGAAGTTAAAGTTGAAACTCCTGCTGTACCTGAAATTAAGATTGAAGTACCAGAAGAGAAGAAAGAAGAACCAGCTGCTCCTGAAGAAAAGAAAGAAACTCCAGAAGTTAAAGTTGAAACTCCTGCAGTACCTGAAATTAAAATAGAGGTTCCAGAAGAGAAGAAAGAAGAACCAGCTGCTCCTGAAGAAAAGAAAGAAACTCCAGAAGTTAAGGTTGAAACTCCTGCTGTACCTGAAATTAAGATTGAAGTACCAGAAGAGAAGAAAGAAGAACCAGCTGCTCCTGAAGAAAAGAAAGAAACTCCAGAAGTTAAGGTTGAAACTCCAGCTGTACCTGAAATTAAAATAGAGGTTCCAGAAGAGAAAAAAGAGGAACCAGCTGCTCCTGAAGTAAAAGTAGAAGCACCTG
>CAMJWT010000009.1:0-70431 GCA_946409545.1 uncultured Clostridia bacterium | reverse complement strand
TTGTTATTTCACAAAATGGTGAAGTAGGAGAAGATATTGACTTCGTAGTTAAGAATCCTCATACTCCAGAAGTAATAATTATTAAAGTTGAAAAGATTTGGGAAGATCAAGATAATCAAGATAAAGTTCGTCCAACAGAATTAACAGTTTATCTATTAGCTGATGGTGAACAAATCGATAGCATAGTATTAAATGAAGCTAATGAATGGAAAGGCGAATTCAGTGAACAACCAGTATATGAAAATGGTGAAGAAATTAAATATTCTGTTGCTGAAGAAAACCTTGGCGATATTTATGAAGCTGTAATTGAAGGCGATGCTAGAAATGGATTTACTATTACAAACTTCTATTCACCAAAAGGTGGAGAAGAAGTTCCTAAAACAGGAGATAACATTGTTCTATATATTATTAGTTTACTAGTTAGTATTATAGGACTTGGATATAGTATCTATTTAAAGAAAAGCTTTAATTAATAAAATAAAATAAAAGACTTATAGTTAATATAAGTCTTTTTATTTGCTTATTATAATAAAATATGGTAATATGATAATGTTTTATTAGTGGGTGATATTATGGAAGAAAAAAAACCTTTTTACGATGAATCAGATGAAGCTTGGAATTCATATTTTTATCCTGGTACAGATGTTTTAAAAAACAAATTAGGTATTATGGATCAATCTGAATTAGATAAAAAAGAAAGAGAAATTATTGATAAAAAATTAGAAGAGTTACATGCTAAACCTATTAATGGTTCTTTTGATATGAAACATTTATGTGATATTCATAAATATCTATTTGATGATATTTATGATTGGGCTGGAGAATTTAGAACAGTTTATATGACTCGTGATAGAAAACATTCCTATTTTGCTTCGGTTACTAATATTGTTCATACTTTAGAGGATGATTTAGCTTTACTTAACAGTAATTATCGTTCTGTAAGTAGCTATGATCAATTTATTGATTTCATAACGGATTTTTATATATCACTTCTTAATATTCATCCTTTTAGAGAAGGTAATGGAAGAGCAATACGAGAATTCTTAAGAGAATTTGTAGCTAAGAAATCAGAATACCATGGTCTTGAACCAATGGATTTAGATTGGTCACGTGCTAATCATGCTATTATTGAAGAGGCTATGCCAATGGCTAGAATGTATAAATATCCAATAAGAAAAGAAATAGCGAAAACGATTGTTCCTCTAGAAAAGAATAATCAAATGAGATTATAAAAGACTCAAACTTAATTGTTTGAGTCTTTTTATTGTTTTTTTAGTTGATTCAGTGTTTTTATATTAAATCGAGGTGGATAATTATATGTCTTTTAATTTCCCGATTTAATATATATGGCAATATTTTAATAAAAAATAAAAAAAGTCGATTAAATCGACTTAATTTCATATGGTGCTCGGGGTGGGAATCGAACCCACATGACTAAAAGCCACACGATTTTGAGTCGTGCGCGTCTACCAGTTCCGCCACTCGAGCAACAAATAGATTATATCATAAAACGTAGTTTATAGTAAATATATATGTAAAAAAGACATGGTTTTTTAACCATGTCTTCCTCCTCCTGTATGTCCGAATCCAGATGATCCAGAATGAGAACTAAATCCACCTCCTGAGCCACCGGAGTCAGAACTTATTGTATGATGAGTAACAACACTATTAATAAAAGTATCGGTTCTTTTAGTGTAATTAACTGTGCTTTGATCCATAAAAGTATTAGCTTCATATGCATGTTTAACCATTTTGTTTTTATTTACATTTACTCCTGTAAAAATTGATGTACCAATAACTGCTGATATAATCATCAATATTGTTGGTACTTTATATTCTTCGGGTTCTTTAGGTGGTGGTACTAAGTGTCCTTTATCGTCTAATGTATATCCTTCCATTTCACTTGGAATTCCACTTTCATAAAAACTATCTAGTAAACTTATAAAATGTTTAAATCCATTTAAATATTGTTTTCCTTTTATTTCATCATAAATTGTATCTAATATATCATCAATTTTTGGTGTGTAATAAAGTTGGGCATTTCCTGTTAATTCCATCGTGTAATAAGGATTGGCTTCATATGTGTTTCTAAATAGAATAACACCATCATAATGTTTGGTATCAAGTCCAAAATCATTATAATCATAGAAGTCATCTGCGTATTCTTCATTTTCTTTATCGTCTGTATATGGTACGTTATCAGTAACAATTACTAAATCAAATCCTGTTTTCTTATAGTATGCATCAATTAAAAGCTTTAATTCTTGTTCTTCACTTTCTGTTAAGATATCAGAGAAGTCATATATTTTTTCAGATGCATCAACATATTTTGTTTTCATGATTGAATTTAATCTATTATGATAATCTGTTTCTTTTTTTACTCCATAATTATTTTCTTCAGTTCTTTCATATGTATTTGTACTTGCATTAACATTAAAAGAGAAGAATAGGAGTAGTGTTAATAAACAATATAATATCTTTTTCATGTGTCCTCCTATAACTTAAATATTAGGTAACTTATTCCTAATACAATTAATGCAATAATAACAAAACATAAAATAGTATAAATGGTTACTTTTGTTTTATCTAATGGAATGTCTCCTATAAATTTACCATTTTGTCCATTCATTGCGAATAAATATTGTTTATCTTTATATTTAACATTTACCATCCATACTGGAAGTAGAGCGTATTTAACATTTGTTAACTTCGAATTAATATTTTTTTGTTTAATATTTTTAGTGGCATAACCTTTAATATCATTTTCAAGTTCCATTTCAACTGATTTTTTTACGCGTCCTTCTGAAATGTTTTGTAATTCATCTTTATCTTGATCATATCGTTCTGCATAAAAGCCTGATAGATAAGCATGATTATATTTTTGTAATTCGTTGTAATTATATGGTTGAATAGTATCCATAATATCATTATCAAATCTTGTTGATCCATCAACCGGTACTTTACTAAAACTCATACTTGCTGCTCTTTCAACATTATAATAATCAGTCTTAGTATATTGGGTATTTCCTGTTGTCCATGATTGTATTTTAGTAGCGGTTCCTGAGATATCACCAAAGGCATCAAAATCATATAGCCAGAATGGTATATAAATACCTCTTATCTTTTCAATATTTTCTTGTTTAGTAAAATCCTTTGGAACAAACATTCGTCCTTTAGAAAGTGATTTAAAGGCCTCTTCAGCTTCTTTCTTTTCCGTCTTAAATGGTATAACATAATCTGGTTTAAAATCACCATCTAATTTATTTCTTAAAATTGTTGTATTACCACAATATACACAGAATGTTGCTGCAGTTTCATTATCAGCGATGATTTCTGCTCCACAACTTTGGCAATTATATGTGTAATAATCAACATTTTCTTTTGTTACTTCTTTTTTCTTGTTTTTTTCTTCTGATGCTGATCCACTAGTAACTTTTTCCATTTCTTCTAGTGTGAATTCACTAAAACAATATTTACATTTCCATTTACTAGCTTTAGGATCAAAATCGATTGATGCTCCACAAGCAGGACATTTCGTTCCCATTGCTTCGCCTTTAGTATTACTCATTTTCACCATCCTCGTATTTTATTATAACATGATTTTATCTAAAGTTTATCTTTAATTATAAATTTGTTATAATAGGGAAGTGATGTCTATGAATATAGTTATTAAAAATGATAAAGATTTAAAGAAATTCTATCGAAGATTATTTATATACCGTTCTTACTTTTTTTCTTTTGTAAAGTTTAAATCTGATGATAAACGTATTGAAAAAGAGATTCATGCTTTAAATATTAAAAGAAAGAGTAAACGTAATACATATATTTTTGATGAAGTTTGTAAAGAGATAGATGAATATTTTAATTATGAGAATATTTGTGAGTTTGATTCTAATGGTTATTGTATGGCTGGTCTAAAAAATGGTTGTTGCCGTATTTGCCCTCATGTAAGAAGTAATGGATGTCCTTCGCATAACGTTGCTTGCAAATTATATTTTTGTCATCGTGTATATGAAAAAAGAAAAGTGCCAACTTATAAAGACTTTAAATTATTACAAGTTATGGGAATTCGTAAAAGAATGGTTACTATTCATGATTATTTTGCTCCTCGTGATATTGCTTTATTTGATATTAATTTTCCCTTAATATCAGTTACTTCAATTAAAATGATGTGTAGATTAATTAAAGATATTATTTATCTTAAAAAAAATCACAAATAAAAAAGGAAATATAAATTTCCTTTTTTTTTAATCTGTATTTTCAGGGGGTTCTTCTTCTGGCTCCTCTTGAGGTGGAGGTGTATTTCCCTTAATTTCAATTGTGTTCGATAGATATTCTGTTTTACCATTATATTCAATTTTGTAAGTAACCTTATATGTATTTGCTGCACTAGATGTTACCGTTGATACGGTATTACCATTTTTATCTGTAATCGATTTTGTTATCTTAGCCTGGCTTGTAACATTTTCTCCAGTAATATTATTGGATACATATACCATTGATCCATCATATAGGGATGATGGTATATAATCACCAACATTATAAGAAGAATAACTACTTCCAGTAAGTTTAGCTGTAATACTTGTTTCAACTTTAACGCTTGTACCAGTACTTGTATTTTTATAAGATTTTCCATCTTTTGATTTATATCCTGATTTAACAGTATATGTACCAACTGAACCATTCGTAACAATATATGTTGTATTTGTTGTAAAGTCTATTTGCGTTCCATTATAGAAGATTAAATATCCAAATGTTAAATCTTCTTGATATCCAGGGTTTGCAACAGGGTTCCAAGACAATAGAACAGAATTGTCACTTCTCATTGTTCCCGTTAGGCCAGTAGGATTAAGCGAAGATAGATATTTCGTTGATACCTCTGTTGGTTCAGTTCCTGCTTTAAAGTACTCGGTTATTTTTTGATCTCCAGGTGTGTTATTAGATGGTAACTTTGGAGGGTCGCTTCCTTTTTCAACAGTGACGGGAACGACAGCTTTTGGGCGTGACCAATCACTCTTTTTATGACTAAATGAAACTTTAGCAGCGGCAACAAACAAGCCATCACGTCTCCAACCATCACTATTAAAGTTTAAATAATTCTTATTACTTATTTTATCGTATCCCATCCATACACTAATAACGGTATCTTTGGTATAACCATCTACCCAATAATCACGGATAGCATAATCTTTTAATTTGAATTTCTTCTTAGTAGCTGAATCGAAGTTTGTTGTTCCGGTTTTGATTGCCACAATATCATCTGATAATTTTGGTCTAAATCGACTACTACTATTTGTAACATCTTTTAGAACGTCTGTTATCATCCATGCTGTAGAATCACTAATTACTTTTATTTTCTTTGATGTATATTCATCAGATTCACCAGTATCTCTAAATGTTATCTTTGTAACAGAGAATGGTTCAAAGAAATATCCACCATTACTAAATATTTGATATGCTCCTGCCATAACAAGTGGACTTGAACCTGTGAAGGCTCCAATTGCATGAGCTTCATGGATATATCCATTTTTATCTATTTCAGGAGTAATTCCTACGGTTGTAACTAATTCAACAATCTTTTTATTATCAACTTGTTGGAATGCTTTAAGAGCAGGAATATTTCTTGAATCAAGTAAAGCATATCTTAATGTTATTTTTCCTTTATATACTCCATCATAGTTATGGATTGCTCGACCACCAGAATAAGTGTAAGCAGAATCATCAAAAATCTTTGCCGTTGACCAGTTATTATATTCGATACCTGGTCCATAATCGAATAATGGTTTTGCGGTAGATCCAATTTGTCTTAAAGTATCTTTATCAAATGTTGCATAAGAGTAACTCTTAGCACCATTTCTGTTACGTCCTGTACCAACAGCTTTAATTTGACCATTAGTAGAATTAATAACAGCGATACCACCTTGAATCTTATCATCTTTCCATTTATATGTTTTACCACTCATAATATCATTAATACCATCTTGAACCTTACGATCCATTGTCGTATTAATTAGTAGAGGAACTTGATAAGGATCAACTCCCCAACGTTTTTTAACTTCTTCACAAACTAAATCAATAAATCCTTGATATACGTTTGTATTAGCATGATTTTGATTTAATAAACTTTCAACGGGAACAGACATTGCTAGTTCACGTTCTTCTTTTGTAATATAATGGTGTCTTACCATTAAGTTTAATACCGTTTCACGACGTTTTTCTGCACGTTCTGGATTATTATATGGATTATAGTAAGTTGGTGCTTGATAAAGTCCTGCAACAAGAGCTGCTTCTGGAAGTGTTAAGTCTTTAGCATCTTTGTTAAATAAGAAACGACTTCCTTCTTGGATACCACCAATATTACCAATTAATTCATGGTTATTAACATAAAATTCAATAATTTGTTCTTTAGTATAATTTTTTTCAAGTTGGAAAATAGATATATAAATATCAGTAAACTTACGGATAATACCTTTGATACCTTCATCTTCTGAACTAGTGAAGGTATTTTTAACAACTTGCATTGTTAATGTTGAACCACCACCAGCATTATCAGAGCCACCTAATAGTTTTTTAACTAATTGACCACCAGCCGCTTTAACGAAACGCATTAAGTCAAATCCGTTGTGTTGGAAGAAACGAGAATCTTCAGTAGCTATTAAAGCATCAACAAATTGTTCACTTAATTGTGGATATTCAATATTTTCTCTTATATCTGTACCAATTTTGGCATATTCATTACCATCTTTATCATAAATAATCGTTGCTTCTTTTTCTTTAAGTAACTCTTTTTCAAAAGATGGAGCATTTTTAACAATGTATCCAAAGAATGCACAGACGGCGAGGACTCCTATTAAACATATTGTTAAGAAGATTGTGAATAATACTTTAAAAACTCTTCTTACTTTTGATGTTTTCTTTGGCTTATCTAGATAAGCTCCTATTAATAAAATAAAGAATAATAGTCCTGTTATAATTAAGGCTGTTACTTTATCAAAGAAATGATAGAAACCAACAAATGTACCAACTAATAATATAATATCAATTACAATTGTAACTATTGTACTTGTTTTTATTCCTCTAGATTCTTTAGGTCTTTTAGGAATAGTAATATTTGGTTTGGTTTCAATTTTTTTAATCTCTTGATTGTTAGGCTTTTTCTTTATTATTTTTTTCTTTTCCATTTTATACCTCCAATAACTTCTTGATTATTTCTAAATAATCTACTCTTGGGATAAATTTATCTTTAATTAAATATCCTTTTTCTTTAAAGTAGGTTATAGGAATAACTTTTTTATCATTATTATCAATAAAATTAATAAAATCGTTAGACATTAATAAATAAGTCTCATTTAATTTATTAAATCTAACTATTAAAAAACATATACCTTTCTCTTTATCAATATTTCTTATATGTTTAATTTGATGACTATGAATATTGATTAAAGGGAATCCTTTACTATTATTGGTTTCTTTTGCTTCAAAATCAATATAATATCCTTTATATATTCCATTATAATCAGTTGTTGATGGACTTTCAAAATATGCTTCTGTTATTTTAGCTATTTTATAATCAACTTTAACTAATTTAATAGGAGTAGGTTTTTTATAAATATAAGCGATACCTTTCTCGATATAATAATTGTTGGTATTATTTAAATCTTCTTCTAAATTCATACCTCGATTTTTATAGTCGATATTTTTAACTGTCGGTATCCTGTTACCTTTTTTTATTCCCTGAGGGTAATTCATAAAATCACCTATATTAAATTATAATATATAGGAAAATAAAAATCTACTAAAATGTCAAAATTGGGCTATATTTTTGTTAAAGTAATTGACAAGGAATTAATTAAAATCTACAATTAAAGTGTTGTATGTATTTTTAATAGTTTTAATATAATTTAAATAGATGTTAATAATTCATAGTACTTAACCATGGTATTATGGGGATAGCTTATTAAATTTAAGAAAAATACCAGAAGGAGATAAAATGTTTGTATTAGAAACAGGGCCAAATCCTAGTGGATCTGGACTACCTCCTATTTTGTTTTTAGTCATTGGATTAGTAGTTGGTATTGTAGTAATGCTAATTATTAATGTAATTCGTGGCGCAAGAGCTAATAAAAAAAGTGAATCTATTCTTGAAAAGGCAAGAAAAGATGGCGAAAAAGCTAAAAGAGAAATGATCCTTGAAGCCAAAGAAGAAATTCACAAATTAAAAATGGAATCAGAAAAAGAAAATCGCGAAAGAAAACAAGAAATTAAAGATTTAGAATCAAGATTATCTCAAAGAGAGGATAATATTGATAAACGTGATTTATTATTTCAAAAGAGAGAAGAAGCTCTTGATGAACGTGAATCTAAAATAATTGATAAACAAACACAATTACAAGAAGAAAAAGCAAAAGTTGAGGAGATTAAACAAGAACAAATTAAAGTCTTGAATGAAATTTCAGGAATTAGCAAAGAAGAAGCACAAAAAATGGTTATGGATAAAGTTAAAGAAACCATGACTAAAGAGATTGCAAGTTATATTAAAGATAGGGAAAATGAAGCTAAATTAGAGTGTGATAAAAAAGCTCGTGAATTGTTAGTTTCATCTATGCAAAAATTCTCTAGTGATATTGCATCTCAAGAAACGGTAACGGTAGTTAACCTTCCAAATGATGAAATGAAAGGAAGATTAATTGGTCGAGAGGGACGTAATATTAGAACAATTGAAGCCGTAACTGGTGTTGATTTAATTATTGATGATACTCCAGAAGCAGTCGTACTATCTAGTTTTGATCCTCTACGTCGTGAAATCGCAAGAGTAACTCTTGAAGCATTAGTTAAAGATGGACGTATTCATCCAACAAAGATTGAAGAGTTATATGATAAGACAAGTAAAGAAATTAATGAAAAGATTATCGAATATGGTAATAATGCCTTATTTGAACTTGGTATTACAAAAATGGATCCAGCCTTAATTGAATTAGTTGGTAAATTACATTTTAGAACAAGTTATGGCCAAAATGCTTTAGAACATTCGATTGAAGTAGGTCATTTATCAGGTATTATTGCTGGTGAACTTGGTGAAAATGTTAACTTAGCTAAAAGAGCTGGTTTATTACATGATATTGGTAAAGCTATTGATCATGAAATTGAAGGAAGTCATGTTGAGATTGGTTTAGATATTGCTAAAAAATATCATGAACATCCAGTTGTTTTGAATGCTATTGCATCTCATCATGGTGACACAGAGGCAACAAGTGTAATAAGCGTTATTGTTGCTATTGCGGATGCTTTATCTGCATCTCGCCCTGGTGCAAGAAATGATTCATTAGAAAACTATATTAAGAGACTTGAACAACTTGAACAAGTTGCTAATGATATTGATGGAATTGATAAAACATTTGCTGTTCAAGCAGGTCGTGAATTACGTGTTATTGTTAAACCTGAAGAAATTGATGATTTAAAGAGTATTCAAATTGCTCGTGAAATTAAAGAGAAGATTGAAAGTACAATGCAATATCCAGGTACAATAAAAATCACGGTTGTTCGTGAAACTCGTGCAACAGAAGAAGCAAGATAATTGCTTCTTTTTTTATGTTGTGTTAAAATAACTTTGAAATGTGGTGAGAATATGCAAAAATTAATCTTTCGGCATCAAAATTTCATAGTATATTCATTTATTTAAAAGGAGGATTATTATGAAATTAATGAATGTTAAAGGTACTTTTGACTATATGCCAAAAGACATGATGATTAGAAATAAGATTACGGATGTATTACGTCGAAATTTTGAAAAATATGGTTATTTACCAATTGAGACACCAATGTTAAATTATTATGACTTATTAAGTTATAAGTATGATGATGATGCAGAAATATTAAATGAAATATATAAATTAACGGATCAAGGAGATCGAAATCTTGGACTTCGTTATGATCTTACTGTTCCATTCTGTAAGGTTGTAGGATTAAATAAAGACCTTCAAATGCCATTTAGAAGATATGAAATAGGAAGGGTATTTAGAAATGGTCCGGTTAAACTTGGAAGAACAAGAGAATTTTATCAATGTGATGTTGATGTTGTAGGTATTGATAATCGATATATTGAAGCAGAACAAATGGTTATGGCTGTTAATACTTATAAAGCTCTTGGAATCGATATTTATATCAAATATAATAATCGTAAATTAATGAGTGGACTTATTGTTGAAGCAGGTATTGATGAAGATAAAATTAATACGGTTATTGGTATTATTGATAAAAAAGAAAAAGTATCTCGTGAAGAATTAATAAGTATGTTAAGTGAAGCTTTAATTCCTGGTGAAAAAATCGATAAATTATTAGATCTATTTGAAAAGAAACTAAGTGATTATGAAAAACTTGGTGAGAAGAATGATTTAATTCGCGAAGGTGTAGAAGAAATTATTGAATTAAATACTTATTTAAAAGAATTAGGTATCTTAGATGATTGCAGATTCACTAGTACTTTAGCTCGTGGTTTATCTATTTATACGGGATTAGTATTTGAATTCTATGATAAGAAAGAAAGACTAACTTGCGCTATCGGAGCTGGTGGAAGATACAATAAAATTATTACAAACTTTATGGATAATGGCCAAGAGTATCCAGCAGTAGGATTAAGTTTTGGTCTTGAACCAATTTATGTAATTTTAAAAGAAGAAATGAAAGATGAACCAATAAGTGATATTTATATGGTACCACTTGATACAAGTATTGATACATTACGTCTTGCAACATCACTTCGTGAAATTGGATGTCGTGTTCTTATCGAAATGAATAAACGAAAAGTAGGTAAGTGTTTTGAATATGCAGAACGTAATAATATTCCCTTTGTAATGATTATTGGTAATGATGAAGTAAGTAGTGGTAATTATAAAATTAAAGATATGATTAAAAAAGAAGAATATACTTTCACTACTGATGAATTAGTTAAATTCTTAAAGAAAAACTTGAAATAATAACATATTAGTGTTAAATTATATGTATAAATCAATGATGAAGAAATGTTATAAAAGTTTTGTTATTAGTGAGCTTAGGATAGTGAAAATAAGTTAACAAAAATTATAACTCCTGTCTTCTGAGAGCCTCTAAGAGTAATTCGAAAAGGGCCGGGAAACCGTTATATAAAATAAGTTAAATAAGGGATGGTAACGTCTTTGGACTCCTACTATCTCTTTTTTATTGCCAGAAAGGAGAGGATAAATATGGCAAATGAAAAAATAACTAGTCGTGATGTTGATTTCGCGCAATGGTACACTGATGTAGTTAGTGCTGCAAAGCTTGCTAGTTACACAAATGTAAAGGGGTGTATTGCTATCCTTCCGAATGGCTATGCGATTTGGGAAAAAATGCAAGAAGTATTAGATAAGAAATTTAAGGAGTTAGGTCATGTTAATGTTCAAATGCCAGTACTAATTCCTGAGAATCTTATGAAAAAAGAAGGAGAACTAGTAGAAGGATTTGCTCCTGAAGTAGCTTGGGTTACACAAGGTGGTCAAAAAGATTTAACGGAAAGATTATGTATAAGACCAACTAGTGAAACATTATTTAGTGATTATTATCATGATGCCGTTAAAACATATAGAGATCTTCCTATGCTATTTAATCAATGGTGTAACGTTCTTCGTTGGGAAAAAGAAACAAGACCATTCTTAAGAAGTAGAGAATTCTTATGGCAAGAAGGTCATACAATTCATGAAACACAAGAAGAAGCCGAAGAAGAAACAAAAAAGATGATGGATGTTTATGAGTGGTTTCATCATGAAATACTTGCAATACCATCTATAACAGGAAGAAAAACCGAAAAAGAGAAATTCGCTGGAGCAGAGTATACTTTAACTAATGAATCTTTAATGTATAATGGTGTAGCTCTTCAATGTGGAACAAGTCATTATTTTGGTCAAAAATTTAGTAAAGCATATGATATTAAATTCCAAAACAGAGAAAATAAACTAGATTATGTTTATCAAACATCATGGGGTACAACAACAAGAATGATTGGTGAATTAATTATGGTTCATTCTGATGATAAAGGTTTAGTATTACCACCAAGAATTGCTCCACGTAAAGCTGTTATAATTCCAATTGGAACTGATGAAGAAATAAAAAATTACGCGGATACTTTATGTGAATTATTAAACAAGAATGATATTACTTGTTATGTTGATAAAACAGAAAAATCTCCAGGTTTCAAATTCGCTGAAGCTGAAGTAAATGGAATACCAGTTAGAATTGAATTTGGTAAACGTGATTTTGAAGCTAATCAAATTACTTTAACAAGACGTGATACAAGTGAAAAAATAAATATATCAAAAGATAGTGATATTGTAAAAGAAGTAAATGAATTACTTGAAACAATTCAAAAAGATATGTATGATCGTGCCCTAAAAAGACGTGATGAACTTACCTTTACAGCCAAGAATATGGATGAATTAAAAGAAATTATGGAAAATCATCCAGGATTTACCAAAGCTATGTGGTGTGGTGATGTTGCTTGTGAAGAAAAGATAAAAGAAATAAGAGGATGTAAATCTCGTTGTCTTATTGAAAATGAAAAATGGATAAGTGATGTTTGTGTATGTTGTGGTAAGCCTGCAAAACACATGGTATATTGGGACATCCAATATTAATAAAAAAGAACTAAGTTTAAAACTTAGTTTTTTTATTTACATAAAAAATATTATAAATAATTATAAAGTATACAAGGTGTTTGAAATTATGATATATTTAAATAGTAGGTGAGTGTATGGAAAAAGCAATTGATAATGTTTATGATTATTCAAATATTGTTCCTGTTATTGATAAAATTGGCATTATTGTTCAATTCTTTGATGGTGTTTTTAATAGGTTAATGAGTATATCAGAAGAAGAAAAGGCAAGAAATGAAAAGTTAAAACCTGAATTTCAAGAACATCAATATAAAAATTATTATTCCAATTTTGAAATTACTATAAGAAAACCTATTGATAATTCTTTATCACATGATTATACAACTTGTAAAAATTTTGAGTCTTTTAGTAATTTATATAGAGAAGGAAAAATAAATAATATATCAGATATGAAAATTGTTATGAATTTAGATTTTTCTCGTGGTAAAGGTTATTTAAATTTAACAAAGTTTGAAAATCAATTTGTTGTTGATTTTCAACCATATAATATTAAGTTTACTAGAAAATCTAATTATGAAGATAGTGAAATGGATGCAATTGAAAAAAGAATTATTGAACTATTAAATTCTTTTGATACTTGTAATACCATTTTCTGTTCAAAATAAAAAGGAGGTAGATTATGTATAAAGATTCTTTATCTATTTCTAATAAAATTATTCAAGCTTCTGATATTGAAGATATAATTGCTTTAATGAATGAAAAGATTATCGAAATAGAAAAAGTAACAAAAAATGTTGAAAAAAATAATGAAATATTAGAAAGACAATATCAAAGATGGGATTTAAAAGATGAAGGAAGCAAATTGAATTTTGATGTTTCTTTTTATGATTCTTCAAGTGTTAAATTAGATAATTATATTGATTTCATTACAGTTTTTCATAATCGATTAGAAGACATCAAAGACTTTTCTGTTTACTTTAGTTATTCGTATTCTGCAAAAACAGATGGTAGTTGGAGTTATGATGTTATTTATCAAAGTATATCTATTTATGTTAGAGAATATAAAATGGAAGTAGATGTATCAATAAAGAAAGATGACAATCATATTAAGGATGTTTATGAATTAATAAAGAATAAGGTTCTTAATGCACGACCAAGATATGATAAAGTTATTGAAAAAAGGTCAATGGTAATAAGAAAAGTATATCTAGGCTTTGGCTTAATTCCAGCTATTATTCTTGTTTCAGCTTTGTTATTTGTACCTGATATTTTGAAAGTATTAAAAGAAACTTATGTTGGTTATCCAATAATCGTATTTTTACTTGGGTATGGAATTGGGTTTATGTTTAAAAGTTCTAAAATATTAGGTTTGTATGATCCGTTAATTCCGGAAACTGTTTATGCTGGACATGATTCTAGTTATAATTCTATTTATAAAGAAGATATTGAGTCATATAAGGGAGCAGGAGAAGTTCTAATTGGTAAAAATGTTAATAATTTAAAAAAGAGAAAAGAAATTGTTGCAATGTATAAAAAATATAAAGGACGCGTTCCTATTGCTCTTGTAACAATTTTAGTTATTTCTATTTTGATTATTGTTATTTAAAAACTAAATTTAATATTTAGTTTTTTTATTATTTTTTGACATAATGCCTTATATATAATAGAATAATTCACTGGAGGAGTTTATGAACTATCCAAGTGATTTTGTTAAAGTTAGAGAATCAACCTTTTATAGTGATTGTGTTAATAAAGATATTAAGATATTAAGTGTTGGTGATATTCATTTATCTAAAAATGTTGACTTGTTTAGTGTTGATAAATTATTAAAATTAATTGATAGTATTAATCCTGATTATATTATGATCTTGGGAGATACTGTTGATACACCAATGGAATTATCTTATGACAAAAGATTACTTGAACTTGATGTCTTAATTAAGAATTGTAATAATATTGGTAAAACTTTTATTATTCTTGGAAATCATGATTATTATTATGATAAACCAAATGATTTAATGACGATATCAACGATTTGGGATAAATATAAAGATGCTAATACGCATATACTTATAGATCAAAGTTATACTGATGATAATATCTTTGTTGGTGGTTATCTTCAAAAAGGAAGTGCATATTTTAAAGATGGATCTAATATGGAAGATGATCTTGCTTTCTATAATGATTTATCAAGTAAAGAGTCTTTAGTTAAAGATTTACCTAGTGATAAATATAAAATCTTCCTAAATCATTCTCCAGAACCAATTCAAAGTAGTATGAATCAAGAATTATTAAAAGATTATAATTTAGTAATTACAGGTCATTATCATAATGGAGTAGTACCTAATATCTTAGAAGGTATTTTTCCTAAAAATAAAGGATTGTTAACTCCAAGAAGAAATGTTTTTCCAGCGGAAGCTAGAGGGATTGTTAAATTACCTACAGGAACATATCTAATATATAATGGTGGATGGACAAAGATTCCTGCTACTGCTAAAGATTTTATGTGTTCATTTGATAAATATTTTAATCGAGATATTGATGTTACAACAGTAACTAATAATTATGAATATTATGATAGTTTTGTAAAAACGAAAAAACTAAAGTTATAGGTGAAATATGAATAAAGATTTAGATAATAGAATTAAAGGTTTAATCCATGATACGAAAGCTGAAAAAATAAATATAAAAGAATTATATAAAGGAAACTTTATAACACTTTTAGAAGAAGATTATAAACTTCCTAACGGAAAAATAATCAAAAGAGAAAGAATAAGGAAAAATAATGGTAAACAAGCGGTAATCATTGTTGCAAGAACAAGTGATGAAAAATATTTGCTAGTTGTTCAAAATAGAATAAATGGTATTGTATCAGTTGAATTCCCATCAGGTTATATTGAAGAAGGTGAAGATAGTATAACGGCTGCTAATAGAGAACTTCAAGAAGAAACGGGTTTTAAATCAGATGATATTATTCTTTTAGATAGTTATTATTCTTCATTAGGTATTGATGGTTCGACAATTAATATTGTTATTGCTGATAATGCAATTAAAGTATCAGATCAAAACTTAGATGATAGTGAATATATTAATTTTGATTTGTTTACGATAGAAGAAATTGAAGAATTGATTGAAAATCATTATATAAATGGTGCGGGAAATCGTCTTGCTTTTTATGAATTAATTAATTTAAAAAACAAAATAAAGAAATAAAAATATTTCTTTATTTTTTTATTGTTAAAATATTTAATTATGTTAAAATTATAATAGAGGTGTCGTGTATGGATGATGAATTCGAGATTGATGATGAAGAAGAGCAAGAATTAGAAGATACAGATTATGCTGATGGTGATGTATCTACTATGGATAAAATAACAAACTTTTTGAAAGAAAATAAAAAGTTAGTTATTATAGCCGTTCTAGTAATTGTATTATTAATTTTGATGTCTTTGTTTTCAAGTAGTAGTGATGATGGGGTAACTATTTCATCAAAAACTTTAACAATTACAACAGAAACAAGTGGCCAATTAAATTTACTTAAAGATGGAAAAAATGTAACTAATGTTCAATGGGAAAGTAAAGATCCATCAATTGCCACCGTTGATAAAAATGGTATGGTTAAAGGCGTTAAGGTTGGAAAAACAACAGTAACAGGTACATATAATAAACGGAAGCATGAATGTGAAGTTACCGTTACTGAAGGTGATACATCAATAAAAGTAGAAAAAGTTACAATATCGGATGAAGGCATTATCTTAATGCCTGTTGGTACAACTTATGAGGTTCCTATACAAGTATCACCAAGTGAAGCTTTGGTAAAGAGTAAAATCTTTTCATCGACTGAACCTAATGTAGCAAGTGTTGATATGGAAACAGGAGTATTAACTGCAAACGCAATTGGAGAAACAACAATAAGAGTTACGGTTAATGATGGCGAAGCTCAAACAAATATCAAAGCACGTGTTATTAATGGACAAATTGTTCCTGGAATATATGTTTTACCAACTAGTTTATCTTTTGATGAAAAAGAAATAACTTTAACTGAAGGTGAAACAAAGATGCTTACTTATCGTCAAGAACCAGCAACTGCAAGTACGGATTATATCTTGTGGACTAGTTCTGATGAGGAAATTGCAACGGTCTTAAATGGTGAATTAGTTGCAAGAAAAGCAGGTAATGTTGAAATATCCATTTCTTCTTTAGATTTACGTGATACAATGGTTGTTCATGTTTTAGCTGGAGAAGTACCAGTAACAGGTATAAATTTAGAGAGTGAAACAAATATTACAATGGAAGTTGGAGAACAAAAGCAAATAGTTGCTACTGTTGAACCAAGTAATGCTACAAATCAAGTAATTACTTATTTAGTAGATAATCCAACAGTATTAAGTGTAGATAGTAGTGGAACAATATCTGCCTTTGGAAGTGGTAGTACAATTATTACTGTATCTCCAAGTTCAAATTTAGATATTAAACGTTTAATATATGTAACGGTTAATGAACCATATAATCCACCAGATGATCCAACGGATCCAGGAGGAGGTGGATCACCAACCAAGAAAGTTGGTAGTGTTGTTATTACAGGAACAAATAATGCTGTTTCAACAGATGTTAATGGTAATGAAGTTGATAGTACGAAGATTACTTTAAAAGGAAGTGGTAATGTTGATGAAATAAGATTCTGCTTCTATAATAAAGCAACATCTTCAACTTGTAGTTATAGTATTTATACTGATGAATTTACTTTACCACCATCAACAGTTACAGCTAAAACAGTTTATGTAATTAAAGCCATTCCTTATTATCAAGGACAAGAAGGAACGGAAGAAACAAGATATGTAACAATTAAAGGTAGTGGTGGAGGTTCTACACCAACAATTGGTTATAAAGTAACTTCCAATAATTTATATAATAATCCAGGTACTGCTAATAGTTATGCTAAGACAGGAGATCAAACTGTTTCCTTTGATATCGTAAATGGTGGAGTAAGTTATTTAAAAGTTTGTTTAGGTGATAATTGTACACCATCAACTAAAGTATTAGATAATGGCGTTTATAATATTACAACAAGAGGAATGATAACCGTAAGAGTGTCTGAATATAATGCGGCAAATGCTTTAGTAAGAGGACCTGATAATTGGTATATCTATATTCCTGATGAAGCATATACTAATGCCTGCTATTGTAATAGTAGTGGAGCATGTCGTTGGGGATTAAGTGGTAATGGATATACAATACTTACGGATAATAGTTATACTGTTTGTAAAAAATATATAGATCGAGGAAATGTTGGATGCTTCTTACATAATGGAAGTTATACTTGGGGAAGTTATTTACATAATCCAACAAATTATGCATATGTATCAACAATCGAAAAACAAAGTGACTGTGGTGGGGCAACACCAGATAGATGTTATTGTAATGGTAGTGGTAATTGTGTATGGGGTCAAAAAGATTCAACCCATACTAATGATGTAACAAGTGTTGTTGGTGAAACTGCTTGTAAGGCCTATATTAATAGAGGAAATAAAGGATGCTTTAGAATTGGATCTACTGCAAACTATGAATGGGGAAGTTTCCTAGGTATAAGTAATTATGTCTTGATGTCTAGTTATACAACTTCATCTTCATGTCCTACTAGCTTAGTATTAAAAGATACATCAAATACAGCTCTTGCTACTAGTATTAATTTATTAAAAGGTAATACAAAACAAATATATTTATATGTTAATGGAACTAAGAAAACATCAGGAGTTACATGGACAAGTTCCAAAACAAGTGTCGCTACTGTATCAAATGGATTAATAACAATTGTTTCTACAGGTACTGTAAGAATAACTGCAACTTATAATGGAAAGAGTACATATGTTGATATCGTAGCATCAGATACTGGTGGGCCATCAAGACTTGAATTTAGAAATCAAAATAATATTGTTGTTGGAACCGGAGTATCAATGATTAAAGGTACAGAAGAACAACTATTCCTATATGTAAATGGTGCTAAGAAAACATCAGGAGTTACATGGACAAGTTCTAAAACAACGGTTGCAACAGTATCTAATGGATTAGTTAAAGCCGTTGGAGCTGGTAAGGCAAGAATAACTGCATACTATAACGGTGAAAGTACATTTATTGATTTAGAAGTACCAAATACTACTTCGCCAGTTGGAACAATTAGTGTAACAGGAAATGGATTAACAACAACCAAACCTACAATAAATTCAAGTTCTGTTTCTGCAACAACAATTAGAGTTTCCAAAACAGGTAATGTTAATAAAATAAAATATTGTCGTACAACAGCATCAACTTGTACACCATCAACTGAATTAGCAATGAATTCTAGTGAGATTACAGTATTAAGTAATTTCAGTACAGAAGGTATTCATATGTTTGTTTTTGAACCATATTACAACACAACAGCAGGTCCAAAAATAACAAGATATGTTTATATTAAGAAACCAAAAACAGATCCTGTTTGTCCAACTATAACTTCATATAGTGAAACTTATGATGGTAATAGTCATACTATTTCATTATCATCAAGTAGTGGAGGAACTTTGGAATACCGTACTTCATCAACAGGTACATGGTCAACAACAAAACCAACGAGAACAGAAGTTGGTACAACAAATGTTTATGTAAGAATCAAAGGAGATTCCCTTCATAATGATAAAGAATGTGGAAGTGGAAAAATCGAAATAAAAGAAAAAGTTGTTAAAAATGTTATTTCTATAAGACTTTATAAAGATGGTGTTTTATACGCTTCAAGTGGACAAAAAATAGCATTATATAAAAATGGATCTTTAAAATATAGTGCAACAGCATCATCTTCAAGAGTTGATTTTGAAAACGTTGAAAGTGGTACATATTATATATATGCTGGTGTTGATAATAATAATAAAACAGCTCTTAAAAATACGAATATAATGGTTACAACAACAAATGGCGAAGTATCACGTGATGTTCATTATTATACGTTATCTGTTAATGTACGAGATGCTATTAGCTCATTAACGATTAATGGAAAACAAGTTAGTAGTAGTGTTATCTTACTTGGACCTGGTTCAAGTAGTAGTAATTATAAACATGATATTAGTGCAAATGTTAAGACTACTTCATCTATCTATCGATACTATTTCTCAAATTGGACTCGTAAAAGTGGAAATGTTTCATTTGATAATAGTAATAAAATGAGTACAAAGATGAAGATAATGGCTAAAAGTTCTATTGATACTATAGCTTATTCTTGTAGTGAAGGTAGTAGAGAAAAAATATATGGATATGATGGTGACTATGATAATAGATTATGTAATAATTTATCAGCATCATATATTAGTTCTGAAGGTCATCCAATTTGTTACTACAAAGGCTCAACAACATCAACATCAAATTGTGGTAGTGATGACGGTCTTGACTGTTATGTTTATACAAAAGTTCATTTACAATGTAATTAAAATAAAAAACTACATATTTCCAATATGTAGTTTTTATATTAATTTAATTTCTTTATTTAAATCTAAAGTATTACTTAATAATTCAATTGTGTAATAAGCATGTTTACAAATAATTATTTTATTCTTTTTAATATCTTTATGAATTTCTAATAATTTTTTGTTTTTATCAAAAAAGATGATATCAATATTTCTTTTCATAAAGAAAGTATGAATACTAGAACAATGTTTAAATACTATAATTTCTTTTATTTCTTTTTTAAACATTAATCCTTTTAATTTTTTAAAAAAAGTATTTGCTTCCACTAAATTAAATTCTTTATTATTAACAATCAATTTCATGATTTAATTATATCTTAAAAATAGCCATGTATCAATTGAAAAAAAAGACGTTTTGTGGTAATATATACGTGTATTAATTAGGGATCCTATTATATACATTTGATAGTCCAACAAGATAGTCTGATGATACTTTAAGAGTTTTGGATAATGGATAAAGATAATATCCTTGCATTTTAGAACGATTATTTTCGTAAGCACTAATCATTGATTGATTAATATCTAAAAGTTTTGCTAATTTAGCTTGCGTTAAATTGTTCTTAAGTCGTATTTCTTTTAATCTATTACCAAATAGTTTAGAATCAAATTTATAATTAGTTTTAGAATTAAATTGATTTATATCTGTTAATCCTAAAGCATAATCACTAGACACATGAAAGTAGTTACAAAAATTTACTAAATTAGAAATCGTAAATTGATTTTTGTTTTCTAGATAATTATATGTTGATTTACTAATACCTAAAATGTCAGCAACCATTCTTGTTGTTAATTCATTTTTTTCTCTAATAATCCTAAATTTATTGTTATACATCCTTATCACCAAGGGTATTTTATTATTAAAGAATTATGAATTTTGATTTTGTCCAATGCATACGATATTTTTCTTAATTGGGGAGGTGTGTTATGAAAATTAACTTTATTAACAAAGGAAAATTAAAGAAGATAGCAAGTTATGCTTTAGTAGGAGGAATGTTATTAAGTCCAATGGCGGCAGTGGCTGAAAGCTATGTTGTACAACCTGGTGATACATTAACAGGTATTTCACAAAGAAAATATGGAACTATTTCGTATTCTGATGAACTTGCGTATTTAAATAGTATTGAAAATGAAAATTATATAAGAGCAGGCCAAGTATTATATCTACCTGATGATATTCGTGAACTAGATTTTTGTGGACAGGATGATTATGGATATGTTGATAATATTATTTATCATACGTTTACAGATACTGATACTTTATGGAGACTAGCAAGAGACTATTATGGAAATGGTGAATATTGGAAACCTCTTGCATATTTTAATGGTATTACTAATCCAAGAAAGATTAGAACCGGAAGAGAAATTATGATTCCACCATTCTCTTATCTTGATTTACGTGCTATGAATATGACATTTGAAGGAGAAGATGATAAGAAAGAAGAATTTGTTGAAAACCAACATGTCTTTAATGATCCTGATACCTTATGGAAAATAGCTAAAGATAATTATGGTAGTGGTAATTATTGGGAAGCTCTTGCCATATATAATAATATTGATGATCCAAAGAAGATTGCTAATGGACTTATTATTTATTTACCAAGTATTGATACTTTAAATGAAATAAGAGTTGGTAATTACTCAATGGATTTATATACAATGTCTAAAAAGTATTATGGAACAAGTAAATATGCTTCTATTTTAGCGGGTGTTAATAATATTCTTAATTATGGTGTGTATAATCCAAGTACCATGTTCTTTCCAAGTGCTGATGATATGAGAATGTATTTTGAAAATAATACATTTGCAAATAATGATGGCTATTATGTGGTTAAAAGAAATGATACCATTAAAAAAATAGCATTATTAGTTTATGAAGATGAAAATTACGCTAATATGTTATTAGAAGTAAATGGTATTAATAAAAAAGATATTAAAGAAGGAACAGTATTATATATACCTAGTATTTATAATGTTTATACAAAATAAGTGGATTTATCCACTTTTTTGTTTGTTTAATTGTGTCAAAAAGATAATTTTTATTTTTATCAATGATATAATTTACATAGGAGGAATATATGGCAACAAAAAAAGAAACTGGTAAAACAACTGCTAAAAAAGAAACAAAAAAGACAGTAGCTAAAAAACCAGTTAAAGAAGAAAAGAAAGTAGAAACAAAGAAAAAAGAAATTAAGAAAATAGAGAAGAAAGAAGAAATAAAAGTTAAAGAAGTTAAAGAAAAGAAGGATCATAAAATAGTCTTTGCTATTATTGGTATAGCTGTTGTTGTAATCCTTGGTGTTGTTGTTAACTTAATTAAAGGTGTTGATCATTCTAATTTACGTAATGGTAAAGTTTATGCTCAATTAACAATTAAGGATTTTGGTAGTGTTAAATTAGAACTTGATGCTGATAAAGCTCCTATCACCGTAACTAACTTCATTGATTTAGCTAATAGTGGTTTTTATGATAATTTATCATTCCATCGTATTTTAAAAGATTTCATGATGCAAGGTGGAGATCCTCTTGGAAATGGTACTGGTGATAACGGTAATTATATTGAAGGTGAGTTTGAAACAAATGGTCATAAGAATGATATAAGTCACGTAAGAGGAACAATATCAATGGCTCGTGGTGACGATCCTAATAGTGCTTCAACCCAATTCTTTATTGTAACAACTGATTCTACTTATTTAGATGGTAATTATGCAGCATTTGGTAAAGTTGTTGAAGGTATGGATATTCTTGATAAAGTAATGAAGAAATATGCAACAGAAGAAGATGAATTACTTGAAGAAGGTAAACGTCCAGTTATTGAATCTATTCGTGAAATTATAGAAGAAGAACCAGAAGTAAAAATTGTACCAACAAAATAAACAAGACTTAGTCTTGTTTTTTTATTATATATTATATATGATAATTACGTTGGTGATATTATGGAAATAATTATTGGTAAAAACTCTGGATTTTGTAACGGTGTTAAATATACTATTGATAAGGCTATTGAAGAACTATCTAAATTTCATCCTATTTATTGTTTAGGAGAGATTGTTCATAATAAAGATGTAGTAGCGTCATTAGAAGAAAAAGGTATGATAACAGTGAATGATATTCTTGAAATACCAGATAATTCTAAAGTTATAATTAGAGCTCATGGAGAAAGTCTAGATATTTATGAAAAAGCTAAAGAAAAGAATTTAGATATTATTGATTTAACTTGTGGCAAGATTAAAATAATTCATAAAGATGTTTTAAAACATAATGATTCTTTTATTATAATTATTGGTAAACATGATCATCCTGAAGTAATTGGTACTAAAGGTCATTGTAAATATGCTTATGTTATATCAAATGAAAATGATATTGATGGCTGTTATAAAGAGTTTATTAATAGTAAAAGAAAGGATATATATATTATTTCGCAAACGACTTTTAATAATAAAGATTTTGATATTTTAGTTGATAAAATAAAAAACAAGTTTAATAACATTGATATTATAGTTAATAAATCAATCTGTAATGCGACAAACCTACGGCAAAAAGAAGTTGTAGAATTGTCAAAAAATGTTGATAAAATGGTTATAATAGGGGGAAAGAATAGCTCTAACACTAAAGAACTATATAATTTATCAATAGATCATTGTGAGACATATTTAATAGAAAATAAAGATGATATTAATTTTCGTTTCAATGAATCTGATAAGGTAGGAATTATGGCTGGAGCATCAACATCTAATGATATTGTTTTAGAGGTAATAGAGGAGATAAAAAAGACTACTTTGAAGTAGTTTTTTCTTTACGTAAAAATAATTGAAATTTTTATAAAAAAGTTCTTGCTTTAACAAAAAAATCGTGTTAAAATGATAAACGTGTGTTGTGCATAGATGTGCAAGGTTGTCGATACGCCAGGTTGAGTTGCTAAATGGTTATCGGGTTATTTGTGCGGAGCATGCCTATACAAGATATAGACGAAGGGAGTGACACAAAATGGCAAAGAAAGTTCGTATTAAATTAAAAGCATACGATCATCGTATTTTAGATACAGCTTGTACTAAAATTGTTGAAACTGTAAAACGTTCTGGTGGTGAAGTTAGTGGTCCAGTACCACTTCCAACTGAAGTTGAAAAGATTACAATCTTAAGAGCAGTATTTAAATACAAAGACTCTCGTGAGCAATTTGAAATGAGAACTCATAAGAGACTAATTGATATTAAGAACCCTAGTAAGGAAATCATTGATGCTTTAGCTCATTTAGATTTACCAAGTGGTGTTGATATCAATATCCAAACATTAAATTAAGAAAATAAGAAAAGGAGAAATTAATTATGAAAGGAATCTTAGGTAGAAAGATTGGAATGACTCAAGTATTTACTACTGAAGGTAATTTAGTTCCTGTAACTGTAATTGAAGTTGAACCTAATGTTGTTACACAAATTAAGACAACTGAAAAAGATGGTTATGATGCAATTCAAGTTGCTACTCATACAGTTAAAGAAAAGAATGCTTCAAAAGCAAATATTGGTCACACTAAAAAAGCAAATACAGAACCTAAGCGCTTCTTAAAAGAGTTTAGAGGGGTAAATGTTAACGATTACACATTAGGACAAGTTCTTGATGCTACTGTATTTACTGAAGGAGAAATCGTTGACGTAACAGGTATTAGTAAAGGTAAAGGATATCAAGGTGTTATTAAAAGATATAACCAAACAAGAGGTCCTATGGGACATGGTTCTCAATATCATCGTGGTGTTGGTTCACTTGGAACACTTTTACCAATGCATGTATTAAAAGGAAAGAAGTTACCAGGTCATATGGGTAACGAACAAGTAACTATTCAAAATCTTGAAATAGTTAAAGTTATGAATGAAGATAATGTTATCTTAGTTAAGGGTAATGTCCCAGGTCCAAAGAAATCTTTAGTTATTATTAAATCAGGAGTTAAAGCTAATGGCAAATCAAATACTCCTATGGAATTAGTTT
Source organism: uncultured Clostridia bacterium (assembly GCA_946409545.1). Classification (GTDB taxonomy): domain Bacteria; phylum Bacillota_I; class Bacilli_A; order RF39; family UBA660; genus RUG12783. The sequence continues at coordinate 45,341 of CAMJWT010000009.1, read as the reverse complement.
CTTATGAAGAAATAGCTCCAGTTACAGAAGAAGTTAATGAAACTGTAGAAGAAGTTAAAGAAGAAACTAATGAAGAAACTTCTTTGGAATCACAAAACTAAAAGGATTGTGAGGAGAAATAGTTATGGAAAAGATTAAGGACTTAAAATTAAATAAAGAAGTATTTGGGATTGAACCTAACGATAAGGTATTAACAGATGCAATTATCGTTTGCCGTGCTGGACTTCGTCAAGGTACTTATTCAACTAAGACTAGAAGTGAAGTTGCTGGTGGTGGACGTAAACCTTGGAGACAAAAAGGTACTGGTCGTGCAAGACAAGGATCTATTCGTGCTCCACAATGGAGAGGTGGAGGTATCGCATTAGGACCAAAACCTAGAAATTATGAAATTAAGACAAATCGTAAAGAAAGAAGAATTGCAATGAAGAGTGCTTTAAGTTACAAAGCTATGGAAAAGAACATTGTTGTTGTTGATAACTTTGAACTTGAAAGCAATAAAACAAAAGATTTTGTTAATGCTTTAACAAAATTAGAATTAAATGATAAGAAAGTATTAATCGTTCTTGATGAACTTTCTGAAAACGTTATTTTAGCATCAAGTAACTTAGGCAATGTTTTATTAATGGAACCAGCTGAATTAAATGTACTTGATATTGTTAATGCAGATGTTCTTCTATTCTCTCGTGAGGCTCTTAAAGAGACTGAGGAGGCTTATAAATAATGGATACTAAGTATTTAGAAATTATTAAAGCACCTTTAATTACTGAAAAAAGTAGAACTGATGAACAAAATGGAGTTTATACATTCTTATGTGATCCACGTGCTACTAAAACAGAAATTAAAGATGCAATTGAAAAAATATTTAAAGTAAAAGTTGTAGAAATATCTACATTAAATACAAAACCAAAGAAAAAAAGAGTAGGTCGTTATACTGGATTAGCTAACAAATATAAAAAAGCTATGGTTAAATTAGCCGAAGGTATGACTATCGAAATTAAGTAGAGGAGGGACTAAAGATGGCAATTAGAAGCTTTAGACCAGTTACTGCAGCTAGACGTCAAATGAGTTCACTAGTTAATGAAGAAATTACAAAGTCTACTCCTGAAAAAAGTTTAGTTGTAATTAAGAAGAAAAATGGTGGTCGTAACAATCAAGGACATATCACTGTAAGACATCAAGGTGGTGGCGAAAAAAGAAAATATCGTATTATTGATTTCAAAAGAAATAAATATGATGTTCCTGGACGTGTTGCTAGTATTGAATACGATCCAAATAGAACTGCTAACATTGCATTAATTAATTACCGTGATGGTGAAAAAAGATATATTATTGCTCCAAAAGACTTACAAGTTGGTATGGAAATTGTTAGTGGTGAAAACGCTGATATTAAAATTGGTAATGCATTACCAATTATGAATATTCCCGTTGGTACGGTAATTCATAATATTGAACTTCGTCCATTAAAAGGTGGAGAACTTGCAAGAAGTGCTGGTTCATCTGCACAAATCTTAGGACGTGAAGATAACTATGTTATGGTTCGTTTATCAAGTGGTGAACAAAGAAAAGTATTAGGAAAATGTTATGCAACAGTTGGTGAAGTAGGAAATGCTGATCATGAACTTGTTTCTTTAGGAAAAGCTGGACGTACTCGTCATATGGGAATTCGTCCTACAGTTCGTGGTTCTGTTATGAACCCTAATGATCACCCACATGGTGGTGGTGAAGGTCGTGCTCCAGTTGGACGTAAGGGACCAGTTACACCTTGGGGTAAACCAGCTCTTGGATATAAGACAAGAACTAAGAAAGCAAGCGACAAATTAATCGTTCGTCGTCGTAATAGTAAATAAGGAAAGGAATAATTAATATGGCAAGAAGTTTAAAAAAGGGACCTTATGTATTCGAAAGATTACTTAAAAAGGTTCAATCATTAAATGAAACAGGTAAAAAAGAAGTTATTAAAACTTGGTCACGCCGTTCTACAATTTATCCTGACTTTATTGGACATACATTTGCTGTTCATAATGGAAAAGAATTTATTCCTGTATATGTAACAGAAGACATGGTTGGTCATAAATTAGGTGAGTTCTCACTTACTCGTAAATTCGGTGGCCACGGTAATAGTCAAGAGAAGTAGGAGGATAAATGATGGAAGCTAAAGCAACTGCAAAAATGGTTCGTATTTCCCCAATTAAAGCAAGACTTGTTGTTGATTTAATTCGTGGAAAAGATGCTAGTGAAGCACAAATCATTTTAAATAATTATAATAATAAGGCTAGTCGTCTTATTAAAAAAGTTTTAGATTCTGCTATAGCTAATGCTGTTAATAACAACAAAATGGATGAAAAGACATTATATGTTTCAGAAGCTAGAGTAGATATGGGACCTGTAATGAAGAGAATGATGTTTGATTCTCGTGGACATGTAGGTCGTAAAGATAAAAGAACAAGTCACATTGTAGTGACTGTAACTAATAGATAGGAGGATATTATATGGGACAAAAAGTTAGTCCAATAGGACTTAGAATTGGAATCAATAAAGACTGGGAATCTAAATGGTATGCTCCTAACTCTAAATTCGCTGATAGTCTTAATAAAGATATTAAGATCCGTGAATATGTTAATAAGAAATTAGTAGACAAGGGTATATCAAAAGTCGAAATTGAAAAGAATAAAAATCGTTTTGAAGTAATTATTCATTCTTCTAAACCTGGTGTATTAATCGGTAAAGGTGGAGAAGAAATCGAAAAATTAAAGAAAGAATTATCAAAGATTGTTGATGAAAATGTTTTCGTTTCAATCGTTGATATCAAGAAACCTGACTTAGATGCACAATTAGTTGCAGATAGTATTGCAAAACAAATTACTAATCGTGCTTCATTCCGTATGGTACAAAAACGTGCTATTAAGAATGCAATGAAAGCTGGAGCTAAAGGTATTAAAACTTCAGTATCAGGTCGTCTTGGTGGTGCTGATATGGCACGTAGTGAAGGATACACTGAAGGAACTATTCCTCTTCATACAATTAGAGCTGATGTTGATTATGCACAAAGTGAAGCAGATACAACATTTGGTAAGATTGGAGTTAAGGTTTGGATTTACAAAGGTGAAATACTTCCTACAAAATCTGAAGGAGGTAAGTAATTATGGCTTTAATTCCTGCAAGAGTAAAGTATAGACGTGTACATAGATTACCTTATGATGGAAAAGCAAAAGGAAATCTAGAATTACATTTTGGTGAATATGGTCTTATGGCAAAAGAAGGAGCTTGGATTAATGCAAATCAAATCGAAGCTGCCCGTGTTGCTATGACAAGATATATGAAACGTGGTGGAAGAGTATGGATTAATATTTTTCCACACATGCCAAGAACTGCAAAACCTATTGGTGTACGTCAAGGAAAAGGTAAAGGAGACGTAGATGAATGGGTAGCCGTAGTTAAAGAAGGCAAAATTATGTTTGAAATTGGAGAAGTTGATGAAGCTACAGCACGTGAAGCATTCCGTCTAGCTAGTCACAAACTACCAATAAAGACTAAGTTTGTTACGAAAGAAAATGGTGGTGAATAGAATGAAGGTTAAAGAAATTAGAGAATTATCCACTAAAGACATTAATGAAAAAATCGTTAGTGCTAAAGAAGAGTTATTTAATTTACGTTTTCAACAAGCTACTGGTTCATTAGAAAAACCTTCAAGAATTAGAGAATTAAGACACGAAGTAGCAAGACTTAAAACAGTCTTACGTGAACGTGAGATAGAGGAGGCTAGTAAATAATGGAAGCAAGAATCAAAGAATTAACAGGAAAAGTTGTTAGTGCAAAAAACAATAAGACTATTACTGTTTTAGTTGAAACTTATAAAAAAGATCCATTATATGGAAAACGTGTTAAATCATCAAAGAAATATGCTGTTCATGATGAGACTAACAAAGCAAAAGAGGGCGATACAGTTAGAATTGTAGAAACTCGTCCATTATCAAAAACAAAACATTTCTATTTAAAAGAAATAGTAAAAGAAGCAGTTATTTTATAACTCTAATATGAAGGAGGAAAAAATATGATTCAACAAGAAAGCCGTTTAAAAGTTGCTGATAACTCTGGAGCACGTGAATTATTAGTTATTCGTGTTATGGGTGGAAGCAAAGTTAAATTCGGAAATGTTGGTGACATTGTAGTAGGTACTGTTAAAGATGCTACTCCAAATGGAACCATTAAAAAAGGAAAAGTTGTTAAGGCTGTAGTTGTTAGATCAAAATTTGGAATTAGAAGACCAGATGGTAGTACAATTCGTTTTGATGACAATGCATGCGTTATTATAAGAGATGATAAGAGTCCAGTCGGAACACGTATTTTTGGACCAGTTGCAAGAGAACTTCGTGAAAAAGATTTCATGAAAATCGTATCCCTTGCTAAAGAAGTACTATAAGGAGAATGAATTATGTCAATTAAAGTAGGAGATAAAGTTGTAGTAATTGCTGGTTCTTGTAAAGGTTCTGAAGGAAAGGTTAAGAAAGTACTTAAGGATGAAAACCGTGTAATCATTGAAGGTGTTAATATGGTTAAAAAACATCAAAAGGGTAACGGTCAAGAATCTGGTGGTATCGTTGAACGCGAAGCACCAATTCATCGTTCTAATGTTATGATTATTGATCCAAAGGAAAAGAAACCTACTAGAATCGGGCATTCTATAGAGAATAATAAAAAAGTTAGAATTTCAAAAAAATCAGGCGAAAAGCTTGATTAATCGGAAGGAGGGTAATCTATGAACCGCCTAAAAGAAAAATACTTAAAAGAAGTAGTTCCAAGTTTAAAAGAAAAATATAATTATAAAAGTATCATGGAAGTACCAAAGTTAGAAAAAATTGTTGTTAACATTGGTGTTGGAGATGCTACAACTAATAGTAAATTATTAGATGCAGCAGTAGCAGAACTTGAACTTATTACTGGTCAAAAACCAGTTATAACTAAAGCTCATAAATCAATAGCAGGATTCAAATTACGTGAAGGACAAGCTATTGGATGTAAAGTAACTCTAAGAAGTGAAAATATGTATACATTCTTAGATAAGTTAATTGCTATTGGTCTTCCTCGTGTAAGAGATTTCCGTGGTGTTAGTTCAAAAGGATTTGATGGAAGAGGAAATTATACATTAGGTTTAAAAGAACAATTAATTTTCTCAGAAATCGAATTTGATAATGTTGTTAAAGTACGTGGTATGGATATTGTATTTGTAACAACAGCTAAAACTAATGAAGAAGCACAAGAACTTCTATCATTACTTGGAATTCCATTCAGAAAGTAATTGGAGGAAAAGAAAATTATGGCTAAAAAAAGTATGATTGTTAAAGCAAATAGAAAACAAAAATATAAAGTTCGTGAATATACAAGATGTTCTCGTTGTGGAAGACCACATGGAGTATTAAGTAAATTCGGTATTTGTAGAATTTGTTTCCGTGAACTTGCTTATAAAGGACAAATACCAGGTGTAAAAAAATCAAGCTGGTAGAAGGAGGATAAATATTTATGGTAGTAACTGATACAATCGCAGATATGCTTACAAGAATTCGTAATGCTAACCAAATGCGCTATCAAGAAGTTAGCGTACCTGCTTCGAATTTGAAAGTAAGTCTTGCAAAAATCTTAAAAGATGAGGGTTTTATTGAGGATTACAAAGTAAATGACGACAATGTTCAAGGAACAATTGATATTACATTAAAATATGGAAAAAATAAGGAAAGAGTTATCACAGGTCTAAAACGTATCTCTAAACCAGGTTTAAGAGTATACGCTAAGAGTACAGAAATTCCTAAAGTATTAAACGGTTTAGGTATTGCTGTTATTTCTACAAGTCATGGTGTTATGACTGATAAAGAAGCTCGTAAACAAAACCTTGGTGGTGAAGTTCTTTGCTATATTTGGTAAGGGGAGTTTAACATGAGTCGTATAGGAAACAGAGTAATAACTATTCTTGATGGTGTTGAAGTTAAGGAAGAAAATGGTTTAGTAACTGTTAAAGGTCCTAAAGGCGAACTATCAATGAAGTTAGCAAAACAAATTAAAATGGATGTTAAAGATGGTAAGATCACACTTACTAAGACATCTGAAACTGATGAAGTAAATATGCTTCATGGTACAATGAATGCTAATTTAACAAACTTAATTAAAGGTGTTAAAGAAGGATTCAAAAAAGAACTTGAAATAATTGGTGTAGGTTATAAATTTGCTGTTAGTGGTAATAAATTAACTATTAATGCAGGTTATAGTCATCCAGTAATTTTGGAAGTTCCTAATGGATTAAAAGTAGAAGCAGCATCTAATACAGAAATTACAATCTCTGGTTGTGATAAAGTATTAGTTGGTGAATTTGCGGCTAATGTTCGTAAAGTAAGAATGCCAGAACCTTATAAAGGAAAAGGTATTAGATATAAAGATGAACATGTACGTCGTAAAGAAGGAAAGAAAGCTGCTAAATAGTAGATAAGGAGAATTAAGATGATTAAGAAAGAATCAAGAAATGATGTTCGTAAAATTAGACATGAACGTGTAACTAATAAAGTTTGTGGAACAACTGAATGTCCAAGACTTTGTGTATTTCGTTCAAATACTAACATTTATGCACAAATAATTGATGATAGTAAAGGTGTAACCCTTGTAAGTGCTAGTTCTCTAGAGTTAAAGCTTAAAAACGTTAACATTGAAGCAGCTACAAAAGTTGGTGAAAGTATTGCTAAGAAAGCAACTAAAGCTGGAATTAAGAAAGTTGTTTTCGATAGAGGTGGATACTTATACCATGGACGCGTTAAAGCATTAGCTGACGCAGCTCGTGAAAACGGGTTAGAATTCTAGGAGGCACTTATGCAAAAAAGAGAAAGAGATAATAACAAGAAAACACTTGAAGAATTAGTAATTGAAGTTAAAAGTGTTGTTAAAGTAACACAAGGTGGACGTCAAAGAAGATTCTCAGCATGTGTTGTTGTTGGAGATAGAAAAGGAACAGTTGGCTTAGGAATTGGTAAAGCAGCTGAAGTTCAAGATGCAGTTAAGAAAGCTATTCAATCTGCAAACAAGAACTTAATTAAAGTAAATCTAATTGATAATCGTACAATTGCTCATGAAGCAACAGGTAAGAGTAGTGCAAGTCGTGTAATTATTAAACCTGCTCCTGCCGGTGCTGGATTAATTTCTGGTGGTGCTTGTCGTGCTGTACTTGATCTTGCTGGTATTAAGGATGTATCAAGTAAATCACTTGGCGCACATACAAAATTAAATGTAGCTACTGCTACAATGAATGCTCTTAAATCACTTAAAGATTTAAATCATGTATGTGAATTACGTGGAAAAACTAAAGAGGAGATTTTAGGCTAATGAAATTAAATGAATTAATGCAAAATAATGGAGCTAGAACAGAAAGACGTCGTGTTGGACGTGGACCTGGATCTGGTTTAGGAAAAACAAGTGGTAAAGGAGAAAAAGGTCAAAAAGCTCGTAGTGGTGTATCTATTCCAGCTACTTTCGAAGGTGGACAATTACCATTATATAGAAGATTACCTAAAAGAGGTTTCTCTAATGCCCAATTTAAAATTAAATATGCAGTTATCAACGTATCTGATTTAAATAAGTTTGATGACGGAGCAGTAGTAACTCCAGAAATTTTACACGAAGCTGGATTACTTAAAAATCAATTAGATGGAGTAAAAGTACTAGGAAATGGTACTTTAGAAAAGAAATTAACAATCAAAGCTAATAAATTTAGTAAAGAAGCAGTTAATAAAATAGAAAAGTCAGGAAGTACATTAGAGGTGATCTAAGATGTTTGCTACATTAAAGCAAATAACTGCACCTACTAATAAAGACTTACGTAAAAGAATTTATTTTACCCTAGGTGCATTATTAATTTTTATTGTTGGAACTAATTTAAGAGTTCCTGGTACTCAAGATATCACTAAAAATTTAGGATTCTTAGAGTTACTTAATGCAATGGGTGGTGGAGCTTTAAAGAACTTTAGTATTTTAGCTCTTGGTGTTTCACCATATATCACCGCAAGCATTATTGTTCAATTATTACAAATGGATATTGTTCCATATTTTTCTGAGCTTTCAAAAGAAGGCCCAGTAGGACGTCAAAAACTAAATAAAATAACAAGATATGTAGGTATTGGTTTCTCATTCTTACAAGGTTATGCATTTAGTTATGCGTTCTTAGGAAATGCTAGTAGTTTAAGTTATTTATACGTTGCTATAGTCTTAACAGCAGGTACTGCGTTCTGTTTATGGCTAGGTGATCAAATAACACAAAAAGGTATTGGAAATGGTGTCAGCTTAATGATTATGGCTGGTATTATTGCATCACTTCCAGCAACTTTTATTACAGCATTTAAAGAACTTATCGTATTTTCAGGAACAGCAGGTCAAATTGCTCTAGGAATTACAAAATTCGTAGGATTTGTTCTTGCGTATTTCATCATTATTATCGGTGTTATATATGTTCAAGAAGCGGAAAGAAGAATTCCTTTACAATATGCTAATCGTACAACAGGAAGTTATGGTGGAGAACAATCATTCTTACCAATTAAACTTAATACAGCATCAGTTATGCCAGTAATTTTTGCTTCAAGTTTAATGAGTATTCCATCTACGATAGCAAGTTTTGCAAACAAACCAAATTTAACAGCATTTGTTAATAAATATTTAAATTATAGTGAACCAATTGGTTTTGTAATTTATATTGTATTAATATTCTTGTTTGGATATTTTTACACATTCTTACAATTAAAACCAGATGATGTTGCTGATAATTTACAAAAGAATGGTGGATATATCCCTGGTATTCGTCCAGGAAAAGATACATCAAAATATATTAGTTTTGTACTATCAAGAATTACTGTAACAGGTACATTGTTACTAATATTATTAGCAATAATTCCAATTGTACTTCAAAAGTTAACAGGAATGACTGCCAGTGGTGCTATTGGTGGTACAGGAATCCTAATCGTTGTAGGTGTTGCACTTGAAACTTATAAACAATTAGAAGGAAGTTTAGCAACTAGAAACTACAAAAAAGCAAGGAGTAGACGTTAATGAAAAATATCATTTTTATAGCGCCACCTGCTGCTGGTAAAGGCACAATGAGTGAGCTATTAATTGAAAAGTATGGATACATTCATATTTCTACAGGTGATATTTTAAGAGGTATTGCTAAAAGCGGTACAGAACTTGGAAATAAAATTGCAACACTTTTAGAAGGTGGCAAACTTATTTCTGATGATATTGTATATGATGCTGTAAGGGAAAGACTTAGAATGCCAGACTTAGATAATGGTTATATCTTAGATGGTTTTCCAAGAAATCTTAATCAAGCAGAAGAATACGACAAGATATTAAAAGAAGTTAATAGAGATCTTGGAGTTGTCATTTATTTAGATACTCCAAAAGATATCTTAGAAAAACGTATCACAGGCCGTCGTTTATGCGAAAACTGTGGCGCAACTTACAATGTTTTAACTGGTGTTAATACACCAAAAGTTGATGGTAAGTGCGATAAATGTGGAGGAAAGCTTTATCAAAGAAGTGATGACAATAGTGAATCATTTGCTGTTCGCTATCAAGAATTTATTGATAAAACTTATCCATTAGTTGAATATTATAAAAAGAATAATGCGCTAGTTAGTATCGATTCAGTAGATCCTACTGAAACAATTAAAGCGATAGAGGGTGTAATAAATGATTAGTATTAAAAGTAAACGTGAAATTGAACTTTTGCGTGTTGCTGGTAATATTGTCTATCAAACTCATAAATATTTACGACCATTTATAAAGGAAGGAATTACTACTAAAGAGATTGATCGTTTAGGAGAAGAATTTATTCGTTCTAAAGGTTGTACTCCTTCCTTTAAAGGTTACAATGATTATCCAGCTAGTATTTGTACAAGTATTAATCAAGAAGTAGTTCATGGAATACCAAGTGATAGAAAACTTCGTAATGGTGATATCATAACACTAGATATTGGAGCTTGCTACAAGGGTTACCATGGAGACTCAGCTTGGACATATGCTGTAGGAGAAATATCAGAAGAACGTAAATATTTAATGGAACATACAGAAAAAAGTTTATTTGAAGGTTTAAGTGTAATAAAACCAGGAGCAAGAATTGGTGATATCGGTCATGCTATTCAAACTTATGCGGAAGCGCATAATTTAGGTGTTGTCCGTGAACTTGTTGGTCATGGTGTAGGAACGGATGTTCATGAAGAACCAGATGTTCCAAACTATGGTCTTCCTCATACGGGACCTGTTCTTAAAGAAGGAATGGTTATTGCAGTTGAACCAATGCTAACTTATGGTAGTAGAGAAATATGTATATTAGATGATGAATGGACAATTGAAACAGTTGATAATTCATCAAGTGCGCATTTTGAACATACCGTAGTAGTAACAAAGGATGGATATGAAATCCTGACAGGAGAATTAAATGGCGAAGAATGATACGATAGTTGTTGAAGGAAAAGTATTAGAAGTTTTACCAGGTAAATTTAAAGTTGAATTGTCTAATGGACATATCATCGAAGCCTACGTTTCTGGTAAAATGCGAATGTATTCCATTCGTATCGTAGAAGGCGATAATGTCACAATCGAATTATCACCATACGATTTAACACGTGGGCGTATAATATATAGAAAGTAATGGAGGGATTATAATGAAAGTTAAACCATCTGTAAAACCTATTTGTGCAAAATGCAAAGTAATCAAACGTAAAGGTAAAGTTATGGTAATTTGTGAAAACCCTAAACATAAACAAACACAAGGGTAATTGAGGAGGAATTATGGCACGTATTAAAGGTGTAGATATACCTAATGATAAACATATTTGTATATCTTTAACTTATATCTATGGTATTGGTAGAAATCTTGCTAAGACTATTTGTGAAAAAGCAAAAGTTGATCCAACTAAAAAAGCAGGAGAATTAACTGTTGATGAACAAAATGCACTTCGTGATCAAATTAATGAACATTTAGTTGAAGGTGATTTACGTCGTGAAGTTAATATGAATATTAAGACTAAAATGGAAATAAATTCATATCAAGGTGTTCGTCATAAAAAAGGTCTACCAGTTCGTGGACAAAGAACAAATAGAAATGCTCATACTCGTAAGGGTAGAGGTAAAACAGTTGCTAACAAGAAAACTGCAACAAAATAGTTAAAGGAGGAAATTAAAATGGCTTACAAACAAAGAAAAAGAAAAGTTAAGAAGAATGTTCCTGAAGGTATTGCTCATATTCATGCAACTTTCAATAACACAATCGTAACTATTTCAGATAAAGAAGGTAATGCTATTGCTTGGTCAAGCGCTGGAGCTAATGGCTTCAAAGGAAGTAAAAAATCTACTCCATTTGCTGCAGGTGTATCAAGTGATGCTGCTGGAAAGAAAGCTTATGACCTTGGAATGCGTAAGGTTGAAGTATATGTTAAAGGATTAGGACCAGGAAGAGAAACTGCTATTAGATCATTACAAACTGCTGGTTTAGAAATTACATCAATTGATGATGTAACACCAATTCCACATAATGGATGTCGTCCACCAAAACGCCCACGTGGATAGAAAAGGAGTTTTCATGAAAGAAGAAGAAAAAGTATCTCAAAGAATTGACTTTGAAAAACCTAATTACAATGTAGCTGAATACATTGAAAATAATTTCTATGGAAAATTTGAAATTGAACCATTAGAAAGAGGTTTCGGTAATACTATTGGTAACGCTCTAAGAAGAGTATTACTTTCAAGTTTACCAGGAACTGCTATTACAAGTGTAAAGATCGAAGGAGTTCAACATGAATTCCAAACTTTAGATGGAGTTTATGAAGATGTTACAACAATTATTCTTAATTTAAAGAGTGTTGTACTTAAAAATAATTCTACTGAAGATAAAGTAATTCATATTGATGTTACTTGTGATGAAGGTGAAAGAAAAGTATTAGCATCTGATATCATTCATGATGGTGATTTAGAAATCGTTAACCCTAATCTTGAAATTGCCACTGTAACTAAAGGTGGACACTTATACATGGAAATGACTGTATCTAATGGACGTGGATATGTAAGAAGTGAAGAAAATAAGAAATTATTAAATACTAATAAGATTGGTGTTATTGCAATTGATTCACTTTATTCACCAATTGAAAGAGTATCTTACGAAGTATTAAATGCTCGTGTTGGACAAAATGAAAACTATGATAAATTAGTATTAAATATTTGGACTAATGGAGCAATTAAACCAGATGAAGCTTTAGGAGATGCTGCTAAAGTACTTAAGAAACATTTCGAAGTACTAGAACATTCTGCTAAAGATACAGTAACAATGATTGAAAAAACAGAAGATTCTAAGACTAAAGCATTAGAGACTAGTATCGATGATTTAGATTTCTCTGTAAGAGCATATAATTGCTTAAAGAGAGCTAATATTCATACTTTACAAGATTTAGTTAATAAAGATGAAAGCGAAATAATGAAGATCAGAAATCTTGGAAAGAAATCATTAAAAGAAGTTCTTGATAAGATTAAAGAAATGGGTCTTGATTTAAAAGAAAATGATTAGGAGGGAAAATAATGGCTTATAGAAAATTAGGTCGTGATAACAAACATAGAAGAAGTATGTTAGCTACTTTAACTAAACAAGTTATCATGAATGAAAGAATTACAACTACTGATACAAGAGCTAAAGAAGTTCGTAAATCAGTTGATAAAATGATTACATTAGGTAAACGTGGAGATTTAGTTTCACGTAGATCAGCACTTGCCTTCCTTCATAATGATTCTGAAGTAGTTAAGAAAATATTTGAAGATCTAGCAAAACGTTATGAAAAACGTGATGGTGGATATACAAGAATTCTTAAAGTAGATGAACGTCGTGGAGACGGTGCATTAATGTCAATAATTGAACTAGTTAAGTAATTAACTAGTTTTTTTATTGTTTATAATTTCTTTTAATTATATAATTAAAATAGGTGAGAGTATGAAAAAGTCTTTATTGATTGGAATTATCGGAATACTATCATTATTTTTTTTAGTCGGATGTGGTAATAATACAGTAGATAAAATATCTTTTAAAGAAAAAAGTATTACCATAGAAAAAGGTTCTAGTTATACTTTAGAATTAAACGAAAATGTTAAAAACGTTAAATTTAAAAGTAGTGATGAAAATATAGTACTAGTTAATGATAATGGTTATATCACAGGAAAGAATAATGGATACGCTACTGTTACAGCATATATCGAAGGTAAGGAAGATATAAATGATACTTGTAATGTTACAGTTTATACTGAACAAACAATCATTTATCCACAAAATATTAGTTTAAATAAAACAAGTATTAACTTAAAGGTTGGGGGTAGTGAAACATTATCTTATAAGATAGAACCATCTGATGCCAACACTAATATCAAATGGGAAACAAGTAATAATAAAGTTGCTACTGTTAATAATGGTTTAGTAAAAGCAGTTGGTGAAGGAAGTGCAACTATAACTGTTAAAACATCAAATAATCTTTATGCCACTTGTTTTGTTAGTGTTTCTAAAAATCAAGTAACTACTAAATATACTTTAACTTATAATGCTAATGGTGGTAGTGTAAGTCCTACTAGTAAAACATTAAATAGAGGAGATAAGTATGGAACATTACCAACACCAACAAGAAGTGGTTATACCTTTAGTGGATGGTATACAGAGAAGAATGGTGGAACAAAAGTAAGTTCAAATACCATAATTAATAGTAATGTAATAATTTACGCTCATTGGGATAAAAATAAAGATGTACCTGTAACAGGTATTAGTTTAAATAAGACAAGTGTTAATGTTAAAACGAAAAGATCAATTAAACTTGTTGCAACAATAACACCTTCTAATGCTAGTAATAAAACTGTTACATGGACAAGTTCTGATACAAGTATTGCTAAAGTTGATAAAGAAGGTAAAGTAACAGGACTTAAAATTGGTGAAGCAACAATTACAGCGACAAGTAATAATGGTAAAAAAGCATCTGCTAAAATTAAAGTAAATCCATTAACAATTTTAATTGTTGGAAATAGCAAAACATTTAGAACAAATGATAAAGATAAAAGACCATCTTTTAACTTTGTCGATATTGCTTATAAAGGTAAATATTTAAGTAATTCAAGTTCTAAAATTGAAACTAAAGCCAAAGATAAATCAATTTTTATCGGTGTTCATAAAAATGTAACGATAACGGCTAAAAATGGATCTTATTTTGCAACAAGAACAGTATCACCATTTAAAGAATATATTCTTGCTAGAAATTTTGATGTTATTATTCTTCAAGAAAAAACAGCTATAGCAGCAGGAACTGATTTTAATAAATATTATGATGATACCAAAAAATTCGTAGAATTAATTGGTGGTAAGAATTATAAAGGTCGTCTTTATTTTAGAACAAGTTGGCCTTTAAAATCTTCTGATTTTGAAAAAGATTTAAAAGCAATGAATAGTAATACTGAAAAAGTTGCTAGTAAAATTAATAAAGATTACGGAATCAAGACTTATGTTATTCATGATGGTAATGCTTTTAAAAAAGCTTTAAATAATAAAATTGAAGTATATGTTCCTGATAATAATCATCAAAATATTAATGGAGCTTATTTATCAGCTCTTTGTATGTATGTTAAAGTTTATAATGAAGATGCAACAAAAGTTACAACAAATTTATATGTAACTGATAAAACAATTGCAAAAAAATTAAAAAATATTGCTAATAGTGAATGTAAATAATTAAATATTATGATATATTTAATAAGGAGGTTAGAGTGAAAAAATTAAAAAGTGTTTTGTGTGAAGATAATATTGCTTGTGGATATTTATATTTTTATATTCATTTTATTGTCGAAGTTGTATGTTTCTTTCACTTATCAAGAATAACGAACTCACCACTTGCGTGGTTAGTACCATTTTTATATGATGCTTTTGCTTTTGTACCACAAAGTCTTATTGGTAGATTTAATGATAAACATCCAAAAGTAAATGTAAGTATGATAGGTGTTGGATTACTATTTATAGGAATTCTTTTATATAGTATCTTTGACCTATCCAAGTTTATTCCTTTATTTATAATATGTATTGGTAATTGTTGTTTACATGTTGGAGGTGCTGAGAATACTCTTCGTAATTCTAAAGGAAAACTATCTCATAGTGCTATCTTTGTATCTGGTGGATCCTTTGGTGTAATAACAGGTCGATTACTTGCTAAAACTAGTTTAAAAGCATTCTATTTATTACCAATTATTCTTACGATGATACCATTTATATTATTGGCTGATTCATATACAGCAAAAAATAGTAATTGTAATAAATTTGATTATGTTAAAAAAAGTATTTCCCCTGGAATTGTTATTATCATTGCAGTTCTTGTTGTAATAATAAGAGGTTATATGGGATATGGAATTCCAACATCATGGAACAAATCAACATTACAAACGGTTTATTTGTTCTGTATTATGGGTTTAGGAAAAGCTTTAGGCGGAATTTTATCTGATTTGTATGGTATAAGAAAAGTTGGTATATGGAGTACCTTACTTGCAATACCTTTCTTAGCAATCGGTGATAAATTAATGATTGTATCACTAATAGGTGTTATGTTCTTTTCGATGACAATGTCGATTACGCTTGCCATCTTAGTATCGGAATTAAAGAAATCGCCAGGACTTGCTTTTGGACTTACAACAATAGGTTTATTTTTAGGAACAGCACCAATCTTCTTTATAAAGATACCTAGTATGTATGTAAATATTGGTATGATTGCTATATTATCTATTGCATGTTCATTAGCATTATCTTATGTCTTAAAGAAAGAAGGTAGTAGTAATGGTTAAGTGGTATTTTCAAAATTATTTTTTAGAAAATAAAGAATTATTATTCTACGTAGGCGTTGGTATTATTTTACTAATAATTATTATTACTATTTATCTAGTATGTAAGGAATTAAAAAATGACAATAGCTGAGTTTCCTAAAGTAATGGTGATATGCTTAGTTTCAACACTTATTATTGAGTGCGGTATTGCTATTATTATTGGTTATCGAAAAAAAGATTTATTAAACATTTTTCTTGCAAATTGTTTAACAAATCCAATAGTATCTAGTATACCAGTATATTTTAATTATTATCATGGATTAAAAACTCGAAATATAAGTTTACTAATTTTAGAAATATTAACATTATTTGTGGAAGGATTAATATATCATAAATATTTAAAGAGAAGAAAAATAAATGGATTTTTATTATCACTAATATTAAATGCTAGTTCATATTTATTAGGGTTATTAATAAATGAAATTGTTTATTAAGGAGGTGAATTATGAGATTTTTAGATGTAGCTGCCCCATATTATCCCGAAACAGAAGGGGATGGAACATGGATTACACTAGCTATTTTAGCAGTTATTATTATTGTTATAGTTATTATTGTAGTAGTAAATAAAAATAAAAATACAAATACAAAAGAAAAGAAAGAGGAGAAAGAAAATGAGAAAGATATTAAATAGTTTATTATTATTAAGTTTATTATTAGTTTTAAATGTTAAAGCAGATATGGGACCACCTGCTTTCCCTAAATTAAAAGGTGAAGTTAAGAATGATAACACAAAATGTTATAAAGATATGGACTTTAAAGAAGTAGAAAGAGTACTTGCTAAAGGAACAGTCATTGAAGTAGAAAATTATGGTGCAGGTGAATATTCATATCACTATGATTTAACTAATGAAGAGGCATATTGTTATATTCATCTTGAAGATTTAAACTTTTTTAATCAAAAATATGAATTATCTAATGAAGATAAATTAGAAAAAGAAATTGATTTGATGGTAATTGAATCAAAAGGTGTTGAGATGTACAAAGGACCATCAACTTATTTTGAAAAATTAAATAAGGTAATACCAAAAGGAACAAAACTTAAAACGCAATATCGTATGGGAGATTTTTGGTATTATGTAACATATGATGGTGTAAGTGGATATATATCAAGTGAAAAAACTGCTATTGTCAACAACGAAATTCAAGGACAAAAATATTTTACAGTGTATGCCATAAATATTCAAAAAATTGGCTCTGAACGTCAAAATGATGAAAACAACGAAAAAATAAATGTCATTGGTGAAATACCAGCAAATACTTTGATAGAAGTTAATTGGTCTACGGATTATGATAGATATTATTATATTGATTATAATGGAACATCAGGATTAATTGGAAAAATGGATGGATTTGCAGAAGGTTGTTCTGGTGGTAAAATTGTAGCTAAACGTGATTTAGATGTATATGATAATCTAGGTAGTAAAAGAGCAAAGATTGGAACAGTATCCAAAGGAAAAGAATATGCTGTATCTTATTGTTATGATTTTTATGATGAAGAAGGCTATTATATAACAGAATTAAAAGGATGGATTTATAATAGGGTATCTGAATCAAATTATCTTCCTCATGTTGACTTCGTAAAATATACTAACTCTAAAGGTGAAGATCCATATGAGGGATCAGTTGTTTTGGAAAAACTTGAAATAAAAGGACATGATATCGGATTTGCCAAGAACAAAACAGAATACACTGTTGAGTTAGCTGAAGAAGAAACAAAACTAGAGTTTGTTGTTACTCCAGATGAGGTTGACGTAAAAGTATTAAATAATGAAGATTTAAAAAATAATAGTGTTGTTACCTTAAAAGTTAAGGATGAAGATGGTACACATACTTATACTTTTAAAATTGTAAAAGCAGAAAAACCAGGTGATGTACAACCACCAACTCCAAAACCAGAACCAACACCAGATGATAAAAAAGGATTAACAAATGAAGAATTAATTATGATTTGTGTTGGAGCAGGTATCTTAATAGCAGTAACAATACTTGTTATTATTAAGTTAGTTAATAAAAAGAAAAATAGTGAAGTAGAACCTATTCAAAATAATAATGATAATTCCAATTTAGAATAGGAGGTCAGTAGATGAAAAAAATATTTAATATATTATTGTTTTTAAGTTTATTATTAGTTTTAAATGTTAAAGCTGATATGGGACCACCAGTATTGCCTCAATTAGAAATGGAAGTTTCTAATCCTGATGGAGCTAAATGTTATGATAGTGAATCTAAAGTTAATAGAACTCTTAAATATGGTGAACTTGCTTACGGTTATATTGAAAATACTGATATATATGATGATAACTTTATAAAAGATTATTATAAATTATCTTTTAATGAAAAAGAGGTTTTATCTTGTTATGTTAAAAAGACAGATGTAGTTGTAAAACAAGATAACTTTAAACCAGCAGAAGATGATAAAGAAGAGGGACCTTTTGCATTATGGGCTCTTAAAGATATGAAAATTTATTCTGGTCCATCTAAAAATTTCTATAAAGAAATAGGAACTATTCCTAAAGATTCTAAATTAGAATCTAGTTACAAATTAGGTGATTATTGGTATTATGTTGAATATAATGGCATAAAAGGATATATAAGTAGTGAAGGTGGTGCCATTGTTGTTCATATAGAACCAGAAATAGTTGTAACATATGATAAAACACCTATTTTTGATCATGAATTCGATTATAGTACTACTAAAGATTCCAAAATAATTGATACAATACCAGCTAATAAAGAATTAAAAGTTGAATGGGGTACAGATTATAGTCGAAATAATTACATTGAATATAATGGTAAATATGGTTTTGTGTATAATCATTATTCTTTTGCAGAAAAGTGTGATGGTACAAAAATAAAAGCTAAAAAATCTGTTAAAGTATATGAATCACTTGATTACGATGATAATGGTAAACTTATTTCCAAGGAGCTTGGAACAATAGACTCAAATAAAGATTATGATGTCAAATATTGTGGTGGTGGTCAAGGATGGAATGCGTATTATATTACATCAAAAAATGGTTGGATCACTGAAGATCATGAGGATAGATATATCATCGAAACAGATTCTAAAGGAGAAGTATTTGATCATACTAAAGAAGAAATTTCTTTAGAAAAAATAGAAATAAAAGGACATAGTATTGATTTTTCAAAAACACAGTATTCTTATACTGTTGAGTTAAGTGAAGAAGAAACAAAACTAGAATTTGTTGTTACTCCAAATGAAGTTGAAGTAGATGTATTAAATAATGAAGATTTAAAAAATAATAGTGTTGTTACATTAAAAGCTAAGGATGAAGATGGAACACATACTTATACTTTTAAAATTGTAAAAGCAGAAAAACCTGGTGATGTACAACCACCAACTCCAAAGGAAGAACCAACACCAGATGATAAAAAAGGATTAACAAATGAAGAATTAATTATGATTTGTGTTGGTGCAGGTATCTTAATAGCAGTAACAATACTTGTTGTTATTAAGTTAGTTAATAAAAAGAAAAAAGAAGAAGTAGAACCTATTCAAAATAATAATGATAATTCCAATTTAGAATAGAAAGGAGGTCAGTTGATGAAAAAAATATTTAATATATTATTGTTTTTAAGTTTATTATTAGTATTAAATGTTAAAGCTGATACTGGCCCTCCTACTTTTCCTGAAATTCAAATTGAGATATCAAATGTTGAAGGTGCAATGTGTTTAGATAATGATTATAACCATAAAGAATTGTTACCATATGGTGAAACATATTACGCTAGACAAGATATTCAAGAGGAAACATTTTATTTAGTTACAATTAACGATGAATATGACGCATGTCATGTTAATGCAAGAGATGTAATAGTTAAAACTAAAGACTTTAAAATTGATGAAGAAGAAAAAAATAAAGTTTATGGTCAAGCTTTAATGCTTGATAATATTACAGTATATTCTGGGCCAGCAACAATTTTTAATAAAGTTGGTACTATTCCTAAAGGTGTTAAATTAAAACCAGAATATGAGTATAATCATTATTGGTTATATGTATCATATAAGGGCATTAAAGGTTATATTAGTCGTTATAAAGATAGAGTTGTTCTTGAAATGGCTCCAGTAGATAATGAAGATATTACGATTGTTACAATTAATAATGCACCTATCTATAAAACATCTGATGGTAATTTTAAAGATAGTAATATACTAGGTTATATTCCTTCGAATACGGAGATTACTAATTATTGGTTATCTACTGATAAAGGTGGAGAATCATCTAATTATTATTATGTAAAATATAATGGCATATCAGGATTTTTGCCAATAAGTAGTAAATTTGATTCATTTGCTCATAATTGTGATAATTATAAAATTAAAGCTAAGAAAGTTGCTAAAATATATAGAACCGTTGAGTTTAATGATAGTGATATATCATCTGAATCTATTGGAACGATTGAAGCAAATAAAGATTATGAAGTTAAATATTGTGGAGTTATTCCTGAGAATATCTACTATATTCCTACACTTAAAGGATGGGTTATTGAACGGAATGATGATCCATTTATAGTTGAAACTGATCAAGATGGTAGTATTATTGATCATACAATAAAAGAAAAAGAACCGGATTCTGATAATCCGAAAAAAGACAATGTTGATGATAATAAAGTTCAATCAAATGAAGGATTAATTTTAATTTGTGTTGGAGTAGGTATCTTAATCTCTTTAACCGTTTTTATAACAATTCTTCTAGTAAATAAAAGAAAAAAAAGAAAATAATACGAGTGAATAATGAAATCAAAAGTTAAAAATACAATTATATTTATTATAGCATTAACAGTATTGTGCTTATCTTGTTATTATATCTATGATAAAAAGATTAAAGCTGATACCGAAAATGTTATTAATGAAACAGAAGAAAATAATAAAAAATTCTTGATAAATGTTATCAATGAATATGGCCTTGATGCCTTATCATATGAATATGATAATGTTAAGTTTAGTAATAAACTATCGAATGGTATTCTATATCTTGCTTTTAACTATATATCTAAAAATGATGATAGTGATATCAACCATTTTGAAGATTCTAAAAAATGGGAAATAGATAAGAGTAAGTTTGATGATTACTTTAGCCATGCTTATGGCTTTGTTCCTAAAGAATATAAAAATATTATTTGTAAAGTAGATAATGAAGTATTAGTTTATTACAACAAAGATACCAAAAAGTTTACTTATAATGATAATCATCCTGGTCATGGGTATTATGGTAGTGGTTATATTGATTACTATATTACTTCATATAAAAAAGAAAAAGATTTATATACCATTGATGTCTTATTCTTATTAGGAAGTCCAATTGATGGATATAGTATTAATGATAAAGATATAACTAATAATATTGTTTCATCTAGTGATGATATGGATGAACTTGAAAAAATGTATCAAAAATATTTTAAAGAACATTTAGATGATTTTAAAAACGTTAAAAAGTATCAATATGTTTTTCAAAAAGTTGATAATAATTATTATTTAAGAGAATTTCATAAAGTAAAATAAAAAAGAGTTTTAATTAAAAAACTCTTTTTCTATTGTTTCATAAACTTCATCAACACTCTTTAATTCACGTTTTGCAGATAAAGCAACATCATTTAATTCATATCTTGGTATTAAGTGAATATGAAAATGTTTTACTTCTTGTCCAACACCACTATTATGAATAATTGTTAATCCATCACTTTTTAATGCTAAGTGATATTTGATTTCTAAATCTTTAATAACATTATTAATGTGAATTAATAATTCATCAGATGCATCGTGAAAATCTAAAATATGTTCCTTTGGTACAATTAAACAATCACCATCAGTATGAGGATTAATATCTAGAAAACAATAAACTAAATCATCTTCATATACTTTTTTACTTGGGATATCTCCTTTAATAATTTTACAAAAAATACAATCTTCCATCGTTCCTCCTAAATATTTTTTATATAATCAATTAGTTCATCTTTATAACTTGATTTTAATGCATAATTAATGCTTGCTTTAATATATCCTATTTTATCACCAATATTAAAATATTTTCCATCAATTGGATAACATTTTACTTTACCTTTTAGGTGATGAAGTAGGGCTTGTGGTAAATATAATTCATTAGTACTTGAATATTTTAAATCTTTATGAATTTTAAATACTTCTTTAGAAAGAATCATTCTACCAATTATTATTTCATTTATATCTTTATCACTTCTTATTAGATCAACTAAATAATTTTTATTATCTTTTTTTACAATACCAACTTTATCTTTATTGGTATCAATTGTTCCCATACTCATTATTTGTTCACTATTGTATTTATCTATTAATTGTTTAATAGCTGGGGTTTTACTATCAAATAAATCATCTCCATATAAAAGAGCGAAAGCTTCTCCTTTAATATATTTTCTTGCTGAATATAATGCTCCATATGTGCCTCTTTCTTGTTGATAAACATAACTGAATTTAATCTTTTTTATTATTTCGTTGATATCATCTAATAACTTTTCTTTTTCTTTATTACCTTTAATAAAATTATTTAAATAATTATTAGTAGTGAAATAATTTTCAATAAGTTTTCGATTATATTTAGTTATAACAAAGATTATTCTATTGATACCACTATTAAGACATTCTTTAACAATTAGATGAATATTAGGTACATCATATATAGGAATCATTTCTTTACTAACTGTTTTGGTATATGGTAACATTCTTGTTCCCATACCTCCTAAGAGTATAATAGCTTCATTTATCTTTTCCATTTATCCTCCATATTTTAATTATACAATATTCTTTAAAAAGTTGTATTAATAAATATTGTAAATAACAATAAATTATATTTGTTTTTTGTTATTAAAATTTATAAAGAATGTTATTATTATAATAGGAGAAGTGTATGAAGAAATATTCTATAGCGATAATTATCTTTATAGTTTTAATAGCTTTATGTGTACTATTATTATTCCTTGATAATACTCCAAGTAATACTGGTGATAATACAGGTAGTGATGATAATACTGTTGAAGTAAATAGTATAGCTCTAGATACGATATCTCTTGTATTAATAGAAGGTGACAGTGCAACTATTAGAGAAACAATATTACCGGTTAATGCAACTAATAAAACTGTTACTTGGGAAAGTAGTGATAGTAATATTGCTACAGTTGATAATGGAAATGTTACAGGGTTAACGGCAGGTAATGCTATAATAACTGCTAAATCAAATAATGGTAAAACAGCAACATGTGAAGTTATTGTAAAAAAACCTATTATTGAAGTAAGTGAAGTTATCTTAGATAAAGAATCACTTTCAATTAAAGTTGGAGCAAAAGAAACTTTAACAGCTACGATTAATCCAAGTGATGCCACTGATAAAAGTATTGAATGGATAAGTGGTGATAATAGTATTGCTACAGTAGATAATGGTGTTATAACAGGTGTTAAAGCAGGAACAGTTGCAATCATTGCTAAAGCTAATAACAACAAATATGCAACATGCACTGTTGTTGTTAAACCAATTAATTATAATTTCAAATGTAGTGGAAAAGTAGATACTGATGGTACATCAGCAAAAGTAACTGGTGACAATTTAGATGTCGTAAAAAAATATAGATGGGATTTAAATGGTAAAGAAGTAGATGGTAAAAATGCTTATAAGAATGCTACAAGAGGATATACTAATATAAAAGTTACTTTAACTCTTGATGATGGAAGAACGAAGACTGTTAAATGTTCTATAACAGATAAATTGCCATATCATTTTAAACCAAATAATGGAACTCCATTATATTCATCAGGTTATTGTGGAAAAATAAGTGATGCTGAAAATGATAAACTAAATAATCAATTGAATAGTATTATTAATAAAGTAGGAAGAGGAACTAGAGCAGGGGTTGTCGAAGCTGGTAGATTCTTAATGGGTAATATTCCATATGTTATTGCTTATCAAGGAACTGGTGGAAATAATATTTATACGGCAGGATTACATTTTGGAACTAAAACTAACTCTTGGGGTTGTCGAAAAAATGGATATATAAATGGTATGGATTGTACGGGATTTATGAATTGGCCATTTAATACTAATGGCATTAGAAGAGCTTATTCTAATAGTCCAACGCCTGTAAGAGGTAATCTAGATAAAATAAGAGTAGGTGACGTTTTACTTTCTTATGATCGTGATAAGAAAAATATTGTAGGTATTCCTTTTGGCCATGATGAATTAATTATCGGAATAGATGATGATTATATTTATACATTAAGTAATGGTTTAAACAAAATTTCTAAAAAGAATCCTCCTAATCCTTCAACAAATTGTCGTAATGGTGACTGTACTGATCCTGAACATCAAGATGCATATTATCGAAATGTAATATATGCAAATGGTGATGGAAAACTAACTAATATGTGGATTAAATGGTAAAAAAAGTGAACAATAATTTGTTCACTTTTTAATAAGTATAAATGTTATAATAAAAATGTAGGAGTTAATTATGAAATTTGATAATGTATTAGTTAAAAAGATATCAGTGTATTTTATGATATTTATCGTAGTATTTATCATAGGTTTTTCATTATTGTCTTTTGGAGTAATAAGTAATCCTTTTGAAAAGAAACCAGAAGATTTATCTTTATCACAAAGTGAAATTAGATTAAAAAAGTTTAAATCATTTCAATTAAATGCCAAGATTCTTCCAGGTGATATGAAAAATAAAAAAATTATTTTTGAAAGTGATAAACCTAATATTGTTAGTGTTAATGAAATAACAGGATATTTAGAAGCTAAAAATAATGGTGTTGCAACAATTACTGCATATTTGGATAAATATAAAGATATTAAAGCTCAGTGTCTTGTAATTGTATCTGATAATGATATTCGTATTGAAGAAATAATTTTAAGTACTAAAAGAGTATATTTACAAGTTGGTAATCAATACAAAATTAATTATAAAATATTACCAAAAGAAGCAGCTTTACATGAAATAGAATATATGACAGGAGATCCTAAAGTAGCAACAGTTGATAGTAATGGTAATATCAAAGCAATTAATAGTGGAACAACATTGGTTGTTGTTAGTGATAAAGTATCTGGTGTATATCAAGAAGTAGAAGTAAATGTTTATGAAAAATTAGAAGAAGATGTTCCAACGAAACTTGAATTAAAACCTAAAAATATGACTGTAAGTATTGGTGGTAGTAATCAAATTGAAACAATTATTTCTCCAGAAGGAGCTAATAGTGATATTACATATGAAAGTATGGATAGTAATATTGCAATGGTATCTGATTTAGGAGTAGTAACAGGAATAAAAGAAGGAACAACTAAAATATTAGCTACAACGATTAATGGGATAGAAGATTTCATTACAGTTAAAGTAACTAGCGATATAGTTAAAGTTAAAGGTATTAATATTACGAATAAGAATATAACAATGAATGTTGGTGATAGTAAAAAGTTAACTTATAAAATAAATCCATCAAACGCTACCAATCAAGGTGTTAAAATATCAACAAATAATGGTGAAATAATAAGAATAGATGGAAATAGAATAATCGCTATAAAAAGTGGTGAAGCTAAAGTAACAGTTGAAACCCTTGATGGTGGATATAAAGATACTTCTAAAGTAATAGTTAATAAAGTATCTCGAATTATTGAAGAAAAAGATATTAATTTATCTAAAAATAATGTAGATATTATTGTTGGTGGAACTGATAAAATAAATGCTAATGTTATTCCATCTAATGCAACTTATACAAGTTTATTATGGAATAGTAAAGATTCATCTATTGCAACAGTATCAGATGGTTTAATCGTAGGAAAAGGAATCGGTAAAACGGATGTTATCGTTACAAGTGTATATAAAAGTATTTCAAAAAAAATAAATGTAACAGTTCGTGAACAAGAAGTTCAAAGTATTAGTTTAGATAAGAAAAATGCTAATATTACTGTAGGTGATGAACTCGTATTAGTTAAAACAGTTACTCCAAGTAACGCTACTAATAAAAATGTAACTTGGACTAGTTCTAATCCTAATGTTGCTACTGTTGATAATGGTCTAGTAAAAGCATTAAGTGTAGGTACAACAAATATTACTGTAAAAACAAATAATAATAAAACGGCGTTGTGTACTATTAATGTTATAGAAAATAGAGTTCCTGTTTCAGAAATTACATTAGATAAACAAGTAATTAATACTGAAGTTAATGATCGAATTTATATTACAGCAACAATAAACCCAGATAATGCTACAAATAAAAAAGTTATATGGGAAAGTTCTAATCCGAGTGTTGCAACGGTATCAGATGGTGTAGTAGAAACTATAGGTGTAGGAAAAACTACAATTAAAGCTTCAACAGTTAATGGACTATCTGCAACTTGTGAAGTTATAGTAAGTGGAAATAATAAAGTTGTAGAACTAGATAGTATATCTTTAGATAACAACGAGCTATTGTTGAAAGTTGGTGAAAAAAAAGAATTACATGTAACCTTTAATCCATTTAATGCAACAAATCAAAATGTAACATGGGAAAGTAGTGATACTAGTATTGCAAAAGTTAATGCCAATGGTATTGTAAAAGGTGTTAGTGAAGGAACTGCTATTATAACGGTAAAAGCATATAATGGAAAAATAGATACTTGTAATGTAACAGTTAAAGAAGAAGTTTCAACATCTTCTGATGATATTATTGAAGATAATTGATAAAATTATTAATACCTTAATAAATAAAAAAAGTGATATTTTATCACTTTTTTATTATGTAAACATATAAATAAAATTTTTAAAATAATTGTAGATATTATAATCGATGATATAATTAAAATAGGAGTAGTGTATGAAAATAATAAGAGGATTTTTAAGATTGATATCAATATTATTATTAATTGGTATCTTAGGCTTTGTTGTTTATTTTGGATTAGTAACATATGGTGTTATTGATAGTCCCTATGATAAAAAAGCTGAATTAATAAGTTTATCGCAAAGCGAGATAAGATTGAAAAAGAATAAGAGTTTTCAATTAACAAGTAAAGTTTATCCAGAAAATACACGTAGTGGTAAAGTAAAATATAAAAGTGATAAACCAGATATTGTTTCTATAAATGAGGTAACGGGTTATGTTGAAGCCAAAAAGAATGGTATTGCTACAATCACCGCTTATTTAGAATCAAACGAAAAAATTAAAGCAGAATGTTTAGTAGTTGTTTCTGAAAATAATATTCGAATTGAAAAAATAATCGTAAATCCTAAAAATATTAATTTACAAATTGGAAAGAAATATCAAATTAGTTTTAAATATACTCCTCATGAAGCAACTCTTCATGAATTTGAATATATGACTAGTGATCCAGAAGTTGCAATAATAGATAATTTAGGTATGATTGAAGCAAAAGCAGAAGGACAAGCCTATATTACAGTATCTGATAAAGTAACAGGAATTCAAGACTCGGCTCTAGTAAAAGTCTTTAGTAGTGAAGATAACCCTGGAGATGATATACATGATGATGTTGTAGATCCAACCGGTCTTGAAGTAAGTCCACAAAAAGTAACTATTAATGTTGATGGTAGTAAACAAATAAGTGCCAAAGTTAAGCCAGCAAAAGCTAATCAAAGTGTAACTTGGGAAAGTATTGATACAAGTATTGCAACAGTTAATAGTAAAGGTGTAGTAACTGGTAAACAAGTTGGAAGTACTAAGATTGCTGCAACAACAGTTAATGGTATTGAAAAATTAATAGATGTTACGGTAACTGATAAAGTAGTTGGTGTAACTGGAATAAGTGTTAAAAATAGTAATATTACTTTAGATGTAGGTAAGAGTGCTGAAATTGAATATACAATTAAACCAAGTAATGCAACTAACCAAGGAGTAACTATTACAAGTAGCGATAATGGTATTGTTAAAGTTGATGGTAATAAGATTATCGCAATGGAAAGTGGTACGGCTAAAGTAACAATTAGAACTAATGATGGTGGTTATAAAGCAACTATTAATGTCATAGTTAATAATGTAAGTAGTATCATTGATGAAACCGATATTAATTTATCAAAAACAAATGTTAATCTAACAATTGGTGGAACAACGAAAGTTGAAGCAAGTGTTGTACCTTCAAATGCAACTTATCAAAGTGTTATGTGGTCTAGTAGTAATCCTAATATTGCTTCTGTCAATAATGGTTTAATTGAAGGAAAGAGTGCTGGAACAACTGAGGTAACAGTAACAACAGTACATAAGAATATTTCTAAAAAAATAAAAGTAACAGTTTCTAATGTAGAAGCACAAAGTATATCTTTAAATAAGAAAACATTAGATTTAATCGTTGGTTCAAAAGATGCTTTAACAGTTACGTTCACTCCAACTAATACATCAAATAAAACTATTACATGGACAAGTTCTAATACTGGTGTTGCAACTGTAAAAGATGGATTAGTAGTAGCTAAAGGAGTAGGAACAGCAACGATAACAGCAAAATCAAGTAATGGCAAAACAGCAACTTGTACAGTTAATGTTAAAGCAGATAATGTACCAGTACAATCAGTATCTTTAAATATTAATGCTATTAATACAACAGTTGATGATGAAATTCATTTAATTGCAACAATTAATCCAAGTAATGCAACAAATAAGAAAGTTACATGGGAAAGCTCTAATACGACTGTTGCTACAGTATCAGATGGTGTTGTTAAAACTAAAGGAGTAGGAACAGCAACCATAACAGTGACTACTGTAAATGGTAAGAAAGACACTTGTAAAGTGACAGTTAACTCAAGTATTATTGATGTTCAAAGTGTTACATTAAATACAAATAGTATAAAAACAAAAGTTGGAGAAGAAGTATCTTTAACAGCGACTGTTTATCCAAGTAATGCAACTAATAAAACAGTTACTTGGACAAGTAGTGACAATAGTATAGTAACTGTATCAAGTAGTGGAAAAATTAAAGGAATTAAAACAGGTTCTGCAACAATAACAGCAAAATCTAATAATGGAAAAACAGCAACTTGTAAAGTAACTGTTGAATCAAGCACAACAACAGTTTCGGTAACAGGTGTTAGTTTAGATAATACAGCAATTACTTTAAAAGTAGGAGGAACAAAAACTTTAGTAGCTACAGTTAGTCCAAGTAATGCAACTAATAAAACAATTACTTGGACGAGTAGTGATCAAAGTGTTGCAACGATATCAAATACAGGTGTTGTAACAGCAATGAAAGAAGGTACTACAACCATAACAGCTACTAGTAATAATGGAAAAACAGCGACTTGTAAAGTAACTGTTGAAAAAGCAACAGTAGCAGTAACCGGAATTAGTTTAGATAAAACATCTATTACGATAAAAGAAGAAGGAACGAAAACACTTGTTGCAACGATAACACCAAGTAATGCTACAAATCAAACTGTAACATGGGAAAGTTCTAATACAGAAGTTGCTACAGTAACAAGCTCGGGAAAAGTAACTGGTAAGAAAGCAGGAACAGCAACGATAACAGCAAAATCCAATAATGGTAAAACAGCAACTTGTAAGGTTACTGTTGAAAAAGCTACAACAACCGTAGCAGTAACGGGAATTAGTTTAGATAAAACATCTATTACAATAAAAGAAGAAGGAACGAAAACACTTGTTGCAACGATAACACCAAGTAATGCGACAAATCAAACAGTAACATGGGAAAGTTCTAATACAGGAGTTGCTACAGTATCAAGTAGTGGAAAAGTAACTGGTAAGAAAGCAGGAACAGCAACGATAACAGCAAAATCCAATAATGGAAAGACCGCAACTTGTAAAGTAACCGTTGAAAAAGCAACAGTAGCAGTAACAAGTATTAGTTTAGATAACACATCAATAACGGTTAAAGTTAATGCTTCTAAAACATTAACAGCAACTGTTTATCCAGATAATGCAACCGATAAAACCGTAACATGGTCAAGTAGTGATACGGGAGTTGCTACAGTATCAAGTAGTGGAAAAGTAACTGGTAAAAAGGCGGGAACAGCTACCATTACGGCTAAAACAAGTAATGGAAAAACGGCAACTTGTAAAGTTACTGTTGAAAAAGCAGCAACTACAGGATATGTTATTACGGAAGATAGTAAATATAGTAGTTATTCTAATAAAGTATCTTATAGTAGTTCAACATTTAAATATCGTATTTTCTCATATAAGTCTCAAGATATTATCCTTATTTGGGTAGCTGATCCAAAGACGCAACTTGAAAGTGCCCTTGCTTATTCAAATGCTCAAGGTGTTTTACCTGCTGAAACAATCTTAAAGAATGAGATAAAAAATTATAGTTTACAAAATAAAGGTTTAGTAGCTGTAAATGCAAGTTTCTTTGCTAATGGAACACCAAAAGGTGGTATCGTTCGAAGTCATGGTAAATTTGCTAAGAATAATGGTAGTACAAGTGCGGCAGTTGTTGGTGTTAATAGTAAAGGTAATTTAAAATTATATGTTGATAAACCAGCATCAACATTTAGTGATGATGGTGTTCATAGTACCTTTGCAATAAGTAGTCCAACTTCGATTGATCATAGCACCAATAATGCTAATAGAACACAAATATGTCAGTATGACACTAATAACTTTGTATTACTATCAGGAAGTGGTACTGTTTCTGGATGTGGAAATATTATTATTAGTTTAACTGGATGTAAAGAACCATATAATTTAGATGGTGGAGGTAGTAGAAAATTATACTATAAAACCAAGGATATGTCAGAACCAAAAAAAGTCTTTGGTGGAGATCGTCAATTACCTGATATGTTATATTTTCATGATTAATAAAAATAAGTAAAAGTAGACAAAAAAATGTCTACTTTTTTCTTTATTAATTTGCTAAAAAAAGTTAAAATAAATATAGTAGGAGTGCTATGAAAAAGGATATTGGCATAAAGGTATTATTCATTGTCATATTACTTATAAGTATCTATATGATCATTAGTGGTTTAGTATCAAGTGATAGTAAAACCAATGAAATATATGAAAAAGATATAGAGTTATCTAGTAATAATATCAGTCTATACGTAGGTGATAAATATATCATTACTTATAAAGTTTTACCAGAAGATACTAAATATAAATCTGTTACATGGTATAGTGTTAATCCTTCTATTGCGAGTGTTAAAAATGGTGAACTAGAAGGTATTAGTGAAGGTAATACAATTGTTAGAGTAACATCAGAAAATCAATTAGTTAATAAAATTATTCAAGTTAACGTCATGAATAAAATAGTCGAAGTTACAGAAATAAGAATAATTAATAATAATATTATAATGGATGTTGGTGATACTAAAAAAATAGAATATGAAATTGTTCCTGATGATGCAACTGATAAAAATGTATCAATGACAAGTAGTGATACTAGTATTTTAGCTTTTGATAATGAAGGAAATATTGTAGCAATTAAAGATGGTGATGCAACAGTTACAATCAAAAGTAAAAATGGTATTGAAGCAAGTGTATCAGTTCATATTAATAAAAAAATAATTGAAGCTGAAAAAATAACTTTAAACAAAGAAAAAGAAACAATTAAAGTTAATGAAACGGTAACCTTAAAGGCAACAATAACGCCATCGGATACAACTGATAAAACCGTTACTTGGGAAAGTTCTGATACAAGTATATGTCAAGTTTTGGATGGTGTTGTTAAAGGTCTTAAAGAAGGTAGTTGTGTAATTACAGCTAAAACATCTAATAATAAGGCTGTAACTTGTAATATTACCGTTAAAGCAGATACATTACCTGCTATTACTGATGATAGTAAATATAAAATTGGTAAAGAAATAGCTTCATATAAAAGTAAAACTCTTAAATATCGTATTCAAAATGTAGGAAGTGCTGATTATGTCCTTGTATGGGTAGCTGATCCTTATAAACAAATTAATTCGGCTATTCCATCATTTGGTAATGAAAAGACGGCCGAAGTTATATTAAGTCACGAAATAAGTACATATGGATATCAAAAGAAAGGTTTAGTTGCTACTAATGGAAGTTTCTTTTGGGCTGGGTGGGGAGGCTCCCCAGGTATTCCTTATGTTATTAATAAAGGAAAAGTATTACGTGATGTTGAAAATAAAAAGTATTCAAATAATATTTATGGAACCGTTGGTATTACAAAAGATGGTATTTTAAAAATGTATTCTGGTTTTTCATCAACTAATTATAATGCTAATATGAAAGTAAAAAATGAAATGCAAAAAGATGGTATTAGAAATAACTTTGCTTATGCCGTTTCACCAATTGGTAATGATGGAAGTCTTTTAAATCCTGATTCAGGACGTGATAGTACGAATAGAACGGTTATATGTCAGGTTAATAAAAATAATTTTGTTATTTATTCAGGTGGCGGTTTAAGTCTATATGGTATTGGTAAAGAATTAAAAAGTCGATATGGATGTGTTAGAGCTGCTAACTTAGATGGGGGCGGAAGTAGAAAACTATATTATAAAACAGGTTCAATGTCTAGTGCTAAAAAGCGTTTTGGTGGTGGAAGAGCCATTGCTGATATGTTCTATATTGTAGAAGATTAGAATCATGTTATAATTAAAATAGGAGATTATATGAAAGTAATAAGATTTTTTTTGAGATTAATTGCTTATGGATTAATGCTTGCTTTAATAGCTTTTGTTGTTTTATTTGCTCTTACAACATTTGGCATAATTGATAATCCGTATGAAAATAAACCGGAAATAATAAATTTGTCTCAAAGTGAAATAAGATTAAAAAGAAATAATAGTTTTCAATTAAATGCTAAAGTTTTACCAGATAATACTCGTAGTCGAAAAATATTATTTAAAAGTGATAAACCAGATATTGTTACAGTTAATGAGTTAACAGGATTTATTGAAGCTAAGAAAAATGGTGTAGCAACAATAACGGCTTACTTAGATAAATATAATAATATTAGTGCAGAATGTTTGGTTATTGTATCTGATAACAATATTGAAATAACAGGTATAACTTTAAATACGAAAAAAGTAGATTTAATTGTTGGTGGAACATTCCAATTGAATTTTAAACTTACACCAAAAGAATCAACTTTGCATGAAATAGAATATATGACAAGTGACCCTAATGTTGCCATTGTTGATAGTAATGGAAAAATAGAAGCAAAAGGTATTGGTAATTGTAATATTATTGTTAGTGAAAAAATAACGGGAATTCATGAAGATGTTGAAGTAACAGTTCATGATCGCGAAGAAGTAGTTGAACCAAAGAAAATAGAATTATCACCAAAAGATATTAAAATAAATGTTGGTGGTAGTCAAAAAATTAAAGCTACCATAACTCCAAGTAATGCTAATAATACTGTTACATGGGAAAGTTTAGATAACAGTGTTGCGGTTGTATCTAAAGATGGTGTTGTAACTGGAAAAAGTGTTGGAACAACACAAATTGTTGGTACAACGATTAATGGACTAGAGGGTTATGTTAATGTTACTGTAAATAGTTCTAGTACGACGGTTAAGGTGAAAGAAGTAAAACTTCTAGAACATAATATTGAACTAGCAATTGGTGAAGTTAAAAATATTGAATATGATATTATTCCAAGTGATGCTACGAATCAAGGTGTAAAACTAAAAAGTAGTGATACAAATGTTATTACTATTACGGGTACTAAGATTAAAGCAGTAGGAGCAGGAAATGCTACATTAACAATTGAAACAAATGATGGTTCTCATAAAGATACCGCATCTGTAAAAGTAAAAAAAGTTGATACTGAAACTCTTGATACTGATATTGAATTATCACAAAAAGATGTTTCAATTAATGTTAATGGAACAAAGAAAATAGAAGCTAAAGTATTACCGGAAAATGCAACATATAAGACTATTACTTGGGAAAGTTCAAATAAAAGTGTTGCGACTGTAAAAGATGGTTTAATAACAGGTAAAGGTAAAGGAACAACTGAAATAATTGTTAAAAGTAAACATGTTACGAAAAAGATTAGAGTTGTTGTAAATGAAGTACCAGTTGAAAGTATAAGTTTAAATAAAACAAGTGCAACTCTAAATATATCAGATACAATATCTCTTGTTAAAACGATAAAACCAAGTAATGCTACTAATAAAGAAATTACATGGAAGAGTAGTAATAAAAGTGTTGCTACCGTGAGTGGTAGTGGTGTTGTAACAGCAGTATCTAGTGGAACAGCTACCATTACGGTAACGACAAGTAATAACAAATCCGCAACTTGTAAAATTACAGTTAAAAAAAGTGAAACTCCAGTGACAACTTATAAAGTCACTTTTAATCCAAATGGTGGTAGTGTAACACCAACTAGTAAGACAGTTACGGTTGGTAATAAATATGGTGAATTGCCAACACCAACAAGAAGTAATTATACATATAAAGGATGGTACACGGAAAAGAGTGGTGGAACAAAAATCATTTCATCAACAATCGTTAATATAAATAGTGATATAACTTTATATGCACATTGGGCAAAAGATACTTCTAATGAATATACGATTAATTATAAAGGCAATGGGGCAACAAGTGGAAGTGTATCTAGTCATGTTTGTAAGATGAATGAAAGTTGTTCAATTAAGAATAATGGTTTTGTTAAAACTGGTTATAAATTTAGTGGTTGGACAACTAATAGCTCTGGAAGTGATGATGGTTATAATTGGACAGGTTGGAGTGGAACTTGGAAATATACTAATGGCGAGTGGGGAATTAAAAATAATACCTTAACTTTATATGCAATGTGGAAAAAAGAATCAAGTGGTTATGATATAACACAACATGTTCCAAGTGGATATAACGTACTAGAAAATAAGAGTTATAGTAGTGCAACTTTAAAATATAAAACGATTTCTAAAGATAATAAATTTTATTCCTTAATATGGGTAAAAGATGCTTATAAACAATTAAATTGTGGTAATAGTGGATTTAATACAAGAACGAAACCAAGTCACTTTGATTATGAAATAAAAAATTATGGCTATCAAAATAAAGGTATGATTGGTACTAATGGTGGTTTCGCAATTAATGGAAGAGATAATATTCCCGTTCTTGCTACAAGAGGTAATTTAGTAGTAAATGATCACTATAAGACGCAATTGGCTGATGGAAGAAGTGTTGTTTATGGTACTTTATCAATAGACAAAAATGGTAAACTAATAAATAAAACATCAAGTGATGCTAATACGATGATGGAATGGCTAAAAAGTAATGGGGCAAGAAATGCCTGGGGTGTTACTCATTTTGTAACTGGTAATTGGCAAACTGGTGGTGGAAGTGATCCACGTACAACTCTATGTCAAATTGATGAAAATAATTTCGTCTTAGCTACAGGATACTTTAGTGCTATGGATACTCATCATAAAGATATGCATGATACCTTTGGATGTAATATTGTTGTTAATCTTGATGGTGGTGGATCAACAGGAATGTATTATAAAACCAATACAATGTCTTCTGTTTATTCTATCTATCAATATAAAAGACCAAATGAAACAACATATCGTGCAGTTGTTGATATTTTATATTTTGGCGAACAATAAAAAGAGTTTTTAACTCTTTTTTTTGTTACATAAATTTGATAAAATTAAATTGGTGATTTATATGAATATGAAAGATTTAAAAGTAATATTTATGGGTACTCCTGAATTTAGTTTAGATGTATTAGAAGGATTAATTGAAAAGACAAATGTAATTGCGGTTGTTACACAACCTGATAAAGAAGTTGGAAGGGGAAATAAACTTAGTTTTTCACCAGTTAAAGAACTTGCTTTAAAATATAATATTCCGGTCATCCAACCAATAAAAATAAGAAAAGAATTTCAAAGTGTTATTGATTTAAATCCTGATATGATTGTAACTTGTGCTTATGGACAAATAATACCTAAAGTAATACTTGATTGTCCAAAATATGGATGCATTAATGTTCATGCATCACTTCTTCCAAAGTTACGTGGTGGTTCACCTCTTCATCATGCTGTTATTGATGGTTATGATAAAACAGGTGTTACTATTATGTATATGGATGTTGGAATGGATACAGGTGATATTATTAGTCAACAAGAAATTCCCATTAGTGAGTCGGATACTGTTGGTTCTATTCATGATAAATTAAAAGTAATAGGACGAGATTTATTACTTCAAACTATTCCTAAAATTCTTGATGGAACAAATGATCGTATTAAACAAAATGAGGATGAAGTAACAATATGTCATAATATTAGTCATGAAGAAGAATTAATTGATTTTAATGATAAAGCTCGTAATATCTTTAATAAGATACGTGGAATGAATCCTTTTCCTGTTGCATATTTCACATTAGATAATAAAGTTTATAAAATATATCAAACACATTATGAAATTAATAATAAATTTAATAATAAAGTTAATGGAGAATTAGTTATTCTTGATAAAAAGACTTTAGGAATAAAATGTAGTGATGGAATAATATATATTGATGAACTAAAAAAAGAAGGTAAAAAGAAAATGCATATTATTGATTTCTTAAATGGTGAAAAAGATCTTAAAACAGGAATGGTTGTTAATAAGGAGTAAGTATGAAGAAATTAAAAGAAATGTTTAAAAATTATAATGATTGGAAAGAACAACCAGATGTTAAAAAAAGAAGAATGATTTTATTCTTTGGTTTCTATTTTGTCTTTTTTGCTTTATTAATATATTTTATACGAACAACAAGAGAACAAGTTAAAGTACCTCCTGTTAAAGAAGAAGATATTATTTATAAAACAGATATGATTGAAAATAATAATTATCAATATTCTTATTATATTGAAGAGAATGATAACACTTATACTTTTTCTGGTGTTAGAGATGATGAAAACTATGAATTATCTGAATATAAATATAAAGAATTAGTTAATATTTATACAATTAAACAAATAATTAAAAATGCAAAATATTTATTAAAAGTTGAAAATGGATCAGACTTAATAAGTTATAAATATGAAATAACTAATAAAGATCTTGCTAAAATATTAAATTATAAAGAAAATCTTGAAGATGGTACCAATCCAATAATAATCTTTGTTGATAAAGATAAAAATATTTATCAAATTGATTTTGATTATTCAAATTATATGAAAGCAACTGGAGAATTTGATAGTTATAAATTAACAGTAAAATATGGAGTAACAAATAATGAAGAAAGTAGTTCTAATTGATGGTAATAACTTATTATTTAGAAGTTTTTTTGCAACCGCTTATAATGGTAATTTAATGCGTAATAGTAAAGGTTTTCCAACAAATGCTATTTTTGGTTTCATCAATATGTTACATAAAATAATTGATGAAGAAAAACCAGAATATTTAATGGTAGCTTTTGATAAAGGAAAAACTTTTAGACATGAAAAATATGATGTTTATAAAGGTAAAAGAGATGAGACACCTAATGAATTAAAATTACAGTTTCCAGTATCACGTAGACTATGTGATGCGATGGGAATAAAGTATTTTGAAATTGATAATTATGAAGCCGATGATATTATAGGTACTTTTGCAAGTGTCATTGATAAAAGTAATGACTATGAAGGATTAATTATAAGTAGTGATAAAGATTTATTACAATTAATAAGTGATAAAAACAAAGTTAAATTATTAAAAACTAAAGATTATATCATGATGGATAAAGTAGAGTTTAAAAACACATATGGACTTGATGATCCAAAGAAGATGGTTGATATAAAATCGCTTATGGGAGATGCTAGTGATAATATCCCTGGTGTTAAAGGAATAGGTGAGAAGACTGCTCTATCACTTCTACAAAAATATGGTTCTTTAGATGGCGTTTATGAAAATATAAATGATATTAGTGGTAAAACTAAAGAGAAGTTAGAAAATGATAAAGATAATGCATATCTAAGTTATGAAATTGCCACCATCTATCGTGAAGTACCTATTGATACTAACATAGATAATATTAAATATTTGGGTAATAATGATGATTATGTAAATATTTTAAATGAACTTGAGTTTTATTCAATGTTAAAAAAAGTAGAAACGAAAAAAGTTGAAAAAGAATTTTCTTACAAAGTAGTTAATGATTTGTCTGAACTTATTCTTGAAAAAGAATATAGTTTTTATCTTGAAGTTCTTGGATATAACTATCATGATGCGAAGCCACTTGGTGTTAGTATTTCTACAAGTAAAAATAATTATTATGTTCCTTTTGAATTGATAGAAAATAGTGATATTTTTAATGATGGAGCAAGTAAGACAACATATGATTTAAAGAAAGTATTAGTAATATTTGATAAATATAATGTAAGTATTGATAAGAATGTTCGTGATTTAATGATAGAAGCTTATTTATTAAATAAAAATGTAAAAAATGATATTGCGTATCTTGCTAATACTTATGATTATGATATTAACTTCTATGATAAAATCTTTGGAAGTGAAATAACGATTAAAGAAAAAGAATTAGATATTTATGTTAAAGATACTTGTAAAAAAAGTTCATTTATTTATGAAAAACGTAATGAACTTTTAGAAGAAGTAAAGTCTGAAGAGATGGAAAAGTTATATTTTGATATAGAACTTCCACTTGTTTATGTTCTTGCTAAAATGGAAGAAACTGGATTTAGAGTAGATAAAAATTATTTACTTAATATGAAAGAAGATCTTGAAAAAGAAATAAATAATTTAGAAAAAGAAATCTATGAACTAGCAGGAGTAGAATTTAATATTGCATCTCCTAAACAATTAAGTGATGTTTTATTTAATAAAATGATGTTACCATATCCAAAGAGAGTAAAAGACGGTAATTATTCAACAAGTAAAGATATTCTTGATAAGCTTGCTGATTATCCAATAATTGAAAAAATATTAAAGTTTAGAACTTTATCTAAATTATTAAGTAATTATATAGTTGGTTTGATGGAAGAAATTAAAAGTGATGGTAAAATACATACTATTTATAATCAAACTTTAACAAGAACAGGAAGATTATCAAGTGAAAGACCCAATTTACAAAATATTCCAATTCGTCTTGAAGAAGGTAGATTAATAAGAAAAGCATTTATTCCAAGAGAAAATAGTATTATTATCTCAAGTGATTATTCGCAAATTGAATTACGTGTTTTTGCTCATATGTCTCATGCTACAAATATGATTCATGCTTTTACAAATGATCTTGATATTCATGCAAAAACCGCTAGTGATATTTTTCATGTACCAATTGAAAATGTTGATAAAAATATGCGAAGACAAGCTAAAGCTGTTAACTTTGGAATTATTTATGGAATAAGTGGCTTTGGATTATCAGAAGATTTAGGTATTAACTTATATGAAGCTAAAGACTTTATTGATAATTACCTAGAAACATTTCCAGAAATATCAACATATATGAAAAAGATTGTTGAAGACGCTCATAAAAATGGTTATGTTAAAACGCTTTTTAATCGTAAAAGGGTTATTGAAGAACTTAATAATAAAAACTATTTAATTAGAAGTAGTGGTGAGAGAATGGCTATGAATACACCAATTCAAGGAACCGCTGCTGATATTATTAAAATGGCAATGGTTGAAATGCAAAGAAGAATTGATGAAGAAAACTTAAATAGTAAAATGTTAGTACAAGTACATGATGAACTTGTCTTCGATGTACCTGAGAATGAAGTAGAAATAATGAAAACATTAATTCGTGATGTAATGGAAAATATTTATAAACTTGACGTACCACTTAAAGTTGATATAGAATATGGTCGTACGTGGTATGAAGCCAAATAGGAGGGAAAAATGGATTATAATAATATGTCAGATTATACTAAAGCAGAAATTGGAAGAATACGTGATAGAATTAGAAAATATCAAGATGCTGCAACCAAACTTGATGGATTAGATTCTGAGACTAAAGCTACTATTTTAGCGTCTTTAAAAGAATCTATTTCAAGAGATGAATTGAATATTAAAATGATTGAAAATAACGTAGCTCAAATGAGTGATGTTATAAAAAAATAACAGTATATCAAGTATACTGTTTTTTTTTGTGTCAACTAAATTAAAAATAAAAGAGAGTTTATTGATAGGTAAAATAGTTTGTGCTACTATTAGGATAGGAGGATTAAGTAGTATGTTAAATAATAGTTTAGAAGAAGCTAAGAGAGAAGTTACTGAATGTCAAAAAAAGACAAATGAAGTTGTTGCAGCACTTAAAGCATTTTTAAATGCTTTTTCAAGCGACGGATATGTTCAAGAGTTATTTGCTAAGACTGGTTTTGGTGTAAAAGAAGAACAAGAATTAGATAAAATTTTGACAAAATTAACAAAGATTACTAATGCATTAGATACTTATGTTCCAAAGACAATTAGTACAATTAATTATCAAATGGAACTTAATGATGCTAATGGTCAATAAAATAAGAAATAGGAGGATTATATAATGGATAAAGGTTTAGCAGAGCAATTACAAAATGCTATTCAAATATTAGGTGATGGTTACGGTGCTAATAATGCTACTGAGACTGGCCTTGGAACAGCAGGAAATTTAGCTGCATTAGCAGCAGATGCTATGGTAAGCGGAAGAGTTAATGGAGAAATAGCTAATGTATGGAGCGAAATAGGTAATAAATTAAAACAATTACAAGATGAAATCTCTAATTCAATTGGAGCTTTATATAGTGCTGTTCAAAATTACTCACTTGAACAATTAGCATCACAACAAGAAACACTTGAAGCTGGTAATGAGATGATGGATTTATTAAATAATTTAGACGAAGAAGATGGAAGCAAAAATAATCAACAACCTACTACAGTTCAAGTTGGTTTTTAATCATTAAAAAACAAGGAATGATAATCATTCCTTTTTTATTGTAATTAAAATGTATATATTGTATAATTAATATTAGAATAGGGGTGGTATTGTGATTAACAAAAAAGGACAAGCTTTAGTTGAATTTATCCTTGTTCTACCTGTAATCATTTTACTAATATTTGTTGTATTTGATATTGGTCATATCATTCTTGCAAAGAATCACTTAGAAAATGTTATGAGTGATTGTATGGAAATGCATAGTAATGGTAAAGATATAACAGAAATTAGAAACCATGTTAATAGTGATAAAGAATATAAGATAACTTTAGAGGAAACAACTAATTCTTATAAACTTGAAACAAAAATTAAACTAATGACCCCTGGTATGAAAAGAATATTATCAAATCCTTATAAAGTTACTCTTGAAAGAAGGATTATTGATGAATAATAAAGGTCAATCACTTGTATTTTTCGTTCTTTTATTACCAGTATTAATTATCTTCTTATTCTTGATTATTACGAGATTGATGATTGAATATAATAATAATCATAATCGAAATATCATTGATGATACTTTAAAAATTGTTGTAAGAGATGATATTAGAGAAAATGAAAAAATAGATGAGATGATAAAAGCTAATATTAATTATCAAACAATTAATATTGATGTTACTGATAATTATGTAAATATTTCTATTAGTATAAAAAATAATAACATCGTCAAAAAAGATGTTGTAACATATCATTTTTGTGGTAACTACGAAAATAAAAATGTTATTAATAAACTTTGTGTATAGGAGGAACAATGGAACTTAGAAGAGCTAAAATTATTTCTATTACATCTGGTAAAGGTGGAGTTGGAAAATCAATCTTTCTTACTAATTTAGCAGGTATTTATGAAACATTAGGTAAAAAAGTATTGTTAATCGATCTTGATTTATTTAATGGTGTTATTAGTACCCTTCTTAATATTCATCAAGATAAAACAGTATATAACTTCTTAGAAGATCTTGCTAATAATCGTTTTGTTGATGCTAAAGATTACTTATATAAATATAGTGACTACATTGATGTTCTTCCAACATGTAAAGATCAAAGACAAGGAAATAAAATATCCCCAAGATTTGTGGAAAAAGTTATTTATTCCTTTATAAATAATTATGATGTTATTTTAATTGATAATAGTCATATTCCAACACCAATATCACTAATTGGTCATGATCTTGCTAATACTATTCTTTATATGATAAGTAATGATTCCCTTGATATTGCAAATTCAAGAGAAATCTTAAATATATACAATAATATTGGAAGAGATAATGTTGAAATAATATTAAATAATTCATTTCGAGCTAAACAATATTTCTTTAATGAAAAAGATATTAGTGATGTAATTAATCGTAAAATTAATTATGTTATTAAAGATAGTTTATATATAAGAAATATTGATAAATATATAATGGAGGGCAAAATTCTAGTATTAAATAAAAAAATAGATTTTGTTAATTCTAAAGATAAAAAGTGGTTTATTGATATCGCTAATAAATTGTGTGAGGTAACTAGTGATGGAGAAGAAAAAGAACAATAAATCATTAATTGAAGAATATCAAGTTGATTTAAATGAATCAAAAGTAGATGTTATTAATGATTATGATTTTTTTAAAGATAAAAACTTATTAGATAAAATTCGTCGAGAGATAATTCAAAATGTTATTGATAATAATATCCCAGGAACAGAAATGTTTGAAGATTATATCAATAGTCAAATTGATAAATCACTTACTGGATATGATTTATCAAATATTGAACGTAGTCATATTTTCAATATGATTGATAATGAAATAAATGGGTATGGTCCAATTACAGAATTATTAAACGATCAAAATATTTCAGAAATTATGGTTAATGCTCCTGATGAAGTATATGTTGAAATAGATGGTAAATTAGTACGTGATACAAGTGTATCATTTATCAATGATAATCATATTTTAAGAGTAATTCAAAGAATGGTTCAACCACTTGGAAAAACAATCGATGTATCTAATCCAATGGTTGACTCACGTCTTCCTGATGGTAGCCGTGTTAATGCGATTATCCCACCACTTTCTCTTAATGGACCAGTTATAACCATAAGAAAGTTTAGGAATAATTTAAATGGTATTAATGATTTACTTTCAAATGGTACATTAACAAATGATATGGCATTATTCTTAGAGGCTTGTGTTAAATCTAAATTAAATATTATCGTTTGTGGTGGTACTGGTTCTGGTAAAACCACAATCCTTAATGTTTTATCAAACTTTATTGGTAAAGATGAACGTATTATCACCATTGAAGATGCAGCCGAATTAAAACTTAATGGTGATCATATTATTTCACTTGAAACAAGACAGACTAAATATGATGCCAAAGGTGAAGTAACAATTCGTGACTTAGTACGTAACTCTCTACGTATGAGACCTGATCGAATTATTGTTGGTGAAGTTCGTGGTAGTGAAGCTTTTGATATGTTACAGGCAATGAATACAGGTCATGAAGGTAGTTTAACAACCTTGCATGCTAATGGTGCAATGGA
Source organism: uncultured Clostridia bacterium (assembly GCA_946409545.1). Taxonomy (GTDB): domain Bacteria; phylum Bacillota_I; class Bacilli_A; order RF39; family UBA660; genus RUG12783. The sequence goes on along the minus strand of CAMJWT010000009.1, from coordinate 2,123 downwards.
TGCCTTGAATAGACTTGAGACAATGGTATTGATGGGAGATATGGAAATACCAGTACGAGCTATTCGTGAATATATTAAGAATGCCCTTGATATTATTGTTACAACATCAAGATTATCTGATGGTCGAAGAAAAATAACAAGTATTTGTGAAATTGTTGGTTTATCAAATGAAATTGAAATTAAAGAAATCTTTACTTTCCATCAACATGGTGTAACCAGTAGAGGAGAAGTCGATGGTAACTTTATTAAATTACCAGGTATTCCTAAAGTTTATTCAAAGATTGTTGATCATGGTATTAAGACCCTTGAAGGAGTTTTTAGTAAAAAGAATATAAATAAAGAATAGAAAGGAGTGATAAAATGTCTTTTGTTAGAGTTTTTGCTTTAATAATAAATAGTATTTTAGTTTTATTAATATTACTTACTTTATATTACTATTATCATTTTAATAAAATATCTAGTTATAAAAAGAGATTAAATAAAAATGATTATGTTCAAAAAGAAGATAATAGTAATCTATATGACTATTTGATTAATATTTATCATAAAATAAGAGATTTTATAAATGGCATTTTATCAAAAAGTTATTTCCTTTCAGATTATGCAAAACATTATGAAAAATATACAAATAAAGATGATCCTGAAAACAGTAATCCAATGACTTATATTACAATTAAAGTATTATGTGGTTTGTTTATAATAATTTTATTGTTATTAAGTAATGCCAATAATGTTGTGAACGCTACTTTTGCTAATATTATTTTAGGATTTATAATCGGTTTCTTTGTTCCTGATTTATTACTAATTGGAAAAGATAAGTTAGTAAAAAAAGATATGGAAAATGAGATGTTAAAAGCGGTTACGATTATGAATAATTCATTTAAAGTAGGTCATAGTATTATGCAAACAATTGATATTACCGAAAATGAAATATCGGGTAACTTAAAAGAAGAATTTAAAAAGATTAGTCGTGATTTGCATTATGGACTTGATTTGGAAACTGTTTTTAAAAGATTTAGTAAACGTGTTAATATGCAAATAGCAACATATATGGCAACAAGTTTAACTATTTTAAATAAAACTGGTGGAAATATTATTAAAGTATTTTCATCAATTGAAAGAACAATTTTTGATAACCGAAAGTTAGAAGAAGAGTTAAAGAATTTATCTGCTCCTGCTAAATTTCTATATCGAATATTAGTATTAGTTCCTTTAATATTTGTACTTTTAATATATGTTTTGGATCCAACTTATTTTGTACCTTTATTTAGTAATCCGTTAGGTTTCTTAATTATCTTTGTAATACTAGTTTTATATATTGTATATATCATCGTCGTAAAACGAGTAATTAGGATAAAGGAGTATTAGTATGGAAAATAGTTTTTCAAGAAGAATTTATAATCAAAAAACATATGACGATATTGATAGTAAGATAATGCTTTTAGGAAAGACCAAAATAACAACGTTAAATTTCTTGAATTTCCGTCTACTATCTAGCATTGTATTGTTTTTTGTGATATTATATTTCATTGAATGGGGATATATTTTAGCCCCAATAATAGTATTTTTATATTATTACTTTATTCCAACACTTGTTTTGGATTCAAGAATTAAAAGAAGAAAGAAAAAACTAGAACAAGAAGCTATTTTCTTCTTTGAAGTTTTATCTTTATCTGTTGAATCTGGTAATAATTTATTCTCAGCAATAGAACTTACAAGTAATAGTGTTGAATCGGAATTATCAACAGAATTTCAAAGAATGCTTAATGAAGTTCATATTGGTAAATCATTTGTTGATAGTGTTGATAGCCTATCAAAAAGAATTCCAAGTGATAGTATAAAAAATATATTATTAAATATTAAACAAGCAAGTATAATGGGTAATGATATTAATGAGACCCTAAAAAATCAATTAAGTTATATAAGGGAAACAAAAATATTAGAGACACGTGCTTATATTTCAAAGATTCCACTAAAAATTAGTGTTATCTCTGTTGTTTTCTTTATTCCATTACTTTTATTGATGATCTTAGGACCAATCATTATCGAATATATAGGGTAGGAGAAGTTATGAGTGGACATAGTAAATGGGCAACAATTCATCGTAAAAAAGGATTAATTGA
>CAMJWT010000008.1:0-76832 GCA_946409545.1 uncultured Clostridia bacterium | reverse complement strand
TGACAATCTTTTCGGTAAATTACTATAAATCAATAACTATAAAATTGTAATTTATCTTTATTTATTATTTTTCCCTCCAGATTTTATAAATGTTATTAAACAAGTATTTAATACAACAAATAAAACACCATATAACTTATGTTCAATAAAGTCTATACTTCCTAATATGTAAATATCTATACCCATTAAAATTACATATAAAACTATTTGTATTATATTTAGTTTTTTAAAAAATTCTTTAAATTTTTTCATTACTTTTCCCTCTCTAAAAATTACTATTTATCCGTCTATTTAATTATACCACATTTTCAGTCATATTTTTTATTGACTTACTAATCGGAAGATTACTATTTTCCGATTTTCTTAATTTTAAAGAATTTTATAGGTGTTTTATTTTTAAATAATTTGTGCTATAATAAACATGTAATTAAGTTTTATCTCAGTTACATTTGTCGGTTGATGTTTCTCAAACGAGATACACAATTGCTCCATTGATATTTACCCTAACAAAACAAGTGTTAGGTTTTTTTATTGTTATAAATATTATTATAAAAATCTAGTAAAAAAGACGAGAGTTATTTATCTCGTCTTTTTTCTTTAATTAATTACTTTTCTTACTTAACTCTTTTTTTCATCTTTATAACTCTTTGACGAGTCTTATGTCTTTCTTCACCAACAACACTATTTGCTGTCCTCATATAATCTTCAGTTGTTATTTCACCCATTTGTTCTAATTGTTGATTTAATTTTTTGATTCTATCATTACCATTAGCAAATCTAATTGGTTGAATATTTGTACCCTTTAGATTATTAAGAATAAGCATGAATCTTCCCATAACTGCTCTACTAAAACCTCTTATACAAAAGATACTAGATTTGTTATCAACAATAAAATCCATAAGGGAATAAAAATCACCAATAAATTCTTTATTCTTAACCCACTCATTATTTTTCTTTTCACTATAGTATATTCTGAACATTTGATCCTAATTTTATTATGTAAAAACATTCTTCAAAATTGTCTTCTATATTAAAATCTTTAGTACTAAATAAAAAGTTATCATTCATTACATAATATGTAGAAAATATACCCTTTTTACCATTTCGGTCAACGATTATTTCTTTCATTCAAAACATCTCAAGTGAGTATTATATACGAGAACCATTATAACTACAAGATATGATAATAAATAAAAATGATTAAAGTAATACAATTATTTTTTTATACAAAATTCTACATATCACTTTATCATTTCTATTATCATTTATCGTCTTATTTCATTATTTTCTTCTATTACATCATTATTAGCCAATGGAATACCTTTTAATTTAGCTTGAATATTTCGTCTAACAATATCTATTTTTTGTTGAAAATTTACAAACTTATCGGTAATGGCACTATAATTTTCATTAGAATTATTAGTTGACTTAAGTATTCCTTGAAAATATTTTGGAACATTTTCATATATATAATCTATAATCATCAGTAGTTTTCGCATATCACTAATTGATTTAACATGTTTTATAACATTATTAATTGCATTTAACATTGTTTCTTGCCAATCAATTTTATCAGCAATTTCAAATACAACACTGTTATGCTTTAAACCACAAATGAAAGAGAAGAAACCATTAATATTATTAAGTAAGCTATATGGATCGACTGTATTATCAAGTTTTTGTTTTATTATAGCTGCATTTCGATACGCACATTTTTTAGTATCAATAAACAAAATTGGTATATGAAAGTGCTCAGCATATCTCATACTTAATTCGTTTATTTCATCATAACAAACTATATAATTTGGTAATCTTTTTTTTGCTTTAGATTTATCGGTGAATCGATTAATAATAATCTCATTATAGTCCGCAAAACAATTTGTCATTAATTGTTCAGCTAAAAAACATTGTTCAAAACCATCAGTTTTTGATACTTCACTATAATCTTCTACTCCTGTATTAAAGCCTAAATCCTGTATTCCAGAAGTTAATATCTCATCAGGAGGAATATCTGAAAAAGCAAAAATAACTTCTGTACGATTATTTTTCTTTCGCGTTACATGACCCAAAAAACTATTAGATATTTCTGAACTCGAAATTGTTATACTACCAGTTGTTTCAAGACTTTCCCATATAGATAAATCAACACTTGCTGCATCAGTTATTTCACCATTTCCTAATCCAGCTGAAATATTGTGAATTATTAAAGAAAAATCAGTTTCACTAATATCAAACACACCTACGCCATTAACAGTTTTAATCTTTGTTTCTTCTGGTGGACGATAACTTGACACCTCGGATAATCCTTTTTTTGAATCAATATCTATTTGGTTTCCAATATCTTCAAACGTACCTTGAATTGCTTTTCTTTGTTCTTCACTTAATAGTTCCGAATCATTATATATTTGCAATAAATCATCTTTCGTTTGAGCAGCAACAATTTTCTCGAAAAGAAGTATCATATTATCAAGTTCACTTGTACGATTAGATATAATATATTGATAATATCTTTTACTCATCGACTCAAAACTACAGTTATATATTTTTAAACATAAAACTTCTTTAGTTTTTTTTATATCATTGCCATTTATAATCTTAGTTAAATAAACTTTAGAATATCTTTCCCAATTATTGGATACTTCCTCTAAATTAGAAATATCATCAAATAAGGCGAAAATATGTTGTGATAAGTCATGAGGCTCTTTACTTTTAATTAACTCATATATTTGTCTAAAATAAATATCACCTGTATTCTGATAAAAATAATCAAGAATATCTTTTGCATAATATAATTTATTACATCTATTTATTGCTGATTTTACTAAATCCATAAACTTTTTTTTATTTACTTGATAAAGTCCAATAGGAACATTTTTCATCATGGCAGTAAAATCTTTTCGAAAATTAATTAAGAAATAGGAAGATTCAAATATAACATCTGGATACTTTGATATAAAATCATAATCTTTAATTGCATCTCCATAATAGTTCATTGCATATTTAGAATATTCAGGACTATAACTAACATCTACCGTAATTAATTCTTTAAAATATAGTACAAAATCATGAGGATTTATTCTTAAAAGCATATCTAAATTTTTCTTAATCGCAGCTTCTAATCTGAAACCATTTAAACCTGTTAAATCAATTAATTTATCCATCATATACCTTCCTATTATAATAATATCATAGATATGACAATAATCATACATTTTACATTTTTTTATTATTATCAAACGTAAAAAAACAATGAATTAATTCATCGTTTTTTATTTTACATTGAAACGGAGTGTCTATCTTCTCCTTGATATGATAACTTTAAATAATTTGTTAAAACTTCACACATTTTTTTATAACCTTCTTCACTCATATTACCAGTTACAAAATTATCATGAGAATACTGTCCACGTCTTTCTGCTAAATGGTTTTCTCCAAAATCCCATATACGATATACTTGCTTAAATTCTTCGAAGCTTCTTCCCTGACTCGCTTCAAGGAAACTTATTGCAGCATCAATAAATGATCCACCATTCTGTAGTATCCAATTCTCGATACCAACACCACCTAAACCACCTTGAGGAGTATCTCCTCGATTTGGTTTATAAACACCAGCGGCTTTTAATACTTTTTTAGCAAGTAAAATATTGGCAACAACATAATTATATCTTTCTGGATCATTTCTTTTTATTGTTAATAGACGATCTTGTAAAGCCATATCCGTTGAATATGTTACTTTATCTGTTTTCTCTGTAAAGGTAATATCAATATCAACAACTGTTTTTTCATCAATTTGAACACCTTTTAATCTAAAGTCACCAGTACCTGTTATTTCACCTGCTCCAGATTTACCAAAATTTCTTAATAAAGTTCGCTTTAAAGCATCTAATTTTGCTGGATTTGACATAATTGCTCGATCAAGACGCATCATGAAATCAAAATCACCATCTCCTGGTTTATTAGTACCACGTCCTGTTGAACCTGTATCTATTAATTCAACATAACCTGGAGTTAAGTCACCATCAATGGAAGTTTTTAAATTAAGTCCTACTTCTTCCAAAGCTTTTTGGATTATTTCATTAATTTTTGATCGTTTCATATTTGTTTCATAATTACTTTGCTCTATTTGGGATGCAATTAATTCTGTCTCAGGTGTAACTAAACTTTCTGAATATTGATATTCATTTTCACCATAATATGACAATCCACTCATTTTAGCTCTTAACATATCATAATCATGTGGAGTAAATATAATTTTACCTTCTTTATTGGCAACGGGAATATAGAATCCATTAATCGCTATTTCAAGACCAACGCGAGGGTCATAACTTTCCATAACAATATAGTCAATTTCACTTGAGGCAAAACCTGTTCTTATTCCATAATGACCTTTACCTACTGCTCCTGTATAAAAGATTTCTAATTTAGATAAATCTCTTGGAACATCCAAATCACCATCAATTGTTCTTGTGGTTACAAAACGATCATTATTTTTTAGAACAAACCATATAGGGCCATAGCCTTTAGCTTCTACACTATCAAGCATTTCACTTGTTGAACCACTGATTAATACTTTTGATAAATCGGTATCAAGAGGTGTAGCATCACTACCAGCACTAGGACCTAAGAATTCTTTGGCAACACTACCATTTTGCAAGATATTTCTTAGATAAGTAATCTTACCAATACCTTTAATATAATCCCCTTGTTTTAAAACCATATCATGTGTTCCTGCTTCTCTATTTCGCTTATCTGCAATAGATACTTTTTGTCTAATATAAGCTTTAGCTTGTTCAAGAGTTTCAATACCACTAAAGCCACAGAACATTTTAATAATACGATCACCAATATTGTAATCAAGAGTTTCATTAGGAGAAATTCTCTTAGCAACTTCTAAAATATCTTTAATTACATCACCCGTAGAATCATAAAAATTATTAGATCTTTTGGCTATTAATGTATTATTATACAAAGTTATTAAATGTTTACTGAAAAGAATTAATTCTCTCTTCTCTATCTCACTTAAAGCATCATAATTAAGTTCACCAGTTCTTATTCTTTCATACAATTTAGAACCAAATTCAATATTATTTAAATATGCATTTACTGATCTGTTATTTGAACCAAATGTTGCTTTAATTAAATCTGAAAATACAACTACTTTTTTAGATACTCTTGATGATTTCTTTAAAACTGGTGATATCATTGAATTTTCAAAATTAAAACCTTTAAAATCAGGATGTAATATTTCAAAACATGAATATATTTTTCCAACAGTAGGAATATTATTTCTTATAAACAAATCTTCAATTTTTGATAAAGTTTCAAGAGGATTATCAGAATTTAATATTTGCGTTGCAAGTTCTTTTCTAAATGCATATATTTCACTAGAATTAGATAATGATAATTTTGATAAAACAGTAGCTATAAAATCTAAATTATCAAAATCAATCTTTTCAATATCATCACCAGCAGATACGATGTATTCTTTAAAAGTATTTTGTAATTCAATATCTTGAATTTTGCTATAAGAAATCATTATTTTCAAACGATTTAAATTCGCTAACTTCATATTTTTTGTGTTTTCAAATAATGGACGCATCCAAAAATAATCAGAAGGAAAACCATATACAATATTTGTTTTATCAAAATAATCAATTATTTTACTATTCTCAAAGTCTTGAACGGTTAATTCTCGTTTATAAAATTTATTTCTAATTTCTTCTGGTGCAGTATCAGGTAAGAAATACATAGGATAATTATCTTTTAAACCTTGAGGAATAGATCTTGGAAAATCAATATTCTCTTTTACAAATACTTTTACAAAAAGTTCATTAAATTTCTTTCTAAACTCGGAAATATCATCATCACCATGAAAAGCAAAATCTAAATTATATTTTTGTATAATATTCCAATCATGAATAATATCTAAAATATCACCATATTCGGCAATGAGTTTCATTGTTTCATCAAAGCCAAATTTTTCATCAAGATATTTATAAAAAAGAACATAGTCTTTATAACCAGCTTCATTATATATTCCTATTTCTTTATGTACAAAACATGAACTTAAATATTTACCTCTTAAATATTCAATATACTCAGGATGCTCTGTAATAAATCCTGGTGTTATAGCTTTAGTATAAAAAAGTTTCTGTAATTCTTCTGGAGCATCTTCGCTTATAAATAGATCCTGATTTCTTGTTCTGAATTCTCCTTCCATACTTCGATAATCAGGAGCTTTATCTCTCATCGTTCCATCTGTTGGGCCAAATAAAATCATTCTTCTCATTACTTCATAGAATTGATCTTTTGTATAAGGGAAATCAATATAATTACCATTTTCATCTATCGTCGAAGTTCTAATAGAAAGACTACTTCCTTCTATTCCATGATGATAATGCAAGTACATATTATATGTTAATTTAAGCATCTCACAATCATTCTTTGAAAAGAATTGTCCACATTCATTATCAAAATCAACAATATTTTTTAAACCATATTCATTAATAAAACGTAGTACGTGATAATTCACTAAAACAGATATAGGAAAAGGAATATTATAGATATAATCTTCTGGCAATCCTTCCAACTCTTCAAATAGTCTATCTAAGTCACGATCTGAATTTATTTCAACAAAATAATCTCTCATTGAAGAATATTTAAAGATTTCTCGATATTCATCGTTCGTTAAACTATTATCTTTATCATTCAAAAGATTATCTGTAAAAGTTTTAATATAATTTAATCTCTCTTCTGGCTCAAGATTCATTATTTCGCTAATGAATGTATAAATATTACCTCTTTCTATTACTAAAGGTATTAAAGACTCATATGATGATACAAATTCTTTTAAAACATCATTAGTAATATGAGCCGTATTTCTATAATCTCTTGATAGACAAAGACTTAAATTTTTATCTTTAAATAACTCCCAGTTTTTAATTATTTGATCTAATCCTAATCTTCCTTCATTAAAACGATAAGCCATATTTTTATCATAATCATTTTCATAGTCATTTGGTTCCATAAAACGATCAGTATATATTTTTTTCATTCTAGAAGAATAATTTTCAGGAGATATGCTATCAACTATTAATTCATATAATTTTTGATTAATATCCTCTACATCAGGACTTATTGTTAATAAAACGTCACGAATATTTATATCTTTAAGATAAATATCAAAATCAAGTAATTCCCAATCAAGATCTTTACATTTTTGAACACCAAATCTTTCAACAATCTTTCGATCATTTGGTTCAATACATTCAATAGGTACTTTAGAATCAATATCAAGGCCATATTCAACATATTCTTTAAATGTTAAAGAATGTTCATAAACTCTTTTTCTTATATATTTTGGAACGTTTAATCTTTTACCAAATATTTGCCATTTTTGAGTCTTATAGTTCATCTATTATCACCTATAATACATTTTATCATATTAAAAAAAATTAGTATATATTATACTAATTTTTTATTATTTTCCATAACTAGTAGAATCAATTCTTGTACCTGTATTAAAGTTTTGAGCAATAAATGGATGAGTAATAACATCCCCATTAGAATCAACAAAACCGATATAGCCGCCACCATCTCTTATTCTTCTATCAAGATATGATCTTGTCAATAAATTTGCAATTAAACTATCTCTAGTATCATGAAATAAATCCATTTCTGAATATACGGTATTAACTTTAACGGCTTCTTCTCCTCTTTCATAAAGACTTTCATAAATAACATAAGTGTAGATTGGAATTTGTCGACCATTAGAATTAAAATATCTTACTTGTCCTGCTGGTCTAATACAAAAACGACTACCATCACTTCTCATATAAGCTTTTTTAGAAATACCTTTAACCATATCAAGCTCATATTGACTCTTAGGAATTTCTCCTATTGATGATACTATATGGCCATATCGATCTCTTACATCACCAATATAATCAGATTGTCTAATATTTGCTTCTGAGAACAAAATGTTATCAACAGCGTCTTTTTCACTTCGATTATAATTTCTACTCCAAACAATATCATCTAATAATAGAGCGATATTGTATTTTCCATAAAGGATAGATATTGGGCCTTTTCGACCATTAATAACTGGTTGATAAAAGTAACTATAATATGTAACACCATTTCTTTGAAAAGTTCCTATAGAGAAAACAATAAATTGTGAACCATCTCTTCTAAGACCATGATATATACTAGTTTTAAATTTCTTTTCAACACTAATTTTATCTCTTATATCACGCACCATACTTAAAGAAAGTTGCGATAAATTTGCCCGATAATTTTGGGTTCTTTCAAATCTGTTAGGAATATGCGTTCTTGCAAATTCTTCTGGAGTTTCCGTAAGCCATCCAAAACTAATACCCTTTCCTGATGTTAAAAAACTTCTTGTATCCCATGTTAAATCAAGGGCATATTTTTTTCCATCAATAGTAACAATGTTCCATGCATGTCCACCACCAGTATCAGTTCTTCCTTCAACATACTCACACGGTACACCATTTCGATCTAATATTTCTTTTAAAATCATTGAAAAGCCAGCGCAAACACTTTGATTAGACATTAACCCTCTTAATGAACTAACATCGTATGGTGGTTTTTGTTCATACTTTGGATCATATATAATCTCTTTTTGAATATGTTCATAAACATATATCAATTTTTGTAAAGGACTCCAACTTGATTTAATCCCTTTTTCAATCATTTCAATTTTTCCAAGTATTCTTCTTAATTCTTCTCTTTTATAAATAACCGCGGAAGTATAATATGTTCCTTTTGTTCCACCTCTATATGTGATTTCACCTAAATTATCAACACGTAAATCATCATATCCACCCATAATATGAAAATCAACATTACTATCAAAACTTGATATATTAATCGTATTTAACTGTTTCGTATTATCAAGCCTTACAATAATCCTTTTAGGAGCATGTCGTCTTGCTATTACATTAATATAATTGATATTTATTATTTGACCGCCTGTATATGGTATTGCTGTAGCATACCCCATTGATTTATAGACTTCTTTTCGATTATTCGCCATAATCATCACCTACAATTGGAGATATAGCTTCATTATAAAAAGATATGCCTTTATTTATTAATTTCTTTACTAAAACTTTATTATCTTCATATTGATGATCATCAATAGATACTTTTTCTAAATCATTTAAATCATTTAAAAAAGTTAAATCATCAATTGATGTATTATCAATATATAATTCATGAATATTATTAATATTTATTTTAGAATTATCTAAGATTTTAGAATTTGTTATTTCAAGATAATGAAGATTTTTTAATAAATTTAATTTATTTATTTCAACTTCACCATTAACAATTGATAAAGTTTCTAAAGTATCTATAATATATACAAAAGAATAATCATGTATTTGACAACTAATTAAAGATAATTCTTTTAAGTTTAAAGATGCAATTAACTTTTCTTCTTCAAAACCACAATTATCAAATGTAACACTTGTTAAATGATTAAACTTCATTAATACTTTTAAAATATCATTATTAATAAAACCGTTTCTAAAAGTAATCGATTTTAAATTATGAAAATTAGTAATATCACTAAGATAATAATTATCAACTTCATTATTAAAATTAATTAATACTTCATCAATAGTATCTAATTCATTAGTTGTAAATTCATTACTATCCTTATTAAGTTTAAACATTACATAATCTATAAGGTTTTCACTATTAAGTTTTATTGTACTTTCCATATTATACTCCTATTATAATTATAACAAATATCAGTGAAAAAACAATTTTATATATAAAAAAAATAGATTTTTACAAATCTATTTTTACATCCTCTTTTCTTTTTTCATCAGCAACAAAGAAAGGTATTTTTTTAAGCCCTTTCATACTAGATACAATCTTTGTAGGAAAAGTTACTATTTCTTGATTAAAGATTGATACATTAGAGTTATAAGCACGTCTTGCTGCTTGTAAGTGTTCTTCAACATCAACAATTGATTGTTGTAATGTTTGATAGTTTTCACTAGATAACAATTCTGGATAATTTTCCGCAATAACATTTAATCTTTGAAACTCATCATCCATTTGTCTATTAGCTTCATTTTTTTCATCTATAGACATTTTTTCACGAAGTTTTATGACTCCAAAAAGCGTTTCTTTTTCATGTTTAGCATATGCTTTAACAGTATCTACCATTTTCGATAGTACCGCATATCTTTTTTCTAGAGCGACATCAATTCCAGAATCTGCTTCTTGAATTTTAACTTGTAATTTATTTAATCTATTAGATGTTATAATATACCACACTACTAATATTATTATAATTACGAGTAAAATAATGGGAATAATATACTCCATACTACACCTCCTTTCTAAATAAATCATTGTCTAAATCTAATTCATCAATAAAATTAGTGATTACAGCAATATCTTTATTTATATATTCATCTATTTCATATTCTTCTTTAAAGATTTTAGGTTCAAAAGAATCATTACGATTATTTAATCCAATATGAAGTTCATTGTTAATAAAACATAATAATAAATCGCCTTTTATCATACTTCTTATTTTTAAAATACGTTGTTGCATTTGAGGTGTTAAAATATAAAAAGCATCATGTTCATTCTCTGTATATATTTTAAATGCTTGATTAAACTTTTCATCTTCCATTTTTACTTCTTTATATCCATATTTAGAACGATCATTACTGACTAAGGCATGAATAAATTCTTTCTCACGAACTTGAACATTATATTTAAACTTTTTATTGAAATCAAATACTAACCATTTACCATAGAAATAATCTCTTATACTTTCTCTTATACTACCTTCACTATCAACATATGTTTCCACTTTTTGAATTCTAACATCTGCTTGCATAAAATTGGTTTTTTTATATTTACCAGAAATTAAATCATTAGATGTATAAATATCACCCATATCTAACATATGTGTTGCCCAAATAACACTTGATGGCATACCTTTACTATCATAATAAAGATTTGTAAACTTTTTCTTTAAAGCATTAAGAACATATATTTTCTTAAAGCCATTAACATACATAGGATATTCATTACGCATTGATAATAAAATAATCGCAATAATAATCACAAATAAAGCACAAATAATTAATAGAACTTTTTTATTATAATCAGTAAAGATAATAACCAATAATGTTGATAAAAGTAGTATAACTGATATGATTATTAATATATATTTTATTGAAATATTTTTACGAAGTTTCTCAATATCACTTTTATTCATAAAAACTCCATTTCAAGAAAATTATAACATAATTATTTATAAATATTATGTTTTATAAAATAAAAACACTTTCTATATGTAAATAAAAAGACTATATAAATAGTCTTTATTTTTTTACTAAACTTTTAACAATTAAAGGAACATATATTTCATCATCTGTATAACCAGCATGTTGAGATGCTAATATTTCATCACCAGGAGTTACAATAGCATAATTAGATTTAGCAATAGCAATATAATCACCAATAGCTTCTCTAAATAATTTTATTTCAATACCATCACCAAAAAGTTTACTATCAATAATATCTTGTTTATTATATAAATCATAATAATCACCAAAACTTTTTATAAATAATTCCATAAACTTTTGATGACATCCATCTTTAATTTTAAAAGATAAAGCACGTTCTTCAAGGGAAGTACTTCTTTCTAATAATTCCATAATTTCCGGATAATCAGTTAAATAGAAATGATTAATTTTTATATGACCATGGTCAGCAATTACAATTAAAACACTATCTTCTAATTTTTCACATAACTCTTCTATCTTTTCATTTCTTAATTTAATTAAACCTTGAACATAACTATGATCGGGTCCAAGGACATGCATGGATTTATCAGGATCATCATCATAACCATATAAATATTTCTTACCTGGTTTTTGACTTTCTTCAAGAATAATTCTTAACATGTCATCTAAATCTTTATAAGGATATGTTCCAAAAGGAAATAATTCTCTGGAATAAAATTCACCCTTCTCATTAATTTCATCAGTAATTGTTTTAGAAACTAAAACATCATTTTTTATTCTTAAAAAATCTTCATTAATTTCTTTACTCTCTTTTTCATAATCTTTAAAAAGTGTGATTACTTTATCAATATTTGGAATATATGTATTCCATCCAAGCCATCCATGTTCACAAGGATTTAATCCCGTACGGATACTAGTTGTTGCTGCTGTTGTAGTTGCTGGAAAAACACTTGTAATTTCTTTTAATTCATTTTTTATAAAGAAGGCATCATCATCTAAAGTCCTATTTAATATTCTTGATCCCATACCATCAAATAAAATAACTATAACGTTTTTAGGTTTATCACGTTCTAATATTTCATCAATATATGGTAATGTATTATGATGATACTCCAAACCAAAATACTTTCTTACAGAGCAAGCTAGGTTTGTTAAACATTCATTATAATTATTTCTTACAACCATAAATCCTCCTTATTTTGTTATTTTTCTTCAATAACTTTTATTTCGATATTTTGAAGTATTTCTTGAAGTTTATCAACATTATCACTATTAATTACAATACATACTCCTTTTCCACTATCATGTAAATAATGATATTTAGTATCTTTATAAATAAATCCATTATCTTTTTTCTCAATCATTTCATTAGTTTCACTAGCAATAATACTATTACAATCATCTTGATATAAGAAATTATAATCTACGAATTCTTTATCATCTTTATATATTAAGAACTTACCATCAATAATAAATTTATAAACATCATCATCCGTTATTTTAAATACTAATTTTTCATTTTCATTAATTTTAAATTTAACGATTTCTTTTGAGTCACCCTTACATCCTACTAACAAAAGAACAATTAATAACAATAATACTTTTTTCATTAATACTCCTTAAATTCATATCTAATTTCAACTCTATTTTCATATAGTCGGATATTTACTTGAAAATTACTATCAATTGTAAAATGACCATAATAATACTTCTCCGAATAATTTGATTTCTCTGATACATGATAATCAGTATTAGGGTTTTCAATTAGATCAATAATCTTGTCTTTATATTGTACACTATTTGTTTTAAATAATCTATCCATTAATTCTAAATCTTTTATAATATCATCATGGAAATTTTTAATATCATATGTTAATTCAAAATCAATATTACGATAATCTATATAATCATATTTAGAATATGAAATATAAAGAGATGCTTTATCATAAGATGAGATATTAGCTTCTACATCATCAATATTAAAACTATTATGAATACTATTTTTTTCAAAATCTTTTAAAGTATTTTCACTCATTCTACTTAATATTTCTACAGGAATATCTTTGTTAAAAATCTTTTTTAAAACTAGCTTATCAAAAGCGAATGATTTATCTGCTATACCACTAGCATAATAATGTTTATAATCAGTTGTTGTATATTTATTAAACGTAATATTTATCGAAAGATTATCCTTAGGAAAAAAATAAATTGATATAGCATATGATGAAAAATTAAAATCAATAGATGCTACTGATTCCGTAATTAAACTATTATTAATAACGTATTCAATACCTTTACTTATTAATTCATAATCAAAGTCAATAAACACTTTTACTGTTCTTAAATAAACATCAAGATTTTTATTCCAATCAAAGTTATCTAAGCGATCACGTAATTCAATTGATCGATGAGTTGGATATTGATTAATTGCAAGTCTTATAGTATCACCATAATAATAAGTATTACTTTTTTTCTCATAACCAACTTCTTTTAGTTTATCATCATACAAAGAAATAGTTTCTTTATTATTAAACCAATCAAATAAACGGAATGATACAAAGGCAATCAAAATTAGAACAAAGACACTGATTATTGCGAAAAATAATTTATTAGAATTCTTTTTCTTTTTCATACAATAAACTCTCCTTTAATTCAAATAAACTATCTGGAGTCATTCCAAGATAATTAATAAAATAATCATTTACATCTTGAAAACGATTATAAAATAACTTAATAGTATCTTCCATATACCATGATTTAGAAGCTCCTACCCAAGCTGCTGCCTTTGGATGATTTAAATGATATAAATTAACATCATCTTTTAAATAGTTATATGATAAATTATAGTCCGCAATAATATCTTTATTGTTAACACCACACAGTAGCATCAAAAGCATTATTACAACACCTGTTCGATCTTTACCCATAGAACAAGAAATAATTACTAAATCTTTATGCGTTCTAATTAATTCAAATACTTCTTTTAATTCTTTATTTTCTAAAATATTAATATAACTACCAGGAACATCTTTTTCTTCATTAGGTAATTCATCTGGTAAATAGATATTATGAAATTCCACTTTATCTTTTAAATAATTAGGTTTTAATTCATTATCTTCATTACTTCTTAAATCAATAACTAAAGATAAATGATTGTTCTTTAATAACATTAATTCATCATCTTCTAAGTTTTTTACATAATTACTACGATATAATCTGTTAAATTTAGTAACACGACCTTCTTTAGTTTCATAGCCTCCAATATCTCTCATATTAGAAATATATTTTAAATTTAAATGACGAATATTCATATTATCACCTATCATAAATATAACATTATAAATAAAAAAAGTCATTAATTAAATGACTTTCTTCTAAAATGTAAAATCTAAATTTGGTATTACAAATATAATCAATAAAGCGATGATTATTGCAAGTAAAATAACCGCTCCAACGATGTTATCAATCTCTTGTTTTTTTCTTTTGGCATTTGATAAATCAATCTGTTGTTGATTATACTTTGGTCCTTGATGATAAAAATTTTCATCATATTGATTATAAAAACCATTATTCTCTCTATTTTGACTATTAGTTTGATAATCGCTTGTTCCAACACTTCCATAAAAATCATTATTCATAATAACACCTCTATTATCCTTCCATAACCATCATAGGATTATCTAATCTTTTTCTTCTTTTTTCATTTCTTTTATTTTTCTTAATCTTTCCATATAACTTAACGATATCAATTGAAATTATTAAGCCAACAGGAAGAATAATTATAAAAATCCAACCTACATATGATGATAGTAATTCTTGAATAATACCTATCTTTGGTATCCTCATTATTACTTTACCATATACTTGTTCTTCACTAACTGTTAAAGGATCTTGACTAATGTTATAGTCACCTTTCATAACAAAACTATATTTCCCATTCATTTCATTTTTTTCTAAAATACGATGCGTTATCATTATTCCATAATATTCAGGATTCTCTGAAAAATAAGTTACAACGTCACCAACTTTTAAATCTTTTGCATCAAGTCTTTTTATAATAATAGCATCATTAACTTTAATTGCTGGAGTCATACTTTGCGATACAATTATATACGCATTATATAGAGGGGGTTTCCAATCACCAGCTTGAGCATTCTTTCTAGAATCCACAACATAAGCGACTAATAGCCCACCTACTAAAAGTAATAAAATAATAATTGAATATAATAAAATACTAGCCATGTAGTTGAATAACCATTTTACATCTGGCCATATTTTCTTTACAACTTGTACCATTATATCACTCTACTCCTATTATAAGGATATCATATAGTCTTTTTTTATACAATTAATTGAAAAGAAAAAAAGATTGATGATTGTCAACCTTTTTTAATCAATTTCATATATTTATCAACTTTGTAAGCCCAAGCTGAATCTTTACCATAAGACTTATACATTTTATATGGACTATCCATATCTTTATTAATAAATTTATCTCTTATGTATACAACTAAGTCATCAAAAGACTCTTCTAGTTTATTATATTTTGTATATTTACCACCCATACAATTAGGTGATCCCGTTGTACCACCAGCATTTTTACATAATCTTACGATTGGTTGGCATTCATCCTTACAACCAGAGTTTATATAAATAATACTTGCAATCAAATATGGATCAACATTTCGATTAATAGCACTGCTTGCTACTCTTTCACCATATCCTTCTAAAGTGGTATCTTTATAATACTTTTCGATTTTTTTACCAATGGCTTCTTTCGTTTCACCATTCCATTCATTTATAACCGCAGGTTTTGGTTCTGTAGGATTAATAACTTCTTCCTCTTTTGGCTTTTCATGAAAATAAACCATAAGATCATTATCTTGAATAAATTTATTAGAAAAATTTACTCCTAGAAGAAGAACATAATTAAATAGACCAACTATTGTAAATATAAAAATTCTTCTTATCATAATCCTACCTACCTTTCTAGAGATTAATCTTCTTTTGTTTCAGCTTCTAAAATATGTCCGGCATCAACAATCGCTTTAACACGACGATTAATAACAATTGTTGTATAAATATCTAATAGAGCATCAACTAGTAAAACTCCACCAATAATACTTATTAATAAATTTGATATACTACTTGCATTAATCATTACAAAGATAGCAAATCCAATAAAGATAAATGCTGTAATTAAATTAACATACCAAAATTTGTATTTATTCTTTTTAAGAACAAAACTATTTCTAATTTGATAAATACCATCTACAAAAATAATAATAGATCCACAGAAAGGAATTAATTGGTGTAATAAATCAGGATGAAGTACTAAAAATAATCCAAATGATATACACATAACTCCTGTAAAGAAATTAAATCTATTTAAAATATATTCGTCTTTCTTAACAAATAAATTAATTAAATATACAACACCATATAGCATTATCAAAAAGCCAATTACATAATTAATAGCGTTACTAATAAAACTTGGATTAAGAATCATTAATAATCCTAAAATAATGTAAACAATTGATATTGCAAATGAATAATTACGAAGTTTTTTTAAATTTTCCATAACACCCTCCTATGGTAGTAAAGTATCTTTAGTATAATTCATTGCCTTAGCAACAAGATTTGATGGAAACATATCAATCTTTCTATTATATGATGATACATTTTCGTTATAAAAGTTTTTAACGAAATCGATTTTACTATTTGTACTATAAAGTTTAGTAAGAATATTAGTGTTACTATCTTTACCAATTGTTTCAATAAATTCATTTACTTTTTTTTCAAAAGATTGATATAAAGGAACAAATTCTTCTTTACTTGTAACTTTTTGAAGATTGTCCATTAAATCGATAACTTCTTGACTATTAAAAGATACATCTTTATTAGCGTCCATTAATTCTTTGAAGACTTCAAAACGATCTTTTAAATTAGTACACATTGTTTCCCATTCTTCACTAATTTTACTTCTTACATTAATAAAATCATTATAAACATAACTTATATATACAACCAACCCAACTATTAGGATAAAAAATACCCAAAACATAATATCACCAATGAAATTATATAATTATTATACAGTTTTGTAAATCATATTTAACAATTTTATTAAGAATAATTCAATATTATGTTATAATGTTTTTAGAATAGGAAGGTATGTTATGTTATTAGCGGATTTAGAATCAATTTTTACAATATGTATGCTCATATCAGCAGCAACCATTTTACTTCTATGGTATCTTAAAGGATATGATGGAGATTTTAATACTAAAGGTAAATTATATAAGTTACCAAAAGAGTTATCAACACTCGATGCAGGATTTTTATTAAAAGGAGAAGCTAAAGAAAAAGATGTTAATTCTTTATTACTCTATCTTGCAAGTAATGGTTATTTAAGAATTGAAGAAATTAAAAACTCATTTCAATTAGTTAAATTAAAAACATATAAAAAGAAAGATGAAATTAAAATATTCTTTGATGAATTATTTAAAAACAGAAATACAGTTATTGAAGATGAATTAGTTGATAGTTTTTATAAAGTAACAGATGAAATAAGACATTTCAAAAATGATATTACCCATGTTAATAATTTATATTTTTATAATAATGCATTTTATGTTATGATTGCAGACTTAATTGTAATCGTTAATCTCTTCCTTACAGTAACAATAGTTTTCTTAGAAACATTAGGTAACAACGTTAATTATGGATTAATATGCTTATTTATGATTTTTTATATCGCATCATATTTACCATTAAAAGCTATGAAAAGTAATATAACAAAATATATTTATAGACTTCTAACACTATTCTGTTTATTCTTTATTTTAATTGTTGGCTTTAACTTAACAAATAACGCTTATACAATAAACTTATTAATTAATATTATAATGTTAATGTTTATGAATACACTTATTCTAATTATGCCAAAAAGGAATAAAGAAGGACATAAATATTTTGGACAAATAAAAAGATTTAAAAATACCATAAATGATTTAAATGAAAGCAAATTAAAAGAATTATTAAAAGAAGATAAAAATTATGTATTTGATATCTTCCCTTATGCATATACATTAGGAGTTGCCAATAAGTTATTAGATGTATATACAGCTGTTGATAAAAGAGGCCCAAAATATGTTAAAATGTTAAACGATAGAGATGCCCGTAAAAACTTTAATTTCTTAAGAAAAGTTACTAATAACTTAGATCGAAGAAAAGGCGATGAATATTATTAAAAAAGAGTTATCAATGATAACTCTTTTTAATTATTATTTTTGTAATGACGCTTTTGAATAACAAATATAATTACTACACTTATTAATACCAATAATCCAATATATTTTAAATAACTTGTAATTCCTGTTATTGGTGTTTTAACATTAGTTTCTTCATCACCATTTTGAGTTTCTTGCTCATCATCACCCGTTAGAGTTTCTTTATCATCATTACCATTAACAGCATCAATTACTTCATCATCTATTGTACTTGGAGTTGGTTCAACTATTGGAACTACTTTCTTTTCATTAATGAATTCTATTTCGGTATTTTGTTTTAATATACCCTCATTTGTTCCTTTTATTGTTAAATTATAATCTTCTTCTAGTTCAACTATTTCGTATTTGGAATCAATAGGTATATCTTTTAATATTATATATTCATTTGCACCTAATTCAATATCTGCAACCCCATCTTTGAATACTAATGTTCCAGTTTTATCTCCAATATAGTTAACTGCATCATTAAAGTTTTCAATAGTTATTCTAAAGTTAAATTTATCATTAGAATCTTTCATTGTTTTCTTTATTTTGATATCAAATCCTATTATTTTTTCATTAACAATTGTTATAACATCAACAACATTATTATCTTGTTCAATTGTTCCATCTTCATTAACTTTGATATTAATATCAAAACTCTTCTTATAACCTTTAGGTACTTCTAATTCTTTAATTATATATTCTCCTGGTAATAATTTAGTTTCATATACTTCATTAGATGTTACATAAGTTAATATTTCAGTATCATCTTTATAGATTCCTATCTTAGCTCCTGCTAATTTATTGTTTTCATCATCAACTTTAGTAATATTTACATCTATTGGAACAGCTTTATTAATAACTTTATTATCCTCATATGAAACATCATATCCATATGTTTCTAATTCAACAATTCTATAGTTAATTGGATTTCCATCAATATCTTTATCCATTACACCACCGAAATCAATTTCACAAACGTTTTCGTTACAATTTCTAGTGTTAATTGTCTTTATTTCTCTTGGCATAATACCATTTATTTCATATAAAGCGAATTTTAATTCTTTTGGTCTAAATAATTCATATCCAGTATCATCAAATTCTTTAATATATTGTTCGCTTCTCATATTTGCAGTATTAATAATTATATCTGAACCAACAAAAGTTTCATCTTTCGGCTCCCATTTATAATGAATATAAGTTTGATAATAATAGCTCATTCTATCTGGAAGTCGATAATTTCTCTCATAGGTATCAAATGGCTCATTATCCCTAACTTCCACATAATCATGTACAGTTGTATCTTTTTGAGTTCCAACAGAATAATCATATTCTTCTAAATTAACTGGATAAATAGATTCAATTAATGGATAATTATAATAAAAGTACCTGTTAAGTTCATGCCCACCATACCAAGTAATTTGCTTACCATTGTTTCTATTATTATATTCTATATAAATATCATCACTATCAGTCTCAAAACATATTTCGCCATTTTTTAATGAAGCATTTACAATATTATTTGAATATGAATTATTTTTATTAGAAATGTATAAATAATCATCCCCGTTTTTCACTCTAAAATTAACATGTACATTATTATTTTGTTTAAAATATGATGTCATTTTTACACAGTATCCCGTTTTATTTAAATTGTACTTAACATCATATTTATCATTTTCCACTTCTTTTACAATATATTCTGCTACGGTACCGTTATTATTAAATTTAGGAATATTATTAAAAGTTCCTTTCCACTCATGACTATTGTTATGATTTTCATTGCTCTTTGTTAATTCAAGTGTACTAACAATTTTAGTTTCATCTTTTATATTATATAGATTAAACTTTACTTTTTCGGGTCTATTACTTTCAAAACCTGGATCATTCCATTCTTTCTCAATTGGAATGGACGTTTTATTAATTTTATTTCTTATAATGAAACAATTCTTTTTGGGAACAAGAGATCCTTCCCATTTATATTCCCAAAGCAAGTATTTGTTTACATATTCATCATTATTTTGAACGTCTAAATAATCATTATAGGATGAAATACCTAAATCATAAATATTACCATAACTATTTAAATTCGTTGTATGAGAATTACTATTGGTATATTGAACAGGGTAAATATCATTAATTTTTACGTTGAAGTTACCGTCAACATTATCATATTCACTATTATTATCAATCTTTAAATACAAATTCTTTGTTTTAATGAACGCTGTTCTTCCTGAAATATCATCTTGATATCCACTATTTCTACCAGTTCTAGGATGATAATATCCTTTTCGACCATTACCACTATAATATAAAGTTCCATTTTCTAAGCTATAACCAGTATAAATATAACCTACTCCATATATATCATCCGCAAATTCAATAGCTAATCCATTATATGATGGGTCAGCATCATAAACTGTAATATAATCATCGCTTATTTTTCTTTCTGAGATAATATATTCTATTTCAGCTAATGATTCATCATATTTAGGTAAGTTATTAATTGTCTTCTTCCAAGTATATTCATCAACTATATCAGAAGTTGATAATTGAACAGTTTTTATTGGATTATTTAAATCTTTAGCACTATAGATATCGATTGTTACATTAGATGGTCTTAAATTTTCATATCCTTTATCATCCCATTCTTTTGTTATTTCTAAATCTCTAAAATTTAATCTAGATGTAATAATAACTTCATCACCTATTGTCGTAATTTTATCGATTTTCAAACCATAATCTCCTTGCCAACTATCTCCACGATATGTAAAGAATAGTTTTTGACTATGATCTGACAAAGAATAACTATACATATAAGTATAATCATCCATTAATGAAGTATTATGATACATTTCTGGATAATCTTGCCCTATAAATTCAATTATTTTACCAAAGATAGTATCTTTAGGATCGAGATTGATTGCGCTTGAAAGAGACGAATTTAAAGATTGCAATCTTTTATCATCAAGGAAACTAAGATCATATGTCTTACCACCTACATTATCACCTAATGAACTATAACTAACATTATTAACAAAATTTTTCCACCCATAAAATGGATTATATACATAAAGATGGGCTGCACTAGAATATCCAAATTTTGTATTTTCATTAAATTTTATTGATAAGCCATCTTTTGAATCATATGATGTTATATAGTTTGGAATAGGCTTTTCTCTAATAGCATATTCTATTCTATTTCCATTATCATCATATTTTCTTATGTTTTTAAATGTTCCTATCCAGTGATTACTGTCATCAGGATCAACATTGCTTGAATCTAGGACAACAGTACTCAAAACCTCATTTAAATTATCTTTTCTATATAAGTAGAATTCTGAACTGTTTGGCCTATACTCACTACTATCATTTTCCCAATATTTGTCAAATTTCAAATCATATTTATTATATGAAAATTTAATTAAATTAGCATTTGGAAAAGGTTTTTTAGAACTTTTAAACATATAAGAAACAAGGTTGTTAGCACTATTTTGTGGATAGTTTTCGTTAAAAAAATCTTCTTTAACATCATCTTCACTATCGTAACCGATAGATTCACTAAAAGGATTATAATCTGGATATATATATTTGATATCTAAATTACTAATATCCCCATTTAGGAAAAGTTTAAAAATTCCATTATATGACGGAACACAAATCGTTTTGTTCTTTAAATCATTATATTTAAAGATATCAGTTCTATTTTGATACAAATAAACAATACTACTTAAATATCCAATTCGAAGTGTTTTAGATTCATCTCCATTGAAAACATTTTCTCCAAATTCTATACATGTGGCATTTGCATCATATTTTCTATCATAATAATTAACATAATTGTTTTGTGGTATTGGCTTGATAATATACTTTGCTTTTGTACCATCTTCATTATATCTAGCAACGTTTTTAAAAGTTCCACTCCATCTATTGTAGTAAGTCGTATTTGTTATATTTAAAGTTTGCGTTTGCAATACAATAGATAAATCATTTTCATTATAAAGATTTACTGTTACTTCACTAGGACGAATTGATTCATAATCAGTATCTTCCCATTCAACGTCATATGAATAATCATAATAATTAACACCATTATATATAATATCAGCACCTGGAAAGTTTGTAGTTGTTGATTGCCATGAATATGCAGCTGGTGACCTAGAAGGATAGTAATCGCCATAATATGGTCGAAAAATAGTAAATCGGTTATATTTAGTTGAACTATAACTTACATTATCTACTGGATAGATTCTCTTTATTTCTAGTCTTGATGTACTGCCACCATAAATTTCAAAATATTCAGTTTGTGGTGTTGGAATACAAACTGTTTTATTTTTTAAATCATTAGCATAGAATTTTTCATTTGAATATCTACTTTTTAAATAATGTCTATCATTATCAGTATTCTTAAATAAAAAAACAAGATATGTTTCATTACCACTAAACTCTATGTCATTACCAAATTCTATACAGAGTCCTTTTCTTACAGACTTATTATAAGTTTGTGTATAATTATCAATAGGTTCTTGCTTTATAATATACTTTGCTAAACTATTATTTGAATTATATTTTGGGACATTTGAAAATGTGCCATATGTGACATGAGTATTTTGATTAAAAGATAATGTTACTGAACTAACTACTGTATCCTCATCTAAAACATTATATAAATCATATTTTACACTTTGTGGTCTATAACTTTCATATCCGTAGTCATTCCAACTTACTCTAAACTGATAATCCATCGTTTCATTTATATCACCAAGAGAAATTTCTTCATTATTTTTTAAAAATATAGGTTTTAATAGAAAACCAATTATTAGTAAAAGTGGCAATATCAAAGAAACTAAAACAATTGTTTTATTTTTAATAGTATTAGTTTTTTCTAACTTATTCTCTTCTACCATATACATCATCTCTACTATAATTATATCCTTTATTAACACAAAAGAAAAACACTTCTATAAATAGAAGTGTCTAATTTGTCAATTATATAAAATATAATATTGTAAGTACTAATCCACCTAAAGCTAATAAGATATAAAGAATAACATTTGTAATAAATGAATAAATCTTTTTCTTATCACCTAATACTTCCCATTCATATATTTCAATAAATGGTGTTGGACTACGTCTATACCAACCTCTTATTGTTACTAATTGATTAATATATTTTTGTGATCTAAAAATCGCAAAAATCTTATTTAATAATCTTAATGGTTGATTATAATCTAGGAAGATAATACCTGTATCATCTTGAACAATATAATCTTCACTGAAGATACAACCTGGATCTCCCCTACCAATTATTTTACCTGTAACACTACAAGGTACTGAAGTAATACCAGATACATTAACAAGACCTAATAAATCTCTAACTGTTGTTTTTTGATATTCGCCCTTTCTATGAGCTCTTCTGTATTTTATAAAGCCAAATAATGCCATTAAAAGTAATCCTACACCAAGAGATAATTTCCATGCATCAGGATCATCCATTAAAGCCATCATCATTACTGTAGCGAATAATGTTAAAATAACTGTTATTGTTGGCATAATTGCAATTAATACTTCAAATAAGAAGTTACCAACATAAGATTCTGTTTTTTGTAAATCAAATACCACATATGGTGTTTGATTATAATCAGGAGCATATTTACTAATAGCTTCTAATCTTTTAGAAATTAAAGGGTGTGTAGAATTAAGTTCATAATATTTAGCCCATGGATTCCACATTTCCCATTTCATTGCATTCTTAACATTATCTGTATCTGATAAGTTATTATTAGATGCAATAACAAGAGCTTTTGCTGTTTTAGAATCAAATAAACCTAAAGCACCAACATCTTTTACAGAATGATTCTTCTTATCAGATGTTGCAATAGATAGACCAAAGCCTACTTTAATAAGAGCTCGTTGTAATCCATTTGGATTGCCTGTTTCTTTTACTGAGAATTCATCAGCATAATATTCTCTTGTTCTTGATAACCATAAAATAATATATTGAGATACAATATATAATACATAAGCAACAATACCAACAGCAGCAGCATTATTCTTACTATCACCACTATCTCCTTCTGTACATACTTTATATATGTAATATAGTACAAGTGGTACAAGTTGAGCAAAAGTCATAACAAGCATGTCGTAATGAACAACGTGACCTAGTTCATGTCCGATGACAGTTAATACTTCATCTTCTGTTAATAACTCAAAATCCCCTCTTGTCAAAACAAGTCTTGCATCATTTTTTGTTCTTCCATAAGTAAATGCGTTAGGAGCACCATCATTAATATAACCAATCTTTGGTCTTTTCATATTATATTTCGTACAAATAGTATCTATAAAGTTATTAACGTAATCTGGCATTGTTGCATGAAAATCAACTTTATAAAACCATTTCATAGTTAAATCTGTTAACCATGGTGAAATAAGAAATTGAATTACCAAAGTAATTATACTAATAAGAAGTGCTGTTGTTATAGGTAGGTCAGCTAAAGCAAAAGCTAAAATAATAACTGCAGCTAACATTCCATATAATCCTGTGATTGTTAGTATAGAAATACCATATAAATTTCTTTTCATAAATCCTCCATAGAAATTATAACATAAAAAAGAATTAAATTAACAAAAAAACATCCAAAGGATGTTTTACTCATAAATGGCGTCCCAGTAGGGATTCGAACCCCAGACCCACGCCTTAGAAGGGCGTTGCTCTATCCAGCTGAGCTACTAGGACGTAAACTCAAATAACAATATAGATTGTATACTAAAATGCATTAAAAATCAAGTGTAAATAACGAAAAAGTGCTATAATACATATGAGGTGACTTATGGAAGAAAAAATAAATGTTGTTCTTGATAAACTAAGACCATTTCTTATAAACGATGGTGGAGATATTGAACTTGTTAAATATGAAGATGGTGTTGCTTATATAAAGTTTATGGGAGCATGTGCTGATTGTGGTCTTCAAAACGTAACATTAAATGATGGTATAAAAGAAATATTAGTTAATGAAATTCCTGAAGTAATAGATGTAAAACTA
The DNA here is from genome assembly GCA_946409545.1 of uncultured Clostridia bacterium. GTDB lineage: Bacteria > Bacillota_I > Bacilli_A > RF39 > UBA660 > RUG12783. The sequence continues at coordinate 51,209 of CAMJWT010000008.1, read as the reverse complement.
GTTTAATTACATCTTTTTATTTTGTCTATATTGTGTTAAGATTATTATGGTGATAATATGAATAACAATGTAAATGAAGTTGTAAACAATAACGTCAATAGTAAAACGAAAGAAATTGTTTTTTTTATCATAACAATTTTTGCTTTCATGTTATTTGAAATAGTTTGGTATGCACTAGGTATAAAATATGATGATTTATCACCTAGATTGAAAGTATTATGTATGTATGCTAAATATGTTGTATTTATCATAATATATATAATTCGTTATCGAAAATATCTTATAGATAAATGGAAAGACTTTAAAAATAGTTTTGTTCAATATGCAAAAGTTGCTATTAAATGGTGGTTTATTGGATTTCTTGCAATGACAATAATTAATACCATTTTAGGAACCTTTATTCAAACTGCTGGTGAAAATGAAGAAGCTGTACAATCATTTTTAAAAAGTGAACCATTATTAATGTTTTTTGCTACTTCCCTATTTGCTCCTATTATTGAAGAGTTGATGTTTAGAAAATCATTACAAGATTGTTTTAAGAATAAAATAATATTTATTGTTGCTAGTGGATTCTTATTTGGTCTTATGCATGTAATAGGTTCATCTAATAATCTTGAATATTTATTTATATTATCATATGGTGCTTTTGGATCCGCTTTCGCTAAGTGTTTAGTAGATACAGATAATATTTATACAACAATTCTTGCACATATGTTCCATAATACTGTACTATCACTTATTGCAATAATCCCTGTGGTGATGAAATGATAAGTAGACGTGAGATAAATCGTGATATTACAAATGAAATTGAAAAAGATAAAAGAATTAACTTTTCTAAAAAATTATCTAAAGTTCTCGTAATTATTATATTTATAATTACTCTCTTCTTTTTATACATGCGTTTTGTTGGAACAAGTTTCATTGTAACACGAGAAAAATATTTATATGATAATATTCCTAATAGTTTTCATGGATTAAAAATAGTTCAAATATCTGATTTATTATATGGGGGAACAATTAGAGATTCTGAATTAACTAAAATAAGTAAAGAAATTAAAAAAATAAAACCTGATATTATTGTTTTCACTGGAGATTTAGTTCATACTAGTTATAATTTAATTAAAAGTGAAAACTTAATTAAATTTTTTAAAGAGTTAGAAGCACCTTATGGAAAATATGCTGTTTATGGTGAACTTGATAAAGATGATTTTGTAAAAGTTATGAATGAAGCAGGTTTTACTATTCTTAATAATGATACCAAAGAACTATTCAATAAAGAGGTCGATGGTATTACAGTTAAAGGATTAAATATTAATAATCCAACCAGTGTTAATAATACTGATGGATATAATATTTGTTTAATACATAATTATGATTATTTTGACAAATTTAATACAAACTGTGATATTACTTTAGCTGGACATACATTATATGGTGAAATTAAATTACCTAAAATAGCAGGTATATTTAATGAAAGTAAGTATTCTAAAGATTATTATAAAGAAGGAGACAATGATATATATATATCTAATGGATTAGGATCAAAACATTATTTAAGATTATTTAATCATCCTTCATTAAATGTTTATCGTATATATAAAAAATGAATCAATAAATGATTCATTTTTTTTATTCAATACTAGTTATTTCACGAACTTCTTTTTCGTTATAAGAAATCTTTAATTCATCCCCTACTTTAACAAAAGGAAGTTTATTACTATTAACTTTAATAGATACACGATATTTATTATTATCATCATCAACTATGTAATAATAAGTATTACCATCAATAATAACACTTGTTATTTCACGAACAGTTATGGTTATCTTTTGTCCTTTAACAACTATTCCATTATTATTTAAATAGTTATAAGCCGCATTTTGAATACCAAGAGAAGCATCAGTAACAACAACTTTTTGATAATCACGAACATCAACAAAGGCATACATTTTTACAAGTCCAGCATCATCTTTAAGACTTATTACATAAGTAGGCCTTCCTGATAAATTAATTAATAATGGGAATGATGCTGTATAGTTCATTTGTTGTACTTGACCTTTAGCTGAATTCATTGCACTATATTCTTCTGCTCCAGGACAATCATAGAACTTAGTTTCTTTAGTACGTAAGTTTGTAAGAATGAAACCTAAATTACTTTCATCACTTACAATACTTGTAATACCCGTATACATATAGATATCATCATTCATAGCCATATAGTTATAACCATCAGTTGTCATCTTCATACCTTTTTGTCCAAAAAGGGTATTAAAGAATCCATTAGCATAACTACCCCAGTCATCAACTTGATCAATAATTAAATCTGGTTCATATACATGATCTACCCATGTAGGTACATCTTTAACAGCATATTTTGTTGTCTTACCCGTAATAGCATCTAAAATAATAATATGACTAATATCAGGTCTTTGTTCAATACCATGATATTCAATAACTTGCATAATCCAATATGGATTACCTTCATTATCAATTTCAAAATTAATTTCCCCAAAATTATCAAAAGGATATTTAAATCTTAAATAACGATAAACATTATCAAAGAAGATAGCATTCTCACTATATTTCATACCTTTTTCTAATTTAATTAGTTTAGCTTCGCCAGTTACAGAATTAACCGTTACATAACCTTTAATACCTTCTTTTTTGTTAGTAAAATATTTAATAACATCAGAATAATCAAGAGGTGTAACACGTAATATTTCATCGTTATAATTGATTTGAGTATACTTATCACTAACATCAAATTGACTAACAAGTTCTCCCATTTCACCCATTACACGATCACCTAGTTTCATACTAGAATTACGATCAACAACTGCAAGGGTGTTAAAATCAACCTCTTCAATATCTTCACTAAAATTACCATTAGTAACTGTAATACGATTATAATAAGCTTTTGACATAAATAATGGCTTATTAATGATTCTAACAATTGCTGTTACAACAATAATGATAATTGGTACAATTACTGGTAAATAATTCTTTTTATCACGAAAATCAAAACTTTTAGATTTCTTTGAATCATTTTTAAGCATTAAACCAATAATACCAGTTCCAAAATTAAGTAATCCAAACAATAATGTTAGAAAAATAAAATAAATCCAGAAAGCATTAGAATGAATATTTATTGGTGGAAGAAATAAATAAAATAATATAAATCCAACTAATAAAGTTACACTAATACTTATAATTAATCTTTTTGCTTTTGACATAATAAAACTCCTTAAATATATAATATCATATTTTAAAATAAAAAGATTGACTTTTTAAGTCAATCTTTTATTTGAATTTTACAACAAGTGAAATTGAATCGTTAGGATTTTCAACATTTTGGAAAATGATTGTACGATTAGTGCCAGTTTCATGAGATAACCACATAACGAATGTTGTATCATTAGTAGCGCCCCATCTTTGAGCATCAGCATAATCTTCAGGTTCAATATGATATTGAACACCTTGAACTTTTGCTCCTAAATCAACTAATACACCTACCCATTTTTTTGGTTCCGTACTATTTCCACCTACGTATGCTGTTAAACCATTATCCGTAATAGTGAAAGCATTTACACCAATTGCTACTGTATATTTTCCAGCATTTTGAGCAATACCTGGATTATCAGTTTCTGTCATACCATTTATACTTATTGGTGTTGCACTTTTAAATCTAATAGCTGGGATATCGTCAACAACAACGGTTATTGTGATACTATCATTAGGATTATCTACATTAGTGAAGGTATAATTACCAGCACTCTCTGTAGTTAACCACATAACAAATGTTGTATCATTTGTTGCTCCCCATCTTTGGGCATCACTATAATCAATATCTTCTATTGTATAATTTGATCCACGAACTTTTACTCCTAAATCAACGAGAATTCCTACCCATTTCATTGGAGTAGATGTATTACCACCAACATAAGGAGTTAAACCATTATTCTTGATAGTAATTGTATTCTCATCTTTTGTAACTGTATATTTATCAATATTATTAGCAATACCTTGATTATCAGTTGGAGCTATATTATCTCCACTAATCTTGGTAGCACTCTCAAATGAGATTGGATTAACAAATCTTACAGTTACATTGATTGTATCATTTGCATCATCAACATTAGCAAATGAGAAAGTTCCACCTTGCTCTGTTGTTAACCACATAATGAAGGTTGTATCATTTGTAGCTCCCCAACGTTGAGCATCAGCGTAATCTTCGTTATTTATTCCATAGTTTCCAGTTCCTACTACTTTAACACCTAAATCAACGAGGATTCCTACCCATTTTTTAGGTGTTGCAATATTTCCACCTACATATGGAACAATTCCATTATCATAAACAGTTATTGTTGTTCCATCTTTAGATACTGTATATTTATCAGCATTGATTGCAATGCCTGGATTATCTCCAGACACTGCATTCTCTGCATTTATTACAGATACATTTGCTAAGTTAGCAACTGGGAAATCTTCTTCAAAAGTAACTGTTATATTAATTGTATCTGTTGGTTCATCAACATTAGTGAATGTAAATGTTCCTCCTTGTTCTGTTGTTAACCACATAATGAAGGTTGTATCATTTGTTGCACCCCAACGTTGGGCATCAGCATAGTCAACAGCTTCAATTGTATATGTTGTACCTTGAACTTTTACTCCAAGATCAACTAGGATTCCCACCCACTTCTTAGCTGTAGGAATATTTCCACCTATATAAGGGATTATTCTTCTATCAGTAACAGTGATTGTATTTCCATCTTTTGTTACATCATATTTATTAATATTAGCAGTAATACCTGGATTATCACTTGATGTAGCATTTGTTACATCAATCTTTGTAGCTGTTTTGAAATCGATTGGAGCAACATTAGCTCTAAATGTGATAGTTACAGGTTCTGATTCTTGACTGTAAATCTTTTGAGTTCCATTCATTACATATGCTTTAGCATAATATGTCTTAATAGAACCTCTTGGTACATTTTCTAATGCTTTTACACCACCTGTAGGGATATCAGCTAATACTAATTCATCAGTTTCATCATCGAATAAATCCATCTTGTCATAGTAATAAACATTATTATCTGGATCTTCATTATCTAAATAATATGTATTAGTTGTAGTAATTGGACTTCCAATATCAATACTACATGTCATACCACTACATACTACTGGATCAGGTGTAGCAATAGTTGGTTTTGGTACATGTAATTCAAATACAACTGGATTTGAATATTCACTATAAACTGTCTTATTACCAAATGTCTTATATGCTCTTGCATAATATGTTTTAACTACATCAATTTCACTAAAGATACGATTATCTCTCATATCATTAGCATCTGTTTCATGTGGTAAATCAACTTCTACATATTCATCTCCATTTTTTTCATATAATTTGAATCCATCAATCTTATATGTAAGTGGTTCTTCATTACTAATTAAATAATCATCAGCATTAATACCAACAAATAGTACATATGGTGCAGGATGACCGTTTTCACTTAATGTTGGTGTAGCAATCTCATAATTGAATGTTACTGTTTGTGTTTCTGTTGGATTACTATATACCTTTTCACCATTATACATTACATATGCTTTAGCATAATAATTCTTTGTTGATAAAACTTCGATTCCATTTAATTCTCTAGTAGCACCTGTTGGAATACCTACAAGTACTGGTTCAGTTACACCTTCTTCGAATAAATCCATATAGTCATAATAGTATACTGGATTTTCTTCATCTTTAATGAAGTATGTTGTTTCAAGAATTGGACTACCTACATCATAAATTGTACATGTGTCTCCACTACTACAATCAACATTTCTTATATCTAGTCCTGGTACAGGAATTTCTGTATCAACTTTAACTGCCTCAGCATAGTCACCATATAGAATGTTATTTCTATCATATTTAACTACCGCTCTAGCTGTAATACTCTTCTTAACATTAGGTACATCGTAAACACGATTATCTAATGGACCATTGTTACTTGAACTTGCATAATCTAATTCAATTGGTGTATAAATATCTCCACCTAAACCTGGTAATGATGCTTTACCATATTCAAAGAATTCAACACTATCTACCATACAATTATCATTTGTACAGAATTCTTCTTTATTAAGAATTACATAAGGTTTTAATGGCTCTCTACCATCTTTTACCTTTAATACAAGTTTTGGTAAATTATTCTTGAAATCAAATACTAATGGTTGAGAATTAGAACTTAATACTTTTTGTTCTCCAATATTTACATATGCTTTTGCAGTATATGTCATTTCTTCACCAATTGTTCCATAAACAGAAACATGTTGATCAAGTGCTGTTGCTGTTACAACTGGTGTTGGTTTAGTACTACCATTTGAACCATAAACAATATATCCATCTATATTTCCATGAACAACACTAGAACTATAATTAATGCTTACATCAGCAGCCATCTTACGTTCTCTATCATCATAATAGAACTTGTTATATCCATTTGGATCATCAACATTGTTCCAATCATGAACAAACTCTGGTGTAGGAACAATTAATACATAATCAAGAGTTAATTCATTAGAAGCAGCACTATAAATCTTAGCATTACCATATTTCTTATATGCTTTTGCATAGATTGTTTTTGAAGTTTCATATGTTCCTTCAATTGCAAGATGTTCATCAAATGATTGAGCGCTTGCAAGTAAAGTATCTCCTTCGAATACATCGTATCCATCAGCATCATTATCATTTGAATTTTGAGGTAATACAAGACTTACATCTGTATATAACTTACCTTCATTAACATAATATTTTGTATATCCATTTGGATCATCAACATTGTTCCAATCTAGAGCAAGTGTTGGTGCTTCTGGAACTGAAGCAGTAAATGTTAATGTTAAAGGTTGTGATTCACTACTGTAAATCTTGGAAATGATTTCTTGATCATTTTCATCTACACCACTTATATATGTAACATATGTCTTAGCATAGTATGTCTTAGTTGCATTTATTGGAGCATATACAGTTAATAAATCACTATAAGCTCCTGATGCAATTGGATTACCATTTAAGTTTTCAAATACATCATAACCATCAATGTAATCTGTAAACATATCATTATCTAATGACATTTCAAGGTTTGTTGCCATCATTTCTCTTGTAGCATCATAATAGAATAAGTTTTCACCATCATTATGTTGAGCTAATTGAGGTGTAGGTAAAATTTTATGGAAATCAAGATCTACATTATTAGATTTTGTACTATAATCTTTAGCAACGTCATTTCCAGATCCATATTTAACATATGCTTTTGCATAATATGAAGCATTTGTATCAGGAAGTTCCATTACTCTTGCAGCATTACCTACTCTAACATTTTCAGCAACAAGGATATCGTCACCATCAGTAACTACTTTAAATACATCATATCCATCAGCATTTGCGTTATTAGGTAAGTCAGCATATAGATTTGCAACAATCTTATCACCATCTACAAAGTATTTAGTATATCCATTTGGATCAAATTCTGAATCCCAACTTAGAACTAATTCAGGTTGTGTTGGAACAACATTTCTAAATGTTAATTCTAATCCAGTTGAGAAATCACTATATATTTTTTCATCTCCTAATTCAACATAAGTTCTTGCATAGAAGATCTTCGTTTCTCCTAAATTACCATAAACAGTTGTAGGTGTATCACCTTCAATTGGAGTAGCATTTGGAGCAAGGGATTCGAATATATCATAACCATTTAACATTGCGAATTCTGCTTCATCAGGTAATTCCATTGTTACTTCAGTTGACATTTGTCCATTTGCATAAACAAATTCATCGTCAACTTGAACTAAAGTTGGTTTTGGTAATTTTAATTGGAAATTAAGTTCAAGCATTTCGCTTGCTTCACTATAATCCTTAATAGGATTTGTAGTACCATATTTTTTATATGTTTTTGCATAATATGTTGCAGTTGTATTTAAATTTTCTTCAATAACTGGTGAATTTCCACCGATTACATTATTTTCTACAACAAGTATATCATCACCATCATTAACTACTTTAAATACATCATAACCATCTGCGTTATATGTTTCTGGTAAAATTGCATATACATTTGTAGCAACTTTGCCATCTTGTGCAAAGTATTTTGAATATCCTTCTGGATCATAAGTTGGATCCTCTTCACGAATAAGATCAACACTTTGTTCGAATCTACTTACTGGAGTTGGAGCAGCATTTCTAAATGTTAATTCTAATCCAGTTGAAAGATCACTATAAATTTTATGTGTTCCAACTTGAACATAAGCTCTTGCATAGAACATCTTAGTATCTTTTAATTCACCATAAACAGTTGTTGATTCATTAATAATACCTGTTATTGGTTCAGCATTTGGAGCAAGAGATTCAAATATATCATAACCAGTAATATTACTTGTATTAACATCATTTGGGAATGTTATATGAACATCTGTTCCTAACATATTCTTAGTTTCATCATAGAAATATAAGTCACCTTGAACTTCATCTTGAACTAATGTTGGTTTTGGTACAACCAAATGGAAGTCAAGAGTTAATGGAGTAGATTCTTCACTATAATCTTTTAAAGCATTTGCACCTGTTCCATATTTCTTATATGTTTTTGCATAATATGTTGCAAGTTGTTCAGGTTCTCCAATAACTACCGCAAGGGCACTTGGAATTAATTCTTCTTGATTAACTATTTGATTATTGGCATCAAAAATATCATATCCATCAGCAATAGCATTCTCAGGTAATTCAATATATACAAGAGTTGCTAATTGATTATTATAAACAGAATATTTTGTATAACCTTCTGGATCATCTTCTTCATTCCATCCAAGTAATAATGTTGGTTTAGTTGGAACGCCATTTCTAAATGTTAATGTTAAGTCTTCAGATTCAGTACTATATAATTTATCTTCTCCAACCATTACATATGTTTTTGCATAATATGTCTTAGTTGCACCTAAATTAGCTTTTAAGGTTACACTTCCTGTTCTAGTACCAGTTGCAACAACATCATTTCCTTCGAATACATCGTAACCATCAACTTCTGATGCACTAGGTAATTCATTAATCTTAACATCTATTGCCATTAATCCATTATCGAAACGGAACTCATCATCAACTTTTACTAATGTTGGAGTTGGCATTTTTTTATTGAAGTCAAGTGTTAAAGTACTTGATGCTTCACTATAATCTTTAACAGCATTTGCACCTGTTCCATATTTAATATATGTTTTTGCATAATATGTTTTTGGTGTATTAGCTAATCCAGAAATTAATACTGTTCCTTCAGTATCAACATCAATAGTATTAACACTTACATCGTTTTCATCAAAAACATCATATCCATGAGCGAAACCAGATTCAGGTATATTTGCTTTAACATAAGCAGATAACTTACCATTTTCTACAAAGTATTTTGTATATCCATCTGGATCATCATTTTCATTCCAACTTAGAACTAATTCAGGTTTTGTTGGAATAAAGTTTCTAAATGTTAATGATAATGCTGTAGAGTTTTCACTATATACTTTAACACCATCTATTACTGTATAAGTAACAGCATAGAACGTTTTTGTATCTGCAACATTTCCATATAAAGTTACATTCTCACCGTAAGTACCAACTACTGGATCAGCATTTGGAACTAATTGTTCATAAACTTCATATCCACTAATATTTTCTATAACAGCATTATTAGGTACTGTTATGTAAGCTTTTGTTGCAAGCATACCTTTTTCTTCATCGAAATAGAATGCATCATCATCTTCATTACTTTGAAGTAATGTTGGTGTTGGCATAACTAAATCAAAGTCAAGTGAAAGTTCAGCTGCTTCATCACTATAATCTTTTAATGTTCCATATTTCTTATATGTTTTAGCATAATATTCTGATGTTATATCATAAGAACCAGTTACATAAGTAACATCATCAACACCAAGTTCACTAGTGTTAATAATTTCATTATTTTGATCGAAGATATCATATCCATCAGCTATATATTCATCTGGTAAAGCAAGTTTTACTTTAGCTTTAATCTTACCATCTATAACATAATATTTTGAATAACCTTCTGTATCATTTTCATCATAAACATGTACTAATGTAGGTACTGTTGGAGCCGCATTTCTAAATGTTAATGTTAAATCGCTTGATTTATCACCATAAATTTTATCATCGCCAACCATAACATAAGCTTTTGCATAGAATGTTTTAGTTGAACCTAAATCTCCTTTTAATACTACATCAGCTGTAGGTAAACCAGTTGCAACAACAGAATCTACAACTAATCCACTTACCATAAATACATCATATCCATCAGCATACTCAGGACGAGCACCTGCTGGGAATGTTATATGAGCATCAATAGCCATTTGACCATCTAAATAATAGAATTCTTCATCACTATTAATTAAAGTTGGTTTTGGTACCTTTTTATCAAAGTCTAATAATAAGACATTTGATTTCTCACTATAATCTTTAATATAATCAGTAGCATTTCCATATTTAATATATGTTTTAGCATAATATCTTGCTGGAGTATCATTCTCTCCTGCTAATGTTATGAATCCCATAACGTCAACATCGACATCAGGATCATTTACTACTTGATCATTTTCATCAAATATATCATATCCTGTTCCTACATAAGAATCAGGTAATTCAATTCTAACTTTAGTAGATAACACACCATTTTCTACATAGTATTTTGTATATCCTTCTTGATCAGTACTTTGATCCCACCATTGTACTAAATTTGGTGTTGTTGGAATTTCACCTCTAAATGTTAATTGTAAAGGTGAAGTAAAATCACTATATACTCTTTGATTACCAACTTGAACAAATGTTCTAGCATATATTGTCTTTGTACTTCCAAGTTGATCATATAGAGTTGTTTGTGTACCAAAGTTACCTTCAATTGGTGTACCAAGAGGATCTAATTGTTCATAAATTTCATAACCATCAACAGTTAATCCATCTTCTAATGTAACATTTACATCAATAGCCATTTGACCATTTTCATAACGAACATCACTAACTTTTACTAATGTTGGTTCACCCATAACCATTTCAAAGTCAAGTGTTAGACAATCTTCTTCACTATAATCTTTAATAGAATTATCAGCAGAACCATATTTTACATAAGTCTTAGCACAGAAAGTCCTTTCAACACCAGGATCACTTGTTACTGTTACAATACCATCAACACCGATATCTTCTGCATTAACACGTTCATCATTTTCATAAATATCAAATCCATCAGCAATAGCATTTTCTGGTAATGTAATCTTTAATTTTGTGGCTAATTTACCATCTTGAACGAAATATTTAGAATAGTCAGTTTGATAATCTTGAACTAATACTGGTTTTGTTGGAGCAGCATTTCTAAATGTTAGTTGTATATCTTCTGATTTAGGACCATATACTTTATTATCACCACTGCCTCTATATGCTTTTGCATAATAAGTTCCACTTTGGCCTAATTCGTTAGATAAAACAGCATTAGCATTAGGATCATTTGATGATGCAACAGAACTATCTACAACAACTCCAGACACTTTAAAGACATCATATCCATCTACAAGTGCACCTTCTGGTAAAGTAATTTTAACATCTGTTTCAATCATTCCTGTTTCTTCATTGTAATGATATAAAACATCATTTTCAACTTGAACTAATGTAGGTGCAGGCATAACCATATTAAAGTCTAATACTAGATTATTAGATTTTTCACTATAAATTTTATTTTCTCCATACAATTTGTATGTCTTTGCATATAACGTAACAGATTGATTTGCATTCCCAACTATTGAAAGAGGCCCAGTAACTGGACCTGAAGCTTTCAAATTATCATTACTATCATATATTTCGTAACCATCTACATTTTGATCAAATGTTTCAATCTTAACGTTAGCATATAACAGTCCCTCATTATTAATTAAATACTTATTATATCCATTTGGGTCAGTTTCTTCATTCCAATCAAGAAATAAAGTTGGTGAAGATAGAATTTTAATACCATTTTCATATTCAATCGTAAAATCGCTGGTAACTTGTACCTCTTGATCGTTGATTGCATTCCACCAAATACCATCACTGTCTTTGTAATAAATAATTCTATCATTTAATGATTCGCCACTTATAGTCGTTGATGCAAGCATTATCCATTGTGTAGTTAATGTACCACTATATACGCTACTACCTGCACGAGTGAATAAGTGTTTACCTATTACATATGATCTACTACGTATTTCTTGAGGAGTATATGTACAAGAACCAGTATTATTTGAACAAGTTCTTGCTTCAACATTAACAACTAACGTAAAAGCAAATAGTATAACGAATAATAATATTTTTTTCTTCATATTTATTCTCCTTTCATAACCTTTGCAACCACTTCTTTATCATTTTTTAAAATTATTTTTAAACTACTTTCATTCTTTATCTCGCCGAAATAAACTGCGGAATTATTAGATTCACACAAAAGTGTTCCATTCATTTTTCTAATTTCTTTATATTCAATTTTTTTATCATTTCTATATACCGTTAGGATTCGGTCTGGGGATTTATCATCCACCAGACTCACCTTAACAGTATATACTGCTTTACTTTCATCGTCCTTAGCATTTCTAATGACAAAAAATATTATTCCACCGAGTAATAAAATAACCAAAGCAATTATTACTACATATTTCTTTTTCATAATTAGTTATTAAATGTTAAATCAGCCGTAACCTCCCCTCCACTTACTAAAACAATTTTAAGGGAAGTTAAGCCTTCAACATCACGTTTAGCAACTACTAACGATCCGTCTTCTTGTTCCCAAATAGTAGAACCACTTGGTTTCTTAATTTTACTAATTTCTCTTGGACTCATTGTAGTTGAATTTCTTTTTACCGTTAACGTATAATCAGTTGAAAAATTATCAACTTTTGAAGCTATTACGTAATAATTAACAATTTCTTCCCAATGAGCATATATTGTTGTATCTCCGCTTATTGTTGTAGATGAGCTAACTTTTGTTCCACCACTTGCAGCAGTATACCAACCATCAAATTTATAACCACTTCTTGTTGGTGTTGGAAGAGTTCCATATTGAGCACCGTTATTTAAGTCCTTATATCCTGGGTTAACACTTCCACCATTAGCATTATATGTTAATCTATATGTTGTCGTTACAGTAACAGTACATGTTGCCTTTTTGCCATTATTACTTGTTGCTGTAATTGTAGCTGTTCCAAGTTTTCTTTGAGCAGTTACTTTTCCGTTTGAATCAACTGTAGCAACAGTATTGTCACTACTTGTCCATGTAACATTCTTATCTCCAGCATTATCAGGTTTAACTGTTGCTGTTAATGTACTTGTTTCACCGAACTTAAGAGTTAATGTTGTCTTATTTAGAGATACACTATCTACAGGTACTGCTTCAACAGTAACGGTACATGTTGCCTTTTTGCCATTATTACTTGTTGCTGTAATTGTAGCTGTTCCTACACTTTTAGCAGTAACTTTACCGTTTGCATCAACCGTTGCAGCATTAGAACTACTAGACCATGTAATTGTCTTATTTGATGCATCTGTTGGATTAAATGTAACTCTTAGAGTATCACTAGATCCAACTCTTAAAGTCATTGTAGTTTTATTTAAACTAATACTTTGTACGGCTACTGGATTCTTTGTCCAATGTGCATAAATTGTTGTATTTCCATTAATTGTTGTTTCAGCATTTACTGCTGTTCCACCATTTGCTGCTGTATACCATCCAACAAATGTATAACCTGTATATGTAGGAGTTGGAAGATTTCCGTATTTATCAAGTTTCTTCAACTCTTTGCTTGTTGGTGTTACTGTTCCACCATTAGCATTATAAGTTAATGTATAATACACTTCTTTTTCGTAATAAGCTTTTAAAGTAATATCTTTTGTTACTACTTTATTGAAATCATATTTTTTATTATCAAGTCTCCATTCAATAAAGATTGATTTATCTTTCTTAGGAGCAGCTGGTGCTGTTGCCTTTCCACCTTCTTGAACTTCTTGAGTTGTAACAGGTGTACCATTATCAGCATCAAATGTTACTTTATATACTTCTGCTTCTCTCCATTTAGCTTTTAATTCAATATCTGCTTTTACAGCTAAATTAAAGTTATAAACTGTACCATTTAATTCCCAATCAACAAAAACAAATCCTTTTTTTGTTGGATTAGCAGGTTTTGTTGCTTTATCGCCATCCATAACTGTTTGCGTTGGAGGAACAGGTGTTCCACTATCAGTATTAAATGTTACTTTAAATCTTTTTACATTTGGATCTTCTTTCCAATGTGCTACTAATTTCATACTACGTTTTACTGTTGCTTCGAAATCGTATTTAGCATTGTTATAATACCATCCATCAAAGATATAACCTTTTTTCGTTGGTGCTTTAGGCTCTTTAACTTTTTCTCCTACACCAATCTTTTGACTATCTATCTTATTTCCACCATCAGAATCGAATGTAATTGTATAAGATGATGTTTGAACATATTTACCAGTTAACTTAACATCTTTTGTAAGTGGTGTTGAGAAATCATATTCTTCATCACCAACATACCATCTTATTTCGTATCCTTCACGATCTTCAAATTTAAGATAGCCTGTAACATCTTCATCTAGTTTTTCTAATTCAAAAGTTTCTTCCTTACCTTCAAGTTCAAATGTTACTTTATATTTCTTAATTGCCTCTTTCCAAGTTGCTTTTAAAGTAAGGTCTTCTGTTACTTTTTCATTAAAATCATATCTAACGCCATCGTTTTCCCATAAAACAAATTCATATCCATCTTTTGTAGGATCTTTTGGCTTTTTAGCTTTTTCTCCTGATTTAACTTTTTGTGTTGAAACTTTACTACCACCAGCTGAGTCAAACTTAACTTCATAAGTATCACCTTGACCTAGTAATAGTATTGCCAATACAAGAAGAAGTAATAATCCAACTATCGCCCCGACAATTTTCTTTGTATTTGATTTTTCTTCCATTTTCTACAATTTATATCGTAAGTCTTCAATTTGTCGACTTCCGCTATCCTCCTCTATAATAATTCTATAATATTTGGATGCATATTTCAAGAACAAAATTCAAATATAATTAATTATTGAAGATTAATTTTTTTTGTAATAGAATATACTTATGCAGAGAGAGAAAATGAAGAAAAAAAACAATAAAAATTTATCGAAAAATATTATAAATATTATTATTATCTTAATGGCATCTACTAGTTTAGTAGTTATGGCAATTTCTATTGAAAACATTTATAAATGGAAAATTGATAATGATAAAACAAAGAAACAAGTATCAGAACTTCAGAAAAAAACAGAAATAAAGGAAGAAGTTGTTGATAACAACTCCGAAAATGTTGAAGTTATTGAACAACAAGAAGAAGTTCCTAAATCAAATCCATATTGGGATTATATTTATATGCCAATGATGGATGTTGATTTTAAAGAATTAAAACAATCTAATAAAGATACTGTTGGTTGGATTAAAATGGATGGAACTTACATTAATTATCCATTCGTACAAAGTAAAGATAATAAATACTATTTAACAAGAAGTTATAATAAAACATATAATACAGGCGGTTGGATTTTCTTAGATTATCGTAATAAGATAAATAAACTATCAAGAAACAATATAATATATGGTCATGATCGTAAAGATGATTCCATGTTTGGAAGTTTAGCTAATGTCTTTACTAAGAAATGGCAAAATAATAAAGAATATCACGTAATTAAAATAAGTACTGAAAAAGAAAATACATTATGGCAAATATTTAGTGTATATCACCTACCAGCAACAAACGATTACATAAAAGTTAATTTCTCAGATGATCGTGATTTCCAAAACTTTTTAAATATGATTAGTAAAAGAACAATGTATGATTTTGGAACAACAGTTAATGTTAATGATAAAATACTTACATTATCAACATGTTATGGTAGTTCTGCTAAAGAAAGAGCTGTTGTTCATGCTAAACTTATTAAAATTGAAACTAAACAATAAAAAAAGATGGTTACCCATCTTTTTTATTTATCTAATTTATTTTCTTTATACCATTTAGCAAAATCATCAATAGCACATCCCCAGTATGAAGCTTCTCTTTCATAATCAATATCTCTTAGTTCACTTAAAGTTTTCGTCTCGCCATCAGGAATAAAGAATTTATCATGCCATCTTCCTCTTTCACCTTTGGCTTTACGTGAAATTGTACCAGTTCCTCCACCAGTAAAGATAACAGGATCACTACCTGGTTCACAATATGCAAAACAATGTTCGATTCTTGCTTTTCTATTTTTTTCACCTTTTAACATTTCTAAAAACTTATCAACACCAATTTGTTTATCAAAATAAGCATTATAAGGACCAGGTAATCCTCCCAATGCATCAAGATATAATCCTGTATCTGATTTTAAAACCGGATAACCTAACTTATCAGCTGCATACTTAGCACTAAATCTTGCTACTTCTCCACAAGTCTTAGCTTGAATTTCTAAGATTTCAAAATCAGGATTAACTATTTCTAAATCAAATCCATATTTTTTACCAAAGAATTCATTAGCTTCTTCTACTTTATGCGGATTTGTCGTTAAATAAATTAGTTTTTTCATAAATACTCCATTTAATTATTATTCTTTAAATATGCATTATAAACATTATTCATTAACATAACAACGGTCATTGGACCAACACCACCAGGTACTGGTGTAATTAATTTAACTTTATCTTTAACATCATCAAAATTAACATCACCAATTAATTTATCATCTACTCTATTTATACCAACATCAATAATAACACTACCTCTTTTTACCATATCACGTGTTACAAAATTAGGTTTACCTATAGCTACTACTAAAATATCAGCTTTTCTTGTTATCTTTTCTAGTTCAACAGTCTTAGAATGACATAATGTAACAGTAGCATTTGCATTAATTAATAAATTCATCATTGGTTTACCAACTAAAATACTACGACCAATTACAACTGCTCTCTTACCACACGGATCAATCTTATAAGCTTTCAATAGTTCCATAATCCCTGCTGGTGTACAACTTGTTAAACATTCTTCATTATTAAGTAATCTTCCAGCATTAAGATAAGTAAGACCATCAACGTCTTTAGAGACACAAATACTATTAACAATTCTTTTTTCATTCATGCCATCAGGAAGAGGTAATTGAACTATCATACCTGATACACTTTTATCATTATTTAATTTTTCAATTTCACATATTAAATCATCATCAGAAATACTATCATAATGCATGTGTTCATAAAGAAAACCAATATATTTAGCACATTTTTCTTTTTGACGAACATAAACTTTACTTGCTGGATTATCACCAACACTAATAACTACTAATTTAGGTTTAACTTTTAATTTAGATACTTTCTTCTTTAATTCTTCTTTAATCTCTAAACTAACTTTTTTACCATCAATAATCTTACTCATTGTTTTTTAAATCCTTTCTTATTTCTTTAAAATCAGGCATGTTATCTTCTACAACCCTCCAAAAGTTTTTTGAATGGTCATGATATATTAAATGACTTAATTCATGAATAATAACATAATCTAAATACTTAATATCTTTTTTTATTAAATTATAATTTAAGGTTACTCTCTTTGTTCTATAATTACATACTCCCCATCTTGTTTTCATCTTACGAATCGTTAAACTTGGATATGGTATTTCATATTTAAAATTATTATATAAACGATCTAACTCTTCTTGAAAAATCTTTTTAGCTTCTTTGGAATACCATTTATCAATATCAAAGTTTTGATTCATAAAGACTTTATCTGTACCTAAAATTAAATCCTTATTATTTAGATATACAATATCATACTTTTTACCTAGAAAATAAAAGTTATCTTCCTCTTCTTGATGTTTTAAAACTTTCTTTTCCATTTTGTTAATCATTCTTTGAACACTATTAATATTCTTATTAATAATTTTTATAACTTCTCTATCACTTGTTATAACATTACATGATACATAAATATTCATATCTTCTTTAACACTTATAGTTATATTCTTCTTATAAGGTTTATGAGTAATAATAACATTATATAATCTATTATCTATATCTATCTTCATAAAAAAATTATATAAAAAAAAGAATACTATTACTAGTATTCTTTACTATATTTTGCAATATTATTTAGTTCCACAAGAACTTAATTTATATGAGTATTCAGTTCTTTCACTACCAGCTACTTTAGTATAACCAGCAGGGATTTCACTTTCAAGAATATAATCTGTATAAACAGGTTCAGTAACAACTATTTCAACAGTCTTTGTTCTACTACGATAAAGTGTTGTAGTTGTTCTTGATAATTCTTGATAATGATATGTAGTTGAACCACTATGGTAACCTGTCTTAAGATCAGTGTAAGTATAACCACCACCACAAACATAAACTAATTTGTTAGGTGTTTCTCTTTTTGGAGAACAACTTTTTCTTTCTTCTCCAGATAAACTTACATATTCTGTAGCACTAATTGTACGAGAAGCTTGTCCTTTACGACATCTACCATCAGCTTTTTCATAACCAGATGGACAATATGTATAACTAGAACCACCTGATGTTGATTTAGTTACATTACGTATTGTATCACTTTCATAAACGGGACTACTACTTGTTTTATCAACCCATGTATCAACACTATCAGTTTTTGTTTCAACTTCAAGAGTATCACTAGGTGTTACAGGAACTTCTGAATAATCACTCCATTCACCGTAAACAACTTTTTCTTCTGTTTCTTGTTTCATTGCTTTAACAACAACTCTTGTTCTTTCAATTAAATTACTATTATAATTTCTTTCAGTTGTCCAAGCACTCCAATCACAAGTATATTTATCAGTATCATCATCTGCCGGATTTTCTCCTGGATCATCAGGATTTTGATCTCCATTATTTCCATTCATATATGTTTCACCATTACAATTTTCACATTTATAATCAGAAACACGATAATAATATGATTTAGCAGTCTTTTCTTTACCACAATCAAGAGTGATTGTCATAATATAATCAATACCGTTATTTTCTAAAGTAATTAAACTATCATTTTTACATACTGTACCATCAGTATTTTTAACTTCTTTAATTAAATTTCCATTAATTAAATGAGAAAGTGTAATTGATTGTTTTTCAGTACCAGGTTTGTTATTGATAAAGAAATATTGTTCACTTGCAAGTCTAACTTGCGTAACATTAGCATCATAATTACTTGGTACTTCTTTCTTTTTACCTAATTTAGAAATTAACCATATTAAAATAATAATACATAAAATAATAATTAAAACTTTAAAAATTATGTTTTTATTTTTTTCATAGAAGCTTTCTTCTTCTACGTATTCTCTTTCTTCCTCGTAATCAGCATCTTCGTAATCATCACGAGTATCTATATCATTACTAGTATACATATCTATATACCCCCTTAAACGTCTCATATTATACCACTTATACCTTTTTTTGTCAAATAAAAAAGCCATAAATCAACTATTTACAACTAATAGTTCATCTATGCCTTAGGGTAAAATGCATGGTCTACTATAAATTAATTTTACGGCTTGAGGTCGAGTTGAATTTCTCTAAATCCTACCTTAGGTTACCCACCGGCGATTTCTCTTTAAAAGATTTAATCAAAGGTTACCCTTCTTGACCACTCGATCACCACTTAGTCCGCACCACAATCCTTATAGTAAGAACATCCTAGAGGTTTTCCCAAACAAACTTAAGATATTTTTATTCGCTTTTGCAATGTCTTTTTCAAATTAATACAACCTAATTAACATCCCAAGAGATCACTCACGACATGTGATATAGTATATTAACGCGATAAAAGGATACAAATATATGCCATTATATCTTTTCCTTAAATCTAAAATCATATATTCACCCCTCTTTGGGCAAAAGAAGCAAATATACAAAGTGTTTTACACACAATTAATGGATTTTTAGCCCCATCTTCCAATATCTTGTTTGACTAGAATAATGCACCATACGTATGTAATTATATCAAAAAAAGACGTAAAAGTCAAATTCACGTCTTCTAAACACTCATTAAATCGTTTTCTTTTTCTTTAGTTAAATCATCAGCTTTTTTATTGTAATCATTAACTAATTTTTGAATATCATCTTCCATTTGTTTTTCAACGTCTTCAGAGAATTCAGCTTTTTTAACATCATCCATAGCATCACGTCTTGCATTACGAATAGCTACTTTAGCATCTTCGCACATTGCTTTAACTTGTTTAACAAGTTCACGTCTACGGTCCTCTGTTAAATCAGGAATAACAATACGAATTGTTTCACCATCATTATTTGGTGTATATCCAAGATCAGCTTCATAGATTCCTTTTTCAATTCCTGATAAACAACTTTTATCAAATGGTTTAATTAATAATTGACGAGCTTCTGGAACACTAATTGTTGCAAGTTGTTTAAGTGGTGTTGGTGTACCATAATAATTTACTTTAACACCATCTAAACTACTTGGATTAGCTCTTCCTGTTCTAACTGTTTTAAATCTACTTTCTAATGCTTCAATCGCATTTTCCATTTTTTCTTCAACTTCTAATAAAATTTCATCTTCCATAAAATCACCTACAAAATTATTTTATAATACTTTCTTTCTTTAAATCAAGTTATTTCGCATAAAGACATCAACATCTTTATTAATATATAATCTTATTTCACAACCAGCAACAAACTTAATAAAGCCTAAACCCATAATACATAAATCATTAGAATATAAGATATCATAATTAAATTCTGTTAAATCTTTTAACTTATCACTACGATAACTTGTTCTTCTGATTTTTATTTCATTTGGGATATAGAAAGTTAAACTATTACGATCCCCATTAACATAATCAATCCGAACTAAGTCTCCTAATAAAAGAGATTGTCCACTAGATAATTGATAAGTACGAGGTTTAATCTCTTTCTTACTATTAAGTTTTTTATACATTTTTTTATCAACAAAGTTAATAATATTACTATTATCGATAATACCAGGTGTATCAATTAAGGTTATTTTATTATTAATAGGAATAATTATTCTATTTAAGGTTGTTGAAGGAAGTGGTGATACCGTAAGTGTTGTATTACCATCACCATAATTACTAATAAATCTACTTATTAAGCTACTCTTACCTGCATTTGTGTAACCAACAACATAAACATTTTCACTTTTTTGATATTTCGTAATCTTTTTATACAAAATATCCATATTAAAGTTCTTTTCACTACTAATAACAACGATATCATCAAAATCAATTTCAAGATTTTTAATATAATCAATAATCTTTTCGTCTTTAACACTCCA
The DNA here is from genome assembly GCA_946409545.1 of uncultured Clostridia bacterium. Lineage (GTDB taxonomy): Bacteria > Bacillota_I > Bacilli_A > RF39 > UBA660 > RUG12783. Next base: position 29,818 of record CAMJWT010000008.1, on the reverse strand, counting down.
AGGTAGTAAATCTCTTTTATTAATAACTAAGATAATATCATTCTTTAAATAGTTTTTAATAATACCAATATCTTTAGGTAGATTAACAACATCTACAACATATAAGACTAATTCACGTGAACGATTAACCATCGAAAGAATCTTTTCATAGTTAACTAAATTAGATGATACACTTTCATATTCTCCATAATTGCGTAGTCTAAAACAACGCATACAAAGATCATTATTTAAATTTGTTGTGTAACCAATATTTAAAATATTTTCATCTTGTAATTTAACACCGCAACCCTCACAATGTTTAATCTTTCTCAAAATATTCACCATCCTTAAATTGGATTTTATCTTTTATTCTTTTTTCTATTAATCGATTAAAAAATGATACTTTTCCATCTTTACCAATAGGATCAACTAATATTGTATAAAAACCAACTTTATTACCTAATCTAATATCTGTTACAAACTGATCCCCAATTATTGCACAATCTTTTCCTTCCAAGTGATATCTTCTTTTAATAATTCGATATAATCTCTTGGTAGGCTTTAATGCTAAACAAATATAATCACATATACCATGTAAGAAAAGAGATACTCTAATTCTACTATTATTAGAAGCTACAACAATAGTAAAATCTTTTTTTAATTCAAGAATTAAGTCTTCTTTCTCTTTTGATATTACTTTTTCTTTAACCGTTCCTAAAGTATTATCTAAATCAATAATCAATAACTTAATACCTTTTTCTTTTAATCTATTAAAGTTAATTTCATGGATACTTTTATAATAACTTTTTACTTCATATTTCATTCTATTCATACCATAATTATATAATAATATACTATTCTTCGCAATTATCTTTTAAATAATCATATAAACTTTTAGCAACGTCATTAGGTAGGACTTCACTAAGTTCAGAGACACTTGCTTCTCTAATCTTTTTAAGTGAAGAAAACTTTCTTAATAAATCTTTTCTTCTTGATTCACCAATACCAGGAACAAGTTCAAGAATACTTGATAACATACCTTTATTTTTAATCTCACGATGATATGTTATGGCATATCTATGAACTTCTTCTTGAATATTTGCAAGATACAAAAATAAGTTACTATGAGAATCAATATTAATCTCATTTAAATTACGATCAATAATGGTACTTGTTTTATGATGATTATCTTTTTTTAAACCAATTATATTAATACCTAAGTTCAAGTCATCAATAATTTCTTTAACAACATTAACTTGAAGTTCTCCACCATCGACTACTATTAAATCAGGTTTAACTAAGTTTTCCATCAAAACACGATAATATCTTCTATATACAACTTCTCTCATTGCTGATAAATCATCTTTAACACTAACATCAACTTTAAACTTACGATATTCATTTCGAAGTGGTATAAAATCATCAAAAACAACCATACCACAAACATAATATGTTCCAAAAAGATGAGAGTTATCAAATGATTCCATACGATTAACTTTAACACCACCAAGGAGCTTGCTTAGTTCATTAATCGCTTCTTCTCTTTTTACTAAATCTCTATTTAATTCTTCAAAATGTTCATCAAGATGAATCTTAGCGTTTTCATGTGCTAAATCAAGTAATTTTTTAATATCACCTTTTTCACGAGTACTAACAGTTGTATTAAAATATTCACTTAATAAATTATAATCAATATCACTTGGCACAATTATTTCTTTTGGTAAAACATTATGTTCATAAAATTTGATAATGTATTCTGTCAAAGCTTCATTACCGTCACTAAAAGTATTTATAATCTTTTGTTCTCTACCAAAGAGTACACCACTTCTTATAAAGAATACTTGAATTGATAAGAAGTTATTATTTTGATAATAATTAAATAAATCAAAATTATAATCTTTATTTAAACTAATTTTTTGATCCGTTAATGTAACTTTAATATCATTAAGCATATTCTTATATTCTAGAGCTTTTTCAAAGTTCATGGCATCACTACATTTTTGCATCTCAACTTTTATTTTATTTTCAATAACATTATTATTACCATTTAAGAAATCTTTAATTTCTTTATACATTTGATTAGTCTTTTCAAAAGGAATATTGTATTTACAATAACCAAGACATTCTCCTAAATGATAATATAGACATACATCTTTTTTTAACTTATCGCATTTTCTTAATGGATATAGTCTATTTAACATATTAACTGTTCTTTTAGCAGAACCTACGTTAGGATATGGGCCAAAAAGATTATTTTTATTCTTTTTTATTTTAACATTACGAACAACTTTTAAAGTTGGATATTTTTCATTAGTTAATTCAATATAAGGATAACTTTTATCGTCTTTTAGAAGAACATTATATTTAGGATTATATTTTTTAATTAAAGTTATCTCTAGAATTAAGCTTTCTAGTTCACTACTAGTTACAATATATTCAAAATCAGCGATATTAGATACTAATACTTTAGTTTTACCAGTAACCGTTCTTGTAAAATAACTTTTAAGTCTTCTTTTTAAGTTTTTAGCTTTACCAACATAGATAATAATACCATCTTTATCTTTCATTTGATAACTTCCTGGAAGTTCTGGTACTAAACTTAATTTTTCACTAAACATAAGGCCTCCTTCGTAAGTATTATAACATAAAAAAAAGACATTGCTGTCTTTATATTATTTTATTATTAATATCATTAATCGCACAAGTTGCTGCAATAGCTCCATCACTAATAGCTGTTGTTAACTGACGAAGAGATTTACTTCTTACATCACCACATACATAAAGACCAGGAATATCTGTTTTCATATCATCTGATACAATATAACCACTTTCATCAAGATTTAAACCATTAGTGAAATTATTTGTTTCAGGTACTTGTCCAATAGCAACAAATAAGCCATCAATAACTAATTCACGATCATTGTTAATAATTATTTTTTCTAGTTTATCATTACCAACAAGACTTGTTATTTGACTATTAAGAATAAATTCAACGTTTTCTTTGTTTTTTAACTCATCAACAGTTACTTCACTTGCTCTAAATTCATCTCTTCGATGGATCAAATATACTTTAGAACAAATGTTTGATAAATAGATTGCATCTTCAATAGCCGTATTACCACCACCATTAACCGCAACAACTTTTCCTTTATAGAAATTACCATCACAAGTTGCACAGTAAGATATACCTCTACCTATAAACTTATCTTCAAGAGGAAGACCTAACTTTTTATTAGTTGCACCAGTTGCAATAATAATGGCACGTCCATCATATTTATTTTCATTTGTTATAACAGTATGATCTTTTATATTGACTACTTTTTCAAATTTAAATTCACAACCCATTTCCATAATTTGATTATATAAATTAGTTGCAAAGTCAACTCCACTTATATGCGGAGCCGCTGGATAATTATCTATTCTTAAAGTATTAATAATTTGGCCACCATATGTTAAAGCTTCAAGTACTAAAACTTTTTTATTAGCTCGTAATGCATATAAAGCCGCCGTCATTCCACTGGGTCCAGCACCAATAATTATAATATCATACATAATAACCTACTTTAACATATCTAAAATTTCAGTTTTAGAACGAAGTCCAACAAATCTATTTACTTCTTTTCCTTCTTTAAAGAAAACAACACATGGTATAGACATAATACCAAAAGAAGCAGCAAGTTCTTCTTCTTCATCAACATTTATTTTATATACATCATGTTCTTTACTAATTTCATCCATAATAGGACCTAACATTCTACATGGTCCACACCAATCAGCATAAAAGTCTACAAGAACAACTTTTTCACTTTTAATTACTTCATCAAATTCTTTTTTATCTATCTTTTTACTCATTTTATCCTCCATTTAAATAATATCTAATTTTTTTATTTATTACAACATTTAATTAATCTTTTATTGCCTTGATATACGATGTTTTCTAAAATATAAATACCGTTTTTTAATTCTTCAATAAGAAACATAAGATCATTATCTGTAAGACTTTCATTGTTACTATATGGTCTTCTCATAATAGTATTATTAGTTAAATCATAAAACATATGATAATCATCATTTTTATCTTCACCATGATATGCAATAACAAACTTTTCACTACCATCTTCAAAATAATGACTAAAGAAATATGATGAATCAGGATTAACCATATATTTTAGTCGATAACTAAAATTATTACCTGGTTGTGATGAAAAAAGTTCATTTTCATCAATAGTCATTTTTATTCCATCAGGATCATATTTTATTTTAAATATATCAAATAAGCTATCAAAATCTTTATTAAAAGGATTAATTAAACTATCAAACTTATTAATTAGTTCTCTAAGTTCTACTCTTAAACGATTATTTTTTTCATCATTAAGGGTTGCATAATAACCATCTTTATATTGAATATTATTAGTATTTTGTTGGTACTTTTTATATAATTTATTACTAATATCTCGATAAACATCATTATAATCATATTTAATATCTAAATATTCTATAAAGAAAGCGATTAACCCTTCTAAAGTATCAATATGATAACATGGTAAAAATTTATCTTTATTATCACGGTTTATAAAATCAAACTTTATTTTTCCATAGTTTTGAGGACTAAAAGACTTCATATCCGAAAGATACTGATCATCAACGATATGATCATCTAGTTTCCAATCGTCGCCACCACCATCAACTCTTATGTGATATTCTCTATTATCATATTTTTCTTCTAGAGCTTTACCAACATAATAAGGAATTCTTCCATTAATTGCTGCATAATAACTTCCACTAAAAAGAACCGTAACATTTTTATATTTAAAAACATCAACTAATTTGTTACGAAACTCAATATTAGTCTTACTATCATATTTAAAATAATTAATAACTTCACTAAATTCGATTTGATTCATGCTAATTATTATACTATATAAAATAAAAAAGTCACTAAAAAGTGACTTTTATTTACTATTGAAAGGAACAATAGCATTTTAAGTATATTATCAATGTTCTAACAATCATACTTATTATGCATATTGTTCCTTTATATATATAAATTCACATATTAAGTTATATTACTGTTTTATATAATCAGGTTTTTCTTTGTTATCACCAATAAATGATAATACAAACATAAGAACGATACCTGCTATAAAAATGATCTTCCCATTTTTTGATTGAATAACTTTTACAAGATATCCAACCTTAGGAACACTAAATAATGTCTTCCCAACAAAATTCTCTGCTGTTACAACTCCACCATCAACAGTTGAATTGGCATCACCTTTGGTTATTAAACCTTGAGCATTTACTTCTGCTACTCTATGAGTAACCATCGTACCATTTAAATTAAAGGCAATAATGTCATTTTCTCTAATATCATCAAATTTAGCACTATGATCAATAAAAGCCAAACTTCCAGTATGTATCTCAGGTTCCATAGAACCAGATAAAACAACATAAGGTTTTATATTAAATAAATATAATCCACCAACGGCAACGCAAATAACTATGACTAATGTTAATACAATATCGATTATATTCTTTATTGCTTTCATAACTCTAAATCATTAATTAGTTAGAAGAATATTTTGCCCAAACAGCTGTTGGTGTTGTTGCTCCTAAATTTTCACTTTGAATTCCATATCCTGTTACAACAACATTAACTTCATGATTAGTTGTATCTCTTGCACTTAATTCATCTAAATCAGTTGTATTTAAAGTTGTATTTAAAGTAACATTATCAAATAATTTTGCAGTTACATCATTTTTTTGAGTAACAGTCATTGCACTAGCAGATCCATAAGCATAAACTGTTGTGATATCACTATCTGAGTCAGCAGCACAAGCAGCAGCTGTACCATCTTTTGGTACCCATCCAGTATTTACTGTATAATCAAATACTTTTTTACCATTTACGCAAGGTTCAACAACTTGAATAAATACATAAGCTTTTGATTCTCCAACATTTGTAATAGTTGGTTCCTTTACAACAGTTTGTCCTGGAACCATACCTTTTGCATTATTGGCATTCCAATTTCCTTCACTTAATGTAATATCAACCTTACCCATTGTAAATACGTTTGTTTGTGATTCTGTATCAGTTAAATATGCAATTGTGCTACCAATTCCAAATACTAATAGTAAAGCAATGGCAGCTAATAATAATTTTCTTTTCTTCATTTAATTCTCCTCTTTCTTTCTTATTTTTTCTTCTCTATCATTATTCATTTTTCCAAATATTAAACACATTATAAATCCAATAAATGAAAGAATAAACATTTTAATAGACACATCTAATTTTTCGTCTCCTGTTTTTGGTACTGGGACATTTTCTTCTTCACATGATAAACTCCAAATTATCTTTGATAACAAACCACTATATTCGTTATCTACATCATGTGGAACACTAATTTTTAATGTTAACTTATCTTTTTCATTTTTATTATAAGTCTTTAGATAGTTATTAACACTATTTAATAATGGTCCGTCATACAAAGTGTTATTTGAACTATCAGTAATAGTTAACTTAATTGTTTCTAATAACTCTTTTTCAACTTGATATGTAATATCTGATTCTACTTTTAAATATAATGCAAGTTTACCTTTGCTAGTATTATCTACATTAATATAATCAGTTTTAACATCTCCTGGTTTTAGATTAACTAAACCATTAAAGAATTTAGAATCAACAGTTAGATATCGATCTGAATTATTTTCATAAATTATTGTTTGCGTACCTTCAGTATCAAGTGAATAATTTCTTTCAACCTTCTTCTTAATAGGAACATCTCCCCAAGGTGAATTTGAATTTAAATCTTGATTAAAATTATCAGCTTGAATAGCTTCTGCTGTAATCTTAATCTCTAATTCACTATCTTTATACTTATTGTCATAAGTTGATGGTATTAATAAATTATCAAACAATAAAACATTATTATTTCTCTTAAATACTTCTTTGTAATAGAAATAATCACCTTTCTTTACCCAATCATTTGAATCAACTGTAATAGATAACTCTTCGTAATTCTTTTTAGTATCATTAACAAAGTATTCTATTTTAAATCGAAGATAGCAATCGATTCCAATGTTTTTTACCTTAGGATTTAATGATATTAATTCACCAGGTAAAACCACTGAATCACCTATATCCGTAGTTAACTCAATATCTACATAAGCAATAGATAAGGGATTTTCTATACTATCAATTGTATTAGATAAAGAATAAATGCCTGAAATAGTCATCACTATGAAGAAAAACAATCCTAGAACAAATATCTTTCTATCTAAACGCATAATTATTCTCTTATAATCGCCTCCTCTACTACTATACATAATAATTATAAAGCATTTAGGCATATTGACGCAATAATTTAGAATTATTTTTCACTTTCTTTACAGTATAAAAAAAGAAACACAAAGGTTTCTTTTTTATTAGATAATCTTACTTAATAAACCATCTTTAGTTATTTCTTTATTATTGACTTTCAAAAAAGGTTTAAAATCATCTAACTTACATTTAATAATTTTATAATTATCATCTTTTATATGAAGAGCAATACTTTTACTAAAAGATAAATTAATAATATCATTATCTTTAATATAATCATTAGTTACTTTTAATCTTTCTAGATCATTAGCATGAGGCGTCATCATATAAGAAATAACATTAAGACCATCTATTATTTTATATTCACCAGTTTCTTGTAATAACGAATCTGTATTAAACTTTTTAAAGAAAATGCAAGCTCCTGCTGATATACCAACAATTATTTTTTTATCTAAGTACGAAAGAAATAATTCTGTAAAATTATATTCTTTCCACTTATCAAGCATAACTTTGGTATTACCACCACCAATATAGATAACACTAGCCCAATCTAATAATTCTCTACATTTATCTTGATTCTTTATAAAATTTAATTTCATTATTTTACATTCGAAACCAAAAGGTTCATATATCTCTTTGATTGTCTTAAAGTAAGTTCTTTCAAATTCTTTATTAGCGTGACCTATAAATAATAATTTTTTATCATTAGTTAAAGTACTAACATATTCATCTATTTCTTTTAATTCATATGGGGTTTTTGTGCCATCACTTCGGGTATGGCCATTATTACCTCCACCAATTAAAACTAAATTCATTAAAACTTAACTCTTTCTTCAATATAACTAATTACTTCATCAAGTGGTAAAGTAATTTGTTCCATTGTATCACGATCACGAATAGTTACTGTATTATTATTAATTGTTTCATCATCAACAGTTACACAGAATGGTGTACCAATAGCATCTTGTCTTCTATAACGTTTACCAATATTAGCTGTTTCATCATAAGTTGTTGAGAAATTCTTAGCTAACATATTAAATACTTCCATTGCTTTTTCACTATGATTTTTCTTAATTAAAGGAAGTACACAAACTTTATAAGGAGCAAGAGCTGGAAGTAAATGCATAACTTCTCTTGTACTACCATCTTCTAATGTTTGATTTTCATAACCTTGACATAATAACGCTAATGTTAATCTATCAGCACCAATAGAATATTCAATAATTGTTGGAATATATTTTTCATTAGTATCAGGGTCAAGATATTCTAGTTTCTCACCAGAGAATTCACTATGTCTTGATAAATCCCAAGTACCACGATGATGAATACCATTCAATTCTTCCCAACCAATAGGAAAATTATATTGAATATCACAAGCACATTTAGCATAATGAGCAAGTTTATCATGATCATGGAAACGAAGTTTATCACTAGGTAAACCTAAATCTTCAACAAACTTTAAAGCTCTTTCTTTATAATCAGCAAAGATATCCATAGACTCACTATCTTTACAGAATTTTTGTAATTCCATTTGTTCAAATTCAATTGTTCTAAATAAGAAGTTACCTGGTGTAATTTCATTACGGAAACTCTTACCAATTTGCGCAATTGCAAAAGGAAGTTTAGCACGCATACTTCTTTGAATATTCATAAAGTTAACATATTCACCTTGGCAAGTTTCAGGACGAAGATAAACCGTATCTTTCTCACCTTCTACAGTACCACGACTAGTTTCAAACATTAATTTAAATTGACGAATTTCAGACCAATTAAAGCCATGACAATTAGGACATACTACATGATTGTCTTCAATATATTTCATCATTTCTTCGTTAGTCATACCTTCCGCACTAACTTCACCTTTTGAGAATTCTTCAATTAAGTTATCGGCTCTAAACCTTTGTTTACATTTCTTACAATCCATTTTTGGATCACTAAAAGAATCAATATGACCAGAAGCAGCCCAAGTTCTTGGGTTCATAAGAATTGCCGCATCAACTCCATATGTCTTTGGATCTTCTTGAACAAATCTTTTCCACCAACATCTTTTTACATTGTTTTTAAGTTCTACTCCAACAGGTCCAAAATCCCAAGTATTCGCAAAACCACCATAGATTTCACTTCCTGGAAATACAAAACCATATTGTTTACAGTAATTAACTAAGTCTTCCATTTTCATACTATCATCTCCCTAAAATAAAAAAGAGACTCTTTTTGTATCATAGAGACGAATTACTCCGCGGTTCCACTCTATTTATTCCAAAGAATCCCTTTAACTTAATAGCTCCAGTTTTCCACACCTTCATCGCATTAATTACTAAATTTATACATTGAGTATACTCTATTAATATTTTTTTGTAAAGAAAAAAGGACAAAAGTCCTTTAATATTTATTAATTATTCTAATTAACTCATCTTCTAGCTTGTCAGCAAGAATATAGTCAGCAAAACCATCTTCAAGATAATGATGTTTAATATTTTCTTTATTCTTTCCTAAAACAGTAATAACTGGAGTATTAAAGCCTTTAAGTTTCTTGAACTCTTGAAGAGTTGCCATACCACTCATTTCTTTCATTTCATCTTCAACTATTATATAGTCAAATTCTTTACCAGCTTTCAATCTATCAACAGCATCACCGCCAAAGGCAAACGCAGAATAATCTATATTATTCATATTTAATTTTTTCTTAATATAAGCAACTAAATCTTTATTTTGTATTACCATTAATACTCTTTTTTTAGCACTGATTATATTTTCATATTCATTTAAAATACTATTTTCTTCTTCATGGTATACTCTTTGATCCAATGTTAAGGTTAAATCTGTTCCCTTACCAACTGTAGATTTAATCATTATATTTCCACCCATAATCTTAACAACTTTTTGACAAACCTTGAAGTTGAACTCTTTCTTTTCAAGAATTTCAAGTTCGTTTTTATCAAGTTCACCTGTTGCGCTTAAGATATCATTAATCTTATCAATAGACATACCAACACCAGTATCTGATATATTAAATATCAATCTACTGAAGTCATATTTTTCAATAATATTTAATCTGAAATTTATGTTTCCATCATTAGTGTTTTTACATGCATTATTAAGAAGTGAGTATAATATTTGTCTTAACTTCATATAATCGCCATAAAGAATTGGTGCATTCTTTGGCATTTCAACGTTAAAGCTAACATTTTCTTTTACTTCTCCTCTAATAGTTGCTTCTAGTCCTTCGCAAACCTTTAAGATATCATATTTAGTATCAATTAGTTTTAATTTTTGGACATCAAATGACGAAACATTTAGAACATTATTGATTGAAAAATCTAATTGTCTTGTTAAATTATTAATAACCGCTAATCCATCTTTAAATTTTTGTGGATCTTCAGTTAATCTTAATTCACTACATACACGATTCAAATCAAGCAAAGGTTTTTTTGCATCTTGGGTCATTTCAAATAAAAAGTTATATTTATCTTCATATCCTTGTTCCATTAGTTCTCGGTTACGATACAATTCATTTAACATTTTTACATCCGGATTTTCAATTGTAAAATACATAATCAAACATATGAATGTTTCTATTTGAACGATAATTGTTAATTCTGGTCTAAAGAATTGAATTAATCCTGATATTATAAAGAATACAACCAACATATAAATTGGTACTGCCTTCTTCGTGGAAATAATCTTACGTTTAAAAAATGATATAACTGAAATTGAAGTTGTATATATAATTGATAAGACGTACGTAAACTTTGTATCTAAACCACTGGTATAATAAATACCTTCATTTTGATTTATATATGCTTCATAAGGTAATATAAAAACAATAAGAGAAAAAACTATAACTAAAAACATATTTACTTTTTTTATTCTAATATCTCTAATGTTTGAAATTTCTAAAACATATCCTAAAAACTGTGCAATCCAAACAATGAAATATACTAATAACAACTTAGTTGCTACATAATTCAGCATTTTTATATCAAAAGCTGAAAAGAACTCACAAAATATTTGAATAACAATACCAACAATATTTGTAATTATTAATTTTTTATAAATTTTATTTTCATTATTATTAAGTCTACCTTTTGAAAAATAAACTATAGCTAAAAATACTATGTAAAAAAAGCTAAATAAATATGTGAAAAATAGCAAAGAGAATTTCATATCATCACCTACTATATAAGTATAACATATTATTTAGCTTTTTCTATCTATTTTACTATAATTTTTTGCTTAGGTATTTCCATTTCAATCAAACCATCAACATCATTTCTGATAAATTTGACATCTCTTTTTCCAGAATATGCACTTGGGAAATTATCTCTTATACAAAACAAACCTGGAACTGCTTCTTTTTTACCTATTAATTTCATTACAACATCTTGAATTTCAGCAAGATAGTCATATACCTTTTCAGGATTCTTTTTTAATAATGCTTTAATCTCATTTTCCCACACAATATGAGCAACAAGTTTATTGCTATCATTTGGATGAGTTTGAACCTCACATAATTTAACCGTAGTTAATTGTAATATCGCCCTTTCAATATCAAAATTATATATTTTTTCGCCATCAATTACTGAATAATCACTTTTTCTACCAAGAACGACTAAACTTCCGTCACGATCAATATATCCAACGTCACCAGTTTGACTCCATTTATCTCCATTAGAATCGGTATAAAAGAATTCACTTGTTTCAACTGGCTTTTTGAAGTATTCAATCATTCCAATATCAGTTTTTACAAAAATATTACCACGTTCACCATATTTTAGTTCTCTAAAATCATCATCAAAAACACCTACAGTCGTAATGTCAGGAAGTGGAATTCCTGAAGCATCATTTGAAAATTTATGAGATGTAATATCTGTTGTAACAGTTGCACCACATTCACATTGACCATAACCATTTAATAATCTTGCCGTAGATCCATGACTTCTAAAGACTCCTTCAATATTTGAAATATCTTTTTCTGTTAGAGGTTCTCCACCTTCAACAGGATATTTTAAAAACTCTAAAGATTTACCCTTCATTCTACGAAGATTCTCTTCATAAGTAAAACCTTGATACATCGTTGTATTAGTTAAAATATACTCTGGTTTAAATCTTAGTACATTTTTTACAAAAACACTTGTATCAAATCTTGGATCTGTATAAACCTTAACTCCAAATGATAATGGAAAGTTGATTCCTAAACTTAATCCAGTTGAATGCCATGGTGGTATATTTTGATATACCTTTTGTAATCTAGATGTATCAAATCCAGAATTACCGTATGCATTTATTAACTTTTGGAAACTATCTACAGACAATAAAATTCCTTTTGATGGACCAGTTGATCCACTTGAATACACCATTGCTTGTGGCTTACCAAATTCATACGGATCAACCAAAGCATCTTTTCGATGAGAACCATCTTTTATAAAAGTATTCCAACTAGTTTCATTTGCTTTTCCATCAATCTTATACTTTTTCGTTATAAAACGCATTAATGATGAATTCATCATTGGTAATACAACAACATTTTTTTGTTTTTCTCTATTAAGTACATCTTTGAATTTTGGCATAAATTTATCAACCATGATAATAATTTTACTATCACATTCCTGAACTCTTGCCATAAACTCTTCTGGCGTATAAAATGGAGCAATAACGTTTGCAACTGCACCAATTTTACTTATTGCATAAAAAATATACACAACTTCTGGATTAGTTGTTGAACATATCGTAACAAAATCTCCCTTTTTAATACCATACTCTTCTAAAGATTTCGCAACTATATCAATATTTTTTAATAATTCTCCGAAAGAAACATCAGCGCCAAAATATCCAATTGCGCTTTCATCAGGATAATCTTTATTTCCGATTACTAAACCTTGATATGGGGTTGTATCCAAAAACAATTCATTCTTCTCTATATCTTTATAGAAAAAGTCCCATGGTCTATCAACAGTTGGATAACCTGTCATCTTTCCAGATTCAAATAATCTAACAACTCTTTTTGCTTCTTCTTCAGGCAAAGTTTTTACCAATCTTTCTAAAGCCTTTAATCTTTCATTTTTCATAACTATAACCTAGTCCCCTTTTTCACAAGTGCTTATTATATCACTTTTTTCATTATTTTTCAAGTTTATCTACACTCCTACCTATTATCAGTGTAACAAATATTATAATCTTTAACATTCAACATTACACAAATTTGTCATAAAAAAAGAGTGATTATTCACTCTTTTATCCTTTATTATAAGTTTTCTTTTTTAATAGAATCATTACAGCTAAAGCTGTTAATAGAATACCAAATCCAATATATTTTATGTAACTTGTAATTCCTGTTATTGGTGTTTTAACATCTGTTTCTTCGTCACCAGTTAGTGTTTCTTTATCATCACCATTTACAGCATCTATTACTTCTTCATCTATCGTACTTGGAGTTGGTTCAACTATTGGAACTACTTTCTTTTCATTAACAAATTCTATTTCAGTATTTTGTTTTAAGATACCTTCATTTGTACCTTTTATTGTTAAATCATAATCTTCTTCTAATTCAATTACTTCATATTTTGAATCAATAGGTATATCTTTTAGAATAATATATTCATTTGCACCTAATTCAATATTGGCAACTCCACTTTCAAATTCTAATGTTCCCGTTTTATCTCCAATATAATTTATACTATCATTAAAGTTTTCAATAGTTATTCTAAATTTGAACTTCTCATTATTAGAATCTTTCATTGTTTTCTTTATTTTGATATCAAAACCTTTTATTTTTTCATTAATAATTGTTATATCATCAACAGTACTATCATCTTGCTCTATTGTTCCATCTTCATTTACTTTAATATTGATATCAAAACTTATCTTATAACCTTTAGGTACTTCTAATTCTTTAACTTCATATTCACCTGGTAATAATTTAACTTCATATATTTCATCAGATGTTACATAAGTTAGAACTTCATTACCATCTTTATAGATTCCTAATTTAACTCCTGATAACTTATTGTTTTCATCATCAAAGTTAATAATATTTACATCTATTGGAACAGCTTTATTAATAACTTTATTATCCTCATATGAAACATCATATCCATATGTTTCTAATTCAACAATTCTATAGTTAATTGGATTTCCATCAATATCTTTATCCATTACACCACCGAAATCAATTTCACAAACGTTTTCGTTACAATTTCTAGTGTTAATTGTCTTTATTTCTCTTGGCATAATACCATTTATTTCATATAAAGCAAATTTTAATTCTTTTGGTCTTAAATTTTCAAATCCTTCATCATCAAAGATTTTAATATATTGTTCTTTTCTCATATTTGCTGTGTTAATTATTATATTTGCACCAGCAAAAGGTTCATCTTTAGAAACCCATTTATAATGAATATAAGTTTGATAATAAAAGCTCATTCTATCTGGAAGTCGATAATGTCTCTCATAGGTATCAAATGGCTCATTATCCATAACCTCCACATAATTATGTACTTGTGTATCTTTTACAGTTCCTACAACATAGTTATATTCTTTTAAATTAACTGGATATATGGATTCAATTAAAGGATAATTATAATATGCGTACCCACTGTCTCCATTCCAGGTAACTTGTTTGCCATTATTTCTATTATTATATTCTATATAAAGATCATTGCTATCAGCCTCAAAACAAAATTCTCCATTCGACAAATTATATTTACTAAAGTATACTACATTATTTAAATTGTCTTTATTAGTAATGTAATAATAATCATCTCCGTTTTTTATTCTAAAGGTAACAGCTACATTATTATTAAAATATTTTGTCGTTTTTACACAATATCCAGTTTTAGTTATATTGTACTTAATATCATATTTATCATTTTCTTCTTCTTTTACAATATATTCTGCTACGGTACCGTTATTATTAAATTTAGGAATATTATTAAAAGTTCCTTTCCACTCATGACTATTGTTATGATTTTCATTGCTCTTTGTTAATTCAAGTGTACTAACAATTTTAGTTTCATCTTTTATATTATATAGATTAAACTTTACTTTTTCGGGTCTTTCATTTTCAAAACCTTGATCATTCCATTCTTTAGAAAAAGGAAAAGAGGCTTCATTATATTTATTAATAACTACGGTTTCATTTTCACGTGACTCAGTATCACCAATCCATTTATATGACCAAGCATAGACCTTATTTTCTAAATTTAATTCTTCAGAGTTAAGATAATCATTATTTAAGTGAACCCCTAAATGTTCATAATCCGTACTAAATGAAGAACTACGAAAATAAGTATTAAAATTATTTGAATCAAAATGTATTGGTTTAATATCAACTACTTTTACTTTATTCTCATTATTTTCGCAATGATTATTGTTACAATAAATAACTAAAGATATTTCTTTAGATGGCACAAGAATGGTACTACCAGCTAGTGGATTACCTAAAATTGAACCTATGTTATCATATGAATATTGCTTATTAGATTCCCAAATACTGCCATTATATCTTGTTTCTCCCAAAATTAAAGGGATTAATTTTGTTCCTACATTAGAATCTTCTGAAAAAGTAACTGCTAAACCATTATAATAATCATTGTAATCATAATAAGTTTGATATTTATCAATTGCTCTTTCTTTAATATAATACTTTTTTTCTTCACCATTATCATCAAATCGTTTTAAATGTTCTACTTTCTGTTTCCATACATTAGGTGACGATGCATCATCTTCATTTAATGAAACAGTTTTTACTAAATTAGTTTTGTTTTCATCATCATAGATATCAATGATTACTTCATTTGGTCTTTCATTTTCATGTCCCTCATCATCCCATCTTTTTTCAAGTTCGATTTCTTTATCATCAATTATTGATGTAACAATGTCTTCATTTCCTATTGTTGTAATAGAGTCAATTAAAATGCCATATTTTAAACCCCAACTTGGAGTATCAAAAGTTAAATAAAAGTCATTTGAATAACTAGAGTATGTATATTTATAATGCCATGCGTGTGATTCTCCATAAGGGAAAGGATGCTTTGATTCCGGATAATTATTACCTACTAGTTCTTCTACTAATTTCAAGTCTGAGTACTTAGTTTGTTTTTCAATAGACGACATTACAGAAGAATAACTAACACTTCTAATACCAACATTACTTGGATTAGATATATCAAATGTTTTATTAGCAATATCAGATTTAGAACCAAAAGATGGAGTGAGAAAATTAGGATAAAGATCTATAGCATACCATCCATTATATTGAATCTCATGATCATCATGGAAGAATAACATTAAAGCATACTCTCTAGCAGCATCAGCATTCTCATTAAACTTAATTCTAATGCCTGTAGATGAATCGTAAAATTCTGTATATTTAGGTATTTCTTTTTCTCTTACAACAAATTCTCTTTTTGTTCCGTCAGGACGAACAGCAAGAACATTTTTAAATTCACCAATCATATGATTGCTATCATTTGGGTCATAATCATCTTGATCTAGCGTAATTTTTGCAAGTTTTGTAGTTTGATCATTTTTATCATACAAATAAAATTCTGATGAAGTTGGTCTTAAATTTTCAAAACCTTCATCTTCCCAATATTTATCAAATTTTACATTAGTAACAAGTTGTTCATTAATAATAAGGTCAGCATTAATAAAAGTGTTAGTATTTGGTTCAAATGTATATCTTGGTTGACCATTAATTCTATTAGAAATATTTGGATATTCTTCTCCTTTATAATCAACAAAAACAGTTCCAGTATCTACAGAATATGGAGTATCATATTTATCTTTAAATGTAGGATAAATATTTTTAATATCTAAATTTTCATAAGAAGAAATGAAATACATTCGTTCTTTTCCTTTTATCGTTGGAAAACAAACTGTTTGATTTTGCATATCTTGTTTTTGAAAACCAAATCCATTATATCTTGGGTTTTTCATTGCATAAAACTTATTGTTAATATGATCGGTAGTTATATAAACATAACTTGAACTGTTATAATTATCCTGATTTCCAAAAGTTACGCATAATCCATTTTTATTTTTTCTATCAAACGTTTGATAATAACCCATATTTGCTTTTTGCTTAATTAAGTATTCTATTTCATCACCATTATTATCATATCTTAATATATTAGAAAATGATCCATGCCATGTATCACCTTGTTGACTACTTTTTGTTATTGTTGTAGAACTAACAAGCTCATTATTAAAGGCTTTATATAATTCATATGTTACAGAATTAGGTTTCTTATCGGCAAAACCATTATTAATCCATTTTACTTCAAAATCATATGATGAATAATTACTTATATTTTCAATTAAATTAACATTTGGAAATAATTCTCTATTAGGAGCCCATGTATATTTTAATCCTAGAGCATTAGCACTACTATAAACATTAGGCATACTTCTTCCATAGAATTCTTCCCATCCGTCACCAATTTCAGCTGTTTGAGTTACGTCGTATGAATCTTGATATGTTGGATAAATACCTTTAGCATTAAGAAGAACATGATCACCAGTAATATATATTTGTTCTTTTCCTTTTATTACTGGAACACATACTTTTTTATTTGCTAAGTCACTTGATGGGAAAGAATAAGTATAAGCATTATTGCTATTATTAAGATAATAATAATTACCATCATCGTGTTCTGTTATAAAATTAACAAGCCCATTTCCTGAATCTCCAAAAGACATACATAAACCGTTATAATCAGTCCTTGAATAATTCTGATGATAATTATTAAGATTTTCTTGTTTAATTATATATTCAGCAAGTGTTGTGTCTTGATTATATTTAGGAACTTCTTGGAAAACTCCATTCCATTTATTTGAATCATTAGGGTCAGCATTTTCATTTGTTAATGTAACAGTGCTTACAACTATTCCTTGATTAAGTACATTATATAAATTATATGTTACACTTTCCGGTCGATTATTTTCATTATTTTCATCTTTCCAACTTACTGTAAATGTATAATCAATCTTGTCATTTATATCACCTAGAAATATTTCTTCTTTAATATTATTTCTATTTCTTTCAAATTTAAATATTGAGACACTACCAATTAATAATAAAATAGAACATAATACAAAGATTAAAATTTTTTTATATTGTTTCATATTTGCCTACTCTCCTATAATAATTATACAAATTATTCAAAGTGTTATAAACATTTTTTAACATTTTTATTATAAATTTACAAAAAAAGAGTGATTACTCACTCTTATTTTCTTTTTCATGGATTTCTTTAATGATTGTTTCAATACGATTTGCATATTCAATAGAATTATCATAGAAGAATGATAACTCTGGTGTATGACGAACTAAAACTCTTTTAGCAAGTTCACTTCTTAAGTGTCCTTTACTATCATTTAATTCTTTTAATACTTTTTCTTGATCATCATTATAACAAGTGAAATAAACTTTAGCATAAGATAAATCACTTGATACATTAACTTCTGTTACAACAACATTCTTTAAAACAGGATTTTTTATTTCTTTTCCAAAAATAATGTTTAACTGTTCCATATACGCATTATTGATACGTGATGTTTTAACTTTATCCATTATCTTTTAACCTCTACCATTTGGAAGCACTCAATTAAGTCTCCCTCACGAATATCTTGATAATCTTCTATTGTAATACCACAATCAAATCCATTCTTAGCTTCTTTAACTTGATCTTTTTCATGTTGAAGAGATGCAATCTTAGATGTATATACGACAACACCATCACGAATAAGTCTTGCTTCAGCGCCATTTTTGATTAATCCATCAGTTACATGGCAACCAGCGATATTACCAATTTTAGAGAATTTAAAGATTTTACGAACTTCTGCCGTTCCTAAAACTTGTTCTTCATAAACTGGTTCTAGACTACCTTTAATAGCGTCTTCCATATCTTCAACTACTTTATAGATAATATTATATAGTCTTATTTCAACATTCTTGTCTTTTGCTAAATCACTTGTTTTCGTATCAGGTCTTACATTAAAACCAATAATAATTGCATTAGAAGCACTGGCTAGTGATACATCACTTTCAGTAATGTTTCCTACACCACTACGAATTACATTTACTTTAACACCATCAATTTCAATTTTAGATAGTGAATGTTTAACAGCTTCTTCAGAACCTTTAACATCAGTTTTTAGGACAACATTAATTTCTTTTGTACCTTCTTGAACCATATTAAATAATTCATCTAAACTCATTCCTGTTCTATTAGTATCTTCAGCATGACTTCTTAGTTTACGTTCTTCTGATACGCTTCTTGCTTCTTTTTCAGTTGCAAAGGCCATAAACTTATCACCAGCTGTTGGAAGTTCTGATATACCAATTACTTCAACTGGTGTACTTGGTCTTGCGTATGCAATATTATTTCCTTTATCGTCTTTAAGTCCACGAATCTTACCATAACTTGTTCCAATAACGACCGGATCTCCAATACGTAATGTTCCACTTTGAACAAGTAAACTTACTACTGATCCAACTTTTTGATCACTTCTTGCTTCAATTACTGTTCCTGTTGCATAACGATTTGGATTAGCTTTTAATTCTTTCATTTCAGATACGAGAATAATGGTATCTAATAATTCGTCAATACCAATTCCTTTTTTCGCAGAAATCTTACATACGATGGTATCACCACCATAACTTTCTGGAACAAGACCATATTCAGCTAGTTCAGCAAGTACTCTATCTGGATTGGCTTCTGGTAAATCAATTTTGTTTAGAGCAACAATAATTGGAACTCCTGCTGCTTTAGCATGGTCAATAGCTTCTTTTGTTTGAGGCATAACACCATCATTAGCTGCAACGATTAGGATAACGATATCTGTAACACTTGCACCTCTTGCTCTCATTTCTGTAAAAGCTTCATGCCCTGGAGTGTCAATAAACGTAATCTTTTTACCATTAACATCTACTTGATAAGCACCAATAGCTTGTGTAATTCCACCTGCTTCACCACTAACTACATTAGTATTTCTAATAGTATCAAGTAAAGTTGTCTTACCATGGTCAACATGACCCATAATTGTAATTACAGGAGGTCTATCAACTAAGTCTTCTTCTCTATCAACAATTTCATATTTTTCAAAATTAGACTTATCTGCTAATTCTTCTTGTTTTAATTTTTTATCATAATCTAAAAGAATTAATTCAACAGTATCATAGTTTAGGCTTTGATTAACATTAGCCATAATACCAAGATTAAACAATTTCTTAACAATGTCTGTTGCTGGTACATCTAAGATATTCGCAACATCTGTTACAGTCATACCTTCTTTATAAAGAACAACATCATCTTCTTCTTTATTTTCCATTAATTTATCACGATGTTTATAAATTTCTTTTTTCTTTTTTTGAAATTTAATCTTATTATCGTCTTTTTTGATATCTTGTCCTTTATTAGACTTTACTTTTTCACGTTTAGTAGATACTTGATCTAAGTCCATATCCATGCCATTAACAAGATTTGTAACTTTTTCTTCAAGTTCTTCATCTAGTTCGTAATCAGGATTTTCATTTTCTTTCATGTTATCTATTTCAATATCTAACATGGTGATTTCATCATTAGTTAAGAAATCTTCTTCACGTGTTTTCTTAATTCCAAGTTTATTACATAATTCAATAATAACTTCTAAATCTTGATTAACATCTTCAGCATATTCTCTTAAATTCATATATCCCACCTACCTTTTCTCTATTAATTTAATATTTTTTTAATTTCTTCATAGACACTATCATCTATTGTACATTCTAAATGACGTTCTAAACTTTTATTTTTCTTTGCTTTTTCTACTACTTCGATATCTTTTTTGATATATGCTCCTCTTCCATTCATTTTACCGGATTCGTCTGGAACAATATTTCCTTCTGGAGTTTTAACAATACGAAGTAAGTCTTTCTTAGGAAGTTTTTCACCTGTAACTACACAGGTTCTCATAGGAATCTTCTTAACTTTCATAGACTCACCTATTTAATAACAATTCCCATTTCTGCTGCATCACTTGTTCTTTTAACATCAATTTTATATTTTGTTAAACGACTTGCTAGTCTTGCATTTAATCCTTTTTTACCAATAGCAAGTGAGAAATTATCATCATCTGCTACAACGATTGCTGAATGTTCTTCAGGATCTGTTATTAATACTGTTAAATTCTTAGCAGGAGCTAAAGCATTTTCAATAAAGATTTTTGGATCTTCATCATATTTAATAACATCAACTTTTTCTCCATGTAATTCTTTAATAATATTAGCAATACGACTTCCTTTTTCACCAATACAAGCACCTATTGGTTCAAAGTTAGATTTTTCTGTATAAACAGCTACTTTACTTCTAAAACCAGGCTCTCTTGCAACACCATACATTAATAATGTTCCATCAGCAAATTCTGGAATTTCATGTTCAAATAATCTTTTAACAAAACCATAATGACTTCTACTAAGTTTAATAACTAAGTTACGTCCTGTATTATCTACTTTTGATACATATACTTTAATAGTACTTCCCATTTCAATAGTTTCTCCTGGGATAATATCTTTTTTAGGTAATACTCCGTTACTTCTTCCTAAATCAATATAATAGTTATCAGCATCTTCCAAAGCTACTGTTCCAACCATTAATTCATCTTGTTTATCAACAAAAGCATCATTAATAGCATTACGTTCTGCTTCTCTTATTTTTTGAACAACAACTTGTTTAGCGGTACTTGCAGCTACTCTTCCAAAATCATGTGGAGTAACTTCTGTATCAATTGTTTCACCAACTTCTAAGTCCTTGTTTAGTTTTTTAGCATCTTCTAAACTGATTTCGGTTTCAGGATCAACTACTTCATCAACAACTGTTACATAAGAGAATACTTTAATTTCTCCTGTATCTCTATTAACAGTTGCTTTACCATTAGTCTTACCTGTATGCTTTTTATATGCACTAGTTAAAGCTAACTCCATAGCTTCAAGTACTGTTTCACGATCAATTTGTTTTTCAGCTACGATATTATCAAGAGCATTTAAAAACTCTTTTTCTGGAGCTATCTTTTCTTCTTTTTCTTTCTTTTTCATCTTATTCCCCACCTTTACTTTTTCCATAAATATCTAGATTATAATTCTCAAGTTCAAAATCACTATTATCAATTAAATCATTAATAATATGACTAGCTTCTGTAATTAAATCTAAATCAATTATCTTTTCGCTATCTAAACATATTCTTAAGAAGTCATTATTTCCTTCTTTTTCTAATTTTACACTGTCAATAACTAGACCTAAACTATCTAAATTATTGCCTATAATCTCTCTAATCTTATTTTCCACAATTCCTCCTTAAAAATAAATTAAAGAGTGGGTTCCCCCACTCGACATAAACATTATAACATAAAATCCTTATTTTTCAACAAAAAGTTACAAAAGTTAACTATCTTCTTATAGGAAAAATATCTTCTTCCTCATAAGTATCTTTTTTATATGTTAAAACTTTAACATTATCCATTTTACTTTCTATTGATAAACCTATTTCATTAACTCTATTATTTATAATTAAATCATATTTATCATCGTAAATTCCTATTACAATCATATCTGATTTAGCTGCGTAAGTTTTTATTTGTTTTCCATAGAAACAATAGTCATTATCACCAAAACCATTTATTACTCTTTTATAAGTTCTTTCAATAAATGATTCTATTTCTTCATTTAAATCACTATTTTCATTTCTTAATAAATATTCTTTTTCTTCTTCTGTTAATTTACTAACATAAAGATTATTTCTAATAAAAATATATTTTAAATAATCACTACTATATCTTTTATAAAAATCTAAATCATTATTTTCAATATTTAATTCTTGTAATAATTTATCATAATCTAACAATCTTAGTTTTTTAATTAAGTATTCCGTATAAAAACGTCTATAAATATTATATAGTATTAAACTAACTTGATCGTCTCTATTAAAATCTAATGCAATATTTAAACTAACTAAATCATCATAAGTTACATCTTTAAATTTCATTATTCACCACTTCCAAACTTTGTTTCATGTATGCTATAAAACGAATTGTTAACTAAATCATCAAAGGTAATTAAACATTTTTCTCCCCAACTATCAACAATAATACCTTCATCTGTTACTTCAGTTATGGTAACCCAATGATTACCACCCATATTATATACATTTTCATTTTCTTGAGAATAAAAAGGTATTACTAAAGCGTCTTCTTCACCATTAGCATTTTGACCTCGACCTTTAGGAATCATTCCAATACTTGCAGAATTACCATCTTTCATTATTCTTTCAAGAATCGCTTTTAATTCTTCTTTCGTAATATCACTTTCTTCTGGAACAGCAACATCTACTTCACAGCTAACAGGGACTTTAGAATTCTTCGTTTTTTCTTCAAAGAAATAATGTTCATTCATCCATGATTGCATACCACCATAAACATTTCCTTCACGATTCATCACATATTTTCCATCTATTTTTGAAATAAATGGTGGAATTGTATTCTTGGGATTAGGTTTACAACATGAAGTTACAATATAATCTGTTAATAGTTCCGTATAATTTAAAATCATTTTACCTTCACTATTCTTGATATATAATGGGTAACCAAATGTTTCTTCAAATAAATCTGGTCGGTCTTTATAAGCAAAAATAACATCATTAACACATCTAGCATAAGTACATGTTGATGCTTTATCAACTTTTTCCATAAAGAAATCAATATCATCTTCTGTTAGTCCATATTTTTCAGCCATCATTTTTCTTAAATATTCATAATATTCGGGATCCGTATCTTTAATATGACTAAAAGGATTTTGATTACAACCATAATAAGATCCATCTTGATTACCATCAAAATATTCAAAAAGTTTATCTAAATCCATTTCCCCGACAGTACCATCTTCTTTAAAATGAATCTCCATACCATTAAATAATCCATCTATTAGGTAGCAATCAAGGATTTCTTTAAGAGACGAATCATATTCTTCATATATACGTACTCCTGTATCTATCTTACTACCAATGGAGTTACAATCATTATTTATATTATTTATATCATTTATTTTTGATGCAATAAGATTTTGACTACTTAGATCAAAATCAATGACATTTTTAGCTACTGTGAGATTTAGAACAGCTGTATTTAATTTATCTTTTAAATTACTATTTATCTCACTAATAATGTCATAATATGTATCAGAATCTTCAATACTTATACTTGCATCAAATTGATAACTTTCTCTTGTTAATACTCCCATCTTGCTCCTCTTTTCTAATTATTACTTAGTTTCAAAATTAGTTGTAAAAATATTAAAACAACAATCTTTTATTAAATCATCATATTTTACAAGAAATCTTTCGCCCCAACTGTCTACAACAATACCTTCATCAGTAATATTGGTTATTGTTATCCAATGTCCACCACCCATTTGATAAACATTTCCTGTTTCAAGGGAATAATATGGTACTGACTTAGGACCGTTTTCAGGTCCATTATGTGCTTGACCAGTTGGACACATTCCCATCGATAATCCTTCATTTGAAGCCATTTGTTCTTCTAAAAATTTCTTTAATGATTCTTTATCATAGTTCATAGATTGATCATAAATCTCTTCTGAATGACAACTAATTGGTATTTTAGAATCTTTTGTTTTAACATCAAAGAATTTATAAGCTTCATCATAAATACTTATATAATTACCATATATATTTCCTTCTTTGTTAATAACATATTTACCATCAATATATTTAACAATCGTATTACCATCATAATCACGATAAGAAGTCATTAAGTAATCAATATATAATTCTGTGGCATTAAGAATCATTTTTCCTTCACTATTCTTGATATATAATGGATATCCAAATGTTTCTTCAAATAGGTCTGGTCGATCTTTATAAGCTAGAATAACATCATTTGCACTTCTTGCATAAGCACATGAACCTGCTTCATCGATAGAACCCATAAAGAAGTCGATATCATCATCATTAAAACCATATTTATCTTTCATTAATTTTCTTAAGTATTCATAATATTCTGGATCAGTCTTCTTTATATCATTAAATGGTCCTTGATTAATTCCATAATAAAATCCTTTTTGATTATTATCAAAATATTTAAAGAACTCATCTAAATCCATCTCTTTAACAGTTCCATCATCCTTAAAATGAATCTCCATACCATTAAATAATCCATCTATTAAATAACTATCAAGTATTTCTTTTAAAGATGAATCATATTCTTCATATATTCGTACACCAGTATTAATCTTATTTCCAAGAGAATCACACTCTCTAAGTATGTTACTAAGACCAACTATTTTTGATGATAAAACAGTTAGATTACTTAAATCATAATTAATAATTTTTTCAGCTACCATAAGATTATTAATAGCATCACCTATTTTAGCTTTTACACCACTATTAATATCACTTACAATTGAAGAATAAATCTCAGAATCTTCAATATTTATACTAGCATCAAACTGATAACTATTCCTGGTTAGTGTCCCCATCTTTATCACCATTATCTTTTAACAAATCAAGTTCTTGATCTTCAGATATTGCTTTACTCATAATACTTGATTTAAGAGATTCAAAACTAGATGTTGTATCACTTAAAGAAGTTTTAACAGAAGTTAAACTTTCATTAGTATTTCTTCCTAGTGCATCATAACCATTATGATTAGGAATTCTTGATATTAAGCTATTAATAATTGTTATTGAATTATCAATTGATGTTTTGGCGTTATCAATACTAGAATTAGCTGTACGAGCTTTACTTTGATATAATACACTATTCATAAAACATTCTCCATTTTTTCTTCTAATTCTAATAATTCTTTTTTAATTTCATCAAATTCTTTAATTGCTAACATATTAGCTTCTGTATATCTTTCACTAACAAGTTTATAAAAATATGCAAAGAAATATAAATTATCTAAATTACTTTTTAAATAATTAATTTTATCTAATAATTCTTCTTTATATAAATCTTTATTTTGACCTTCCCAATCTATTTTATTAAAATCATTTTCTAAACTATTAATAGAACTTAATAATTCTTTATTACAATAATTAGTAAAAGATGAAGAAAAGGTTTTTAAATCATCCATTTTAACTATATATTTCATATTAACTAACCTCCTTTTTAATATCATTATAGAGACTAGAATACTTTTCTTTTACAACATCAAGTTCGTTAATAAAAGGATTAAACTCATTATTAATATAGTTTTTTTGTTCTTTAACATTATCAAATATTTTTTCACGTAAATATTTTGCTGTTTCGGAATCAAAAAGATTCTTGCTATCTTCTACCATTTCAAGAATATAATCGTACTTACTTGTAATATCATCAAGTTTTAATAATAAATCTTTTTTGGTTTGATCAATACTATCTATTCCTATTTTTAAATCACTCATATTATCCTCTATTTATATTTTATCACAAATAAAAAAATAGCGAAATGCTATTTTAATACGATAATTAATATTACAACTATCAAAAGAATTACAGCAGACACGATAAAAGCAATTAATGGAAGTTTTTTAGGTAACTTAACTTTTGGTTCAATAATATCTTTAAAACTTTCATCTTCTTGTTTTTTCTCTTCTTCAGCTTTAGCAAAATTCATAAATGTTTCATCACCAATTAAAGTTTCAAGTTTAGTTTCTTCAATAGTATCAGAATCAAGAGATGTCTCTTCAAAAACAGGATCTGTAATCGCTGTATTAGAATTTTCATCAGGAAGTAAATCACTAAAGAAATCTTCTTGTTGTTCTTTTTCTTCTATTTTTTCAATTAACTTACTAATTTCATCTTGTTTTTCATTAACTTTATTAACATCATAATCAGTATCTACCAAACTACGCATTAAATTATCATTTTCTTTATTAGCATGAGCTTTTTCAATAAAGTCATCTACATCATAGTTCTTTTCAATATATATTTCTTTTGGTATTTCTTCTTCAACTAATGTTTCTTCTTCGGAATCACCAAAAATAGATGATACACCTTTACTAACATCAATAACACTACTATTTAGGTAAGTTTCATGATACATACGATTATTCTTTTCGGTTCTTGAAAATTCATCATGAGAAGTTTCTTCTTCAACTACTGGTTCTTCATCAAGAGACTCATCTTTGTATTTATCCATTCTCATACAATCACCTTACTCTCAATATTATATTATCAAAATTATTAAAAAAAGTAAAATAAAAAAGGGATAATTCCCTTTTTAAAAACGATTAAAGATTTGTTGATCATTAATATTGCTACTATAACTTCTTGGTTGTCCACCAGCAGGTCTTTGATACATACCGTTTTTAGGTGGTTGTGGTTGCATTGGACCAGGTTGTGGCATATTATTTTGTGGCATAGGTCCACGATTATAATTTTGATTCATAGGTTGTTGTGGCATATTATTATTCATACCTTGTTGAGGCATTGGTTGATTATTTTGTGGTGGCAATGGATTCATTCCCATATTCATTGCTTGAACAGGTCTATTATTTTGTTGTTGTTGCATTGCTTCATTAGCTTCTTCTTTAACTTCTTTATAAGCTTCTCTATTTTCTTTAGTATTACCAATCATAATACCAGGTACTTTTTCTTGTAAAATAGTTAAAATATCATCTTCTCTTTTATGAGCAAAGAAAACTTCTTTTACACCACGTTTGGTTTTAATTACGATATCTTGAGTACCGTTAGCCATTTGAACAGCTGCTTGTGTTGCTGCAATTGCACCGGTAATTAAAGCTCCAGCTAAACCACCTGTGTTAACTGATGCACTTGCTTGAGGATGTTCTTGTGGATAAGCCATCGCAATCTCTGAATAAGGGAAAACAAAGCGATTACTACCATATTTAACAACGTGATTTCTTGTAAAGAAAATTTCTGCATCTTTAAGTAGCATACAATCTGTACCATATAACTCTTGTTTAATAATGTTATAATCAACTACTGGATATTTACCAGCTTTAATTAATTTAAATAATCCTATTGGAAGGAATATTACTCCTAATGCAATACCTAAAATTAAGAATACTGTTCTACTATCTTCTTCCATAACAAAATATAGTACTAATCCAAGTATTAAGAAGAAACCTCCAATAATTAAGAAAATAAAACTTGAAGTTTTAGAACCATTACCTTTTGCAAGTTTAGGTAGATTTTTTTCAATAATTGCGTAAGTTTCATTTTTATCTACTTCATTGTTAACAAATGTTGATTGATTTTGTACTGGTACTTCATTTTGATTATTAACCATATTTGGTGTTATTCCCGTAAAACTTCCCTGATTATTTTGCTCTTGCATATTATTTTGTGGCATATTTGGAACAAATTGATTACCATTGTTCATATTTTGATTATTATAATTATTGTAATTATTATTCATATCTCACCTACCATATCAATTATATAATAAAAAAAAAATAATACGCAATAAATTATTAAAAAAACTTCTTTTTTTATGATATAATGTAATTAGTTTACAAAGGAGGTAGTAAAATGAAAGTAGTAGTAAATCATAATAATTGTATTGGATGTGGAGCTTGTGAAAGTATCTGTCCAGAAGTATTCCAAATTAACGATGAAGGATTATCATCAGTTATAGGTAAAGAAGAAGATTTTAATAATTTTAAAGATGAAATTCAAGACGCTGTTGACTCTTGTCCAACAAGTGCAATTGAATATGGAGCTGAAGAAGTTTCTGAAGAAGTTCAAGAAGAAACAAATGAAGAATAAGTAGCAATACTTATTTTTTTATTGTAATAATCATAAAATAAACATAAAAAAGAAGATAATTGATAATTAATTATCTTCTTTTTTTATTTTCATTATTAAAGTTAATTTCATTTAATACAAGAAGAAGTCCATATTTAGGAAGTTTATCTGCAACATTAAGTACTTCTTTAATTGGCGTTTCAGATACAACATATGGTAGATTAAAATAAGCTGCTTCTCCATTATCCGCAACAAATCCTGTAAATACTTCACGAAATCTTATTTTACCATTATCATTTATTTTTTCAAAAATATATTTTTGTCCAGTCGTTTCAACCATTGGACCATTAGTAGTAACTCTATTAGATACAAATTCAAGATTTGCAACTACTAAATTATCACTATCAAATAAATCAGGCATGATATAACCTTGGGTTTCAAAATTTAACTTTTCTTTTTTTTCTTCTTGCTTTCCTTCTAAACGTTTTTTATTTTTTCCAAACACTTTGTTCCTCCGATGATTTATTATAAAGATATTGAAAAAAATTAAAAGATTTTTTACATTATTTAAACAAAATAAAAACTCGATTTAATCGAGTTTTCCTTTTAACCTGGTGGCTCCTAGTGGAATCGAACCACCGACACAGGGATTTTCAGTCCCTTGCTCTACCGACTGAGCTAAAGAGCCATATGGCGGTCTGTACGGGATTCGGACCCGTGATCTTCTGCGTGACAGGCAGACGTGGTAGGCCACTGCACTAACAGACCAA
>CAMJWT010000007.1:0-82561 GCA_946409545.1 uncultured Clostridia bacterium | reverse complement strand
AGCAATTTTATGATATAATATAGAAGTTTTTGGAGGGTTTATGGAAGAAAATAAAAGTATTAATAGAATACTAGAAAGATATCCCTATTTAGCAAAGAGACATGATGGTTTCCCATCAGTAGGAAAAAGAAAGATTGGTGAATACTCACCTGAAATACAAAAAATCGTTGAAGGATTCTCTTTATATGATAGTTTAATTGCAACAAGATTCTTTAATTCCATGAAAGAATATAATTTTACTAGTGGAGATCCTCTCGCATATGATGCTTTCCCACCTATTAAGAAAGCTATGCATGAATATATAGAAGCTAATAACGTTCATCGTTATCCTTATTCTGAAGGTGACGATAGAATTCGTGAAATATTAGTTAATTATTTAAAGCAAGAAGGTATTGTTAACACCGAACCATACAACTTTAACGATATTAATGATGTTGGTTTATCAAGATATAATTTAACTTTCACTGTAGCAACTAGTCATGCTTTCCAATTAATAATGGATATTATTACAAGACCAGGTGATGTAATAATCGTACCTGGACCAAATTATGGATTATTTGCTATGCGTCCAGAAAGATTATCAGCAGATGTTGTTGTTCTTCCTCTTAAAGAAGAAGATAACTATCTACCTAATCCCGATGAACTTGAAAACTTAATTAAAAAGACTAATCAAGAATTAGAAAGAAAACATCAAGGTGAAAAATATATTCCCAAAGTTGTTGGTTTCTTAAACGCTAACCCTAATAACCCAACAGGAAAAGTTATGGGTAAAAGTGAATATGAAAGATTAAAAAGAATTGGTGAAATTTGTAAAGACAATGGATGTTTTGTTATCGATGATTTAGTTTATCGTGATATATCTTATAATGAAGATGAGAAAGCTCTTCCAATCGCTACGATCCCTGGCATGTTTAGAAATACCATATCACTATTTGGATTATCTAAATCATATGGTATGGCATCACTACGTAGTGGATTTGTTGTTGCTGATGAAGTAATCATTCGTGAAGTTGTTAATAGAATATTCCAAGAAATGGATGCCGTTCCAGCAATTATTGGTGAGGCTTTAGGTGGTGCTTTTAACGACACTGAATATCGAAATACCGAATATCAAGAATATTTTAAAGATTTAAGACAAGAATATATTAATCGTTACCAATTATTTAAATCATTAATCATGGGTATTGATTCTATTAAAGATCCAAATGAAAGAAAAGTAATATTAGAATTATTAAAAGCTCATTCAACAAATAAAGATTATTATCCATTATTAGATAATGGTATTAATGGTGTTGATATAATGAAAAACTTAGAACCAGAATCTGGATTCTTCTTACTATTAAACTTTAATAAACTAAAAGGAATGCACGGAAATAATATAACAATAGATAATGAATTTGATTTATTAAAATATTTCTATAATACAATTAAATTACGTTATATCTTAGGTAGTGGCTGTCTATGGCCAAATCAAAATGATTTAATAGGAAGATTTACATATGCTAAAAGTTATGAAGATTTAATCGATGTATCAACACTTATGAATCAGAGTATAAAAAAACTTGTAAAATAAATTACAAGTTTTTATTTATAAAATATTATGCACTCATTTTTTCTTCAGCGCCAACAACACCAAGAGTAATATTATCTACCTCAGTACCAACTACTGATGTAATTTCATTCTTTACATTTTCAACACATTCTGCAACTTTTTCTTTACATGTTTTAATTAAATCTTGATATGTAGCCAAAATATTACCTTTTTCATCATATACAGCTAAATCCATTGGTAAATCGTCTAAACTACTTATTACATCTTCCATTCCTGTACAAAAATCAGGTAAAATGGATGTTGTTACACGGCTTTTATTCATTCCGGTACCTTTTGGACCACGTTCTTCTAAGTCAATCCATGTTAAATCATAAAAATTATTTCCACCAGAACTGAAGCCATTTTCGCCCCAAGCTTCAAAAGATTCACCATTCTTCATTGCAAGATATCTAATTGAACCAACAGCATTTTTGTATACTTTATTAAACATACTGTCTAAAGCTCCTCTCATGTCAGAAAAGTAACCTTTTAAAACAGAACTTTTTTCTTTTGCAACTGGTGAATACCAATTCAATACAAGAGCACTGTTAAATAGTTTTACTACTTTTCCTCCTTTAATAAATATTGAGTTAGTTGCATCAAGCCATTCTCTTAATTGTCTTTTACATACATCCAAGTCTAATCCTGAAAATTCGTCTTCCATTTTTAAATTATCTCCTTTCGATAAGTCTATCTCACCTATTTTCATTCTAACCTTTAAGATACTAATATGCAAGCATTTTGCTGCTATTTATACAATAATTTACAAAAATATAACATAAAAATGGCGTCCCCTACAGGAATCGAACCTGTATTTAATTCTTAGGAGGAATCCGTACTATCCATTATACTAAGAGGACATAAGTTAATTATAACATTATTTAATATTAATTATTAACTTTTATTCCATAAACTAAATTATAATAATTGTTTATATCATTACTACTCGTTTCATATATGATTATTAATCGATAATCGTTTATTGAATCATTATCAAGATCATAGTCAGCATATGACATATAAATAGTCATATTATTGTAATTAATAATATTTATACTATCAATATTATTTGTCTCATATTGATAATTCTCTTCTTCAATATAACCTATTGTTTGTTTTAAATGATATTCATAAATATCTTCTAGTTCATCTTCACTATAATTATCTAGAATATAACTATATATACCTACAAATGAATCTGTCTTTTTATCTTCACAAGATAAAACATAATCTCCTAATTTAGCATTACAAGAATAGTCCATATCAATATTTAATTTAAAGTCATTTTTATCAAAATAATAATCATAATGATCCGTTAAAGATATTTCTTTTTCATTTAATTTAGTATCTAGACGAACAACATAATTATTAAAAGCATTAGAAAAATAAACTAAAGATAATATATCAAGAAAAATAAAAATAAATGATATAAAACAAAATTTCTTTTGATAATTAAATAAATAATGAATTGGTGGATAAAACAAACTAAATAATAATAAACACGCTATTTTAAAATTCTTAATTGTTGAAAATTCTTCTTTTTTTAAAATATCATCAATAATTATTAAACATGACATAACAAATGTTATTAATAAAATAATTGTAAATAACGAAATAATATAAAAATATGGTTTAGTATTAAAATAACCAACATTATTAAGCTTTAAAGATAACAAAGTAACAGTTACTGGTAATAAACATATATATAAAATAAAAATATATTCTTTAACTTTATTATTCATACTATCTCCCTAATTAGATATTGTAACATAAATATTAAAATTATTAAAAAGTTTTACTACAATATGATAAAATAATAATAGTGATGATAATGAAAGATGATTTAGTTATTAAAATAGTTTTTATAATTACATTAGTTATTAGTATATTTTTTATAATAAGTGGATTAGTATCTAATAAAGAAGTAGATAATACCATATATGAAACAGGTTTAAATATTTCTACCCCAGCAGTTACACTTGAAGTTGGTGAAACTCTACAAGTAGAAGCTACAGTTGTTCCAGAAAATGCTACTTATAAAAATATTAATTGGGAAACAGCTAATCCTAATATTGCAACAGTAAATAACGGCTTAATAACAGGTGTTAGTGTTGGTAATACATCAATTAGTGTATATACGGAAAAGATGAAAATAACAAGAGTCATCCCTGTTACCGTTAAAGAGAAATATATTAGAATTGAAAGTATTAACGTTAAAGAAGAAAATATAACAATTCATGAAGGAGATAAATATAATATTGAATATACAATTCTTCCAGAGGATGCTACTAATAAAAATTTAACAGTTACTACAAGTGATAAAAATATTGCAGCCTTAACCAAAGAACATGAAATATATGGTTACAATGAAGGAACAGCTGTTATTACTTTAACAGGAGATAATGTTACTGCAACCATTAATGTAACAGTTGAAAAGAAAATAATTAATGTTAGTAAAGTCGAATTAGATAAAAAAAGTCTTACCCTTGAAATAGGTAAATCAGATACTATTAACGCAACAATATCACCTAATGATGCAACTGATCAATCAATTGTTTGGTCAAGTAGTGATAATAGTATTGCAACTGTTGACAGTGGTAAAATAACTGCTCTAAAACCAGGTGTTGCAACAATTACAGCAACAAGTAATAATGGTAAAACAGCAACATGTAAAGTTACAGTTTCAGAGCCATTTGAAAAATCAATTGTCAATGAGAAATTAACAGGATATGGTACTGTAGCTTCTTGTAATAGTGATAGTATGAAATATCGTATTGTTAATGTTAATGGAAATGATTTTGTATTAATATGGGTTAAAGATCCTGGAAAACAATTATATAATGCCCTAGCAGTTAGTGATGGAAGTAGAAATGCTAGTGCTGATAGTATTTTATCTAGAGAAATAAGTTCTAATGGTTATCAAAACAAATGTATGATTGCAACAAATGCTAGTTTCTTCAATATGGGTAGTGGAAGTATCAACGCAAATATCATTATGCATCGAGGACAAGTAGTTCGAAATAAAGGAAATACTACAGGTGTTGGAATTACTAAAGATGGAAATCTAATTGAATTTGTTAATCAACCATTATCTTCTCTACAAAGTAGTGGTATTCAAAGTTCATGGGCCCATAGTAATCGTATTAGTCCTAGAAATAACAATAATCGTGATAGTACTAATAGAACTATTATTTGCCAAGTTAATAAAAATAACTTTGTCATGGTATCAGGAAGTGGTTCACCAGAAAAAATAGCATATGATGTTAATAACTCTGTTGGTAGTGCAGCATGCTTTAATTTAGATGGTGGTGGTAGTCGAAAACTATATTATAAAACAGGATCATCATCTATTACCAAACGCTTTGGTGGTGGCAGAAATATACCTGATATGGTTGTCTTTGTAGAACAATAAAAGAGTAAACAATGTTTACTCTTTTTTATGATTTCTTTTCTTTCTTCTTGAAGTAACTAAAATAAAATAATTTTTGAAGCCAATCGGTAGTACCACAAGATAATTTATATAATTGATCATTAGGCATATGTTTTAATAAATATTCTTCTGCCCCATCAATATCTAATTTTTTAGCATAAAGATCAAACTCTTTATAATTTGTAGCATAATCTGATATACGAAGACAAAAATCTTGAAGAGATTTATATTCTTCAATATACATATCCGTATTATTTTTTAAATATTCTTTATCAATCGGATATTTTATCATAAATTTTGATATATCTATAAAACTCCAAATGTATTCACATCTTTTAATAGCTTCAATACGATTCTTCTTAGTTAATTTATTTAAAATATTAATAGCTTTTTCAACATATCCTTTTTCATAGAAAAGTTCATCGAATTCATCTTCTGATAATTCACAATTATCATTAATAAAATCACGTATATTTTGATCAATAATTAATAATTTATTAATAGATTCATCCATATATCCCTCAACTTCGTATAATTATACCACAACACCAAAAAAAGTCAAAATTACTTTGACTTTTTATCTTCTTTTGAAGTTTTAGATATTCCATAGAATTCTCTTATTTTTTCTTCTATTTCATCTTTTAATTTCGTATTTTCTTTTAATAAAAGTTTAACGTTTTCTCTACCTTGACCAAGTTTTTCACCATTATATGAATACCATGCTCCAGTTTTTTCTAAGATGCCACAGTTGGTTCCAAGGTCAACAATTTCACCTTCACGAGAAACACCTTCACCATACATAATATCAACAGTAGTATTTTTAAATGGTGGCGCAACTTTGTTCTTAACAACTTTAATATTTGTCTTATTTCCCATTATAGAATCAGCAGATGCTTTGATAGCTTCTCCTCTTCTTATTTCAAGTCTTACACTTGAATAGAATTTAAGAGCTCTACCACCTGTTGTTGTTTCAGGATTTCCAAACATTACACCAACTTTTTCACGTAACTGGTTAATGAAAATAGCAATCGTTTTTGTTTTATTAATAGAACCAGCAAGTTTTCTTAATGCTTGTGACATAAGTCTTGCTTGAAGACCAACATGAGAATCTCCCATTTCACCATCAATTTCAGCTTGGGGAACAAGAGCCGCTACTGAATCAATTACTACAATATTAATAGCATTACTTTTAACTAGCGCATCACAAATTTCAAGAGCCTGTTCTCCAGTATCAGGTTGTGCTAATAATAAATCATTTATATTAACTCCTAAGGCTTTAGCATAAACAGGGTCAAGAGCATGTTCAGCATCAATAAAAGCTGCTCTTCCACCTTGTTTTTGAACTTCTGCAATAGCATGAAGAGCAAAAGTTGTTTTACCACTTGACTCAGGTCCAAAGATTTCAATAATTCTTCCTTTTGGATAACCTCCTACACCTAAAGCTATATCAAGTGATAAAGAACCTGATGGTACTGTCTCAACTTCAACATGACTAGAGTCACCTAAACGCATAACTGCACCTTTACCAAATTGTTTTTCAATTGTTGCTAATAAATCCTCAGTTACTTTATCTTTTTCTTCTTTCATTATATCCTCCGTATTGTTATTTCAAACCATAATTCCTATATATTATTTTATATTTTTTTAATAGATAAAGCAATTAGATTTACAAAAAGAAAAAGAGAATTATTAATTCTCTCTTACTTCAACAATTATATCTAATGTAACATCGTTACTAATAACACTAACAATTGTTTTTCCTTTACCAACAGCTTTAACAACACCATTTTCAACTTTAATTACATCAGGATTAGCACTAACCCATTTTAAGCTAACATCAGATGCATTATTAGGAACAAAACCAATAGCAAGTCCATGAGTTTCACCTTTATTAAGAACTAAGTAACTTGTACTTGTTGTCATGGAGATAAGTGGTTCTTCTTCTACTTCTACTTCGATACTTTTAAATTCTTCATTACCAGATATATATACTGTTGCAAGACCAGGATTTTGAGCTGTTAATAAACCATTATTAGATACTGTAACAATATTATTATCACTACTTGAAAATTTAATACTATTTGTATTGGCATTTATAGGTTCAACAGAATAAGTTATTAATTTAGTATTTCCTTTTATAAGTTTGATACTGTCCTGAGGAACTATAATATCTGTAATTGGAATATTAGAATCATTATCAAGAACATTTACATACAATTCATAACTAACATTATTTTTAGATTCAATAGTAACGATAGCACTTCCAGCTTCTAAAGCTTCAATCGTACCATTTTTAACTCTAATATTATCATTATCTGTACTATAAGTTAATGTTTGATCAGTTGCATTTGAAGGTAATACTTTAATAGGTATATCATACTTCTCACCAATATACATATTAATATTATTCTTTTCAGAAGTTATTTGTTCAATAGGAACAACTTCTTCTTTAACATTTACATTTATAACTTCAACAATATCATTTACAGTTCTCGCAATAACTTGTGTTTTTCCATAACCAACAGCTTTGATTTCGCCATCATTAACAGTTACTACTTTATTGTTTAAAGTTTCATAAGTTATATTGTTATTAGCACCCTTTGGAAGAACTTCACTAGTTATTTTAATAGTTCCACCTAAAACAAGAGAAACATTATTAACTGATAGTATTAAATCTGTTGGTAATCTACTACCACCCATATTAGCAATATCAGAAACACTAACTTTTATTTCTTCTTCTTTATCGCCAACATAAGCTTTAACATAAGCTTCCCCTGGTTTTAGAGCTGTTATCAATCCTTTATTATCTACTTTAACAACAGATTCATCTGTACTTAAAAAACGTATTGAACGATAATTAGCATTTACAGGGTATAGTTGATATTTAACTTGATATGTAGCATCACTATTAAGATAAATATTTTGCGTTGTAAAATTAATATCATTTACAGGAATATCTTCTTTAGATACATGAACAATACAATCTATTGATAAATTATTATAAGGAATCTTAGCAGTAATAATTGCATCTCCTTCTTTTTTACCATAAATGTATCCTGTTACTTCATTTACTTCAACAACACTAGAATCATTAGAACTCCATTCAATCGTTCCACTATAACTATCAAGTGGATAAATATATGAAGCTAATTGATAATGATCATTTTTCTTAATACCAATTTCGATTTGATTTAGTGATATAGCTTCAGGAAGATCTTTATTCTTAAATGATATAACATCAAACTTAAATAAGACAACCGCTACTATCGAACATAAAATAAAAAGCATCAAAACTTTTAATATAATATCACGTTTATTATTCATACTTACCTCTACTATGATTATATCATAACAAAATATTTTTTAAAATAGATTATAGACACGATAATAATCATTATCTTTATAATAAATTCCTATACATTTATTATTATTAATAAACATAATATATTCATCGTCATATTCTAATTCTAATTTAACACCATTATTAATTTTCTTTAATAAAAGAGGATCTTTTACATCAATCTTTTTTATATTTATAGAATCTTTTATAGGAATAATATCACTTTCATTTATATCATCAACATGTTTACTACTTGATATATCAAAATCCCCTACTTTTATTCTTCGAAGTTCTTGCATGGTCATTGGAATATTCATTTTAATACCTATATCATTTATTAAACTACGAATATAAGTTCCTTTGGATACACTTACTTTAAAAGAAAATGTTTTATCATTAAAATCTAATAATTCCATAGAATAAATCTCTACTTCATGAATAGGAAGAGTAACTTCTATATTATTTCTTGCATATTCATATAACTTTTTACCATTAACTTTAATTGAAGAATAAATTGGTACTTCTTGATTATATTTACCAATAAAACTTTGTAATGTTTTTTCTATATCTTCTTTTGTTACATGATATTCTTTTTCCTCTAATACTTTTCCTGTTACATCATAAGTATCTGTTCTTTTTCCCATAAGAACCGTTGCAATATAAGTTTTATCATGATTAGTTAATAATTCCACTAATTTGCATCCTTTATTAACACAAACAACCATTAATCCTGTTGCAATAGGATCAAGAGTTCCTGTATGACCAATTCTTTTAGTATTTAAAATCTTATTTAATTTATTTACAACATCTCTACTTGTAACATTTTTTTCTTTATCAATAAGTATTATTCCATCCATAAATACTCCTTAAAAATATTATATAAAAAAAGATGATAAAAATCATCTTTATTTTATTGCACTATTATAACATTTAACCCAATCAAGAGGTCCAACTAAACCATTGCCTCCATTAATACCTGCTTTGGCAAAAAGCGTTTTTATTAAAAGGGGAATAAAGAAGACAACTACTGCCCAAATAACTCTTTTAACAGCGGTACTTGAGTTTTTTCTCATCTCATCTTCACTTTTACCCATCATTCCTTTTAAGAAATCCATAGTAACCATTACAAGTAAAATAATAACTACAGCCCATCTTAAAATGTTAATAATATAGTGAATTATACGAAATATAAATTGAACATCTGAACAATTAACAGCTAATATACTCATTCGATACCTCCACTATGCCTTATCCCAACAAGGGCCTAATCCTTGACCAGATGCAGTATTATTACCAGCCCCAATATCAATTATTCTTAGAGCAAATTTAACAATAAATGGTACTAAAAAGACAATAACAGCAGCAATTGCACGATTAACAAGATGTTTCATTGAATCTCTATCTTCTGGATTAATTACTTTTTTTACCATATCATATGTTGAAAGACCAATTAAACCGATTGGTACAACCCATCTAATTATATTAAGAATAGCTTTAATGAATGACATTGCTTTAATGATACCCGAACCATCTCTACACCAATCATAAGCTTGATCTAAAATAAACATTTCCATCACCTACAAACTATATTTTATAATAAAAACTATTTTAAGTAAATAATTACTTATTCTTTATTACAAAATTATATGAATCACGGCACATATCTTCAATATTATATTGTGATTTAAAACCTAATTCTTTAAAAGCTTTATCAGTACTTGCAAAACAAGCATCAATATCACCTGGACGTCTATCAACAACTTTTTTATTAACTTTGATATTATTAACTTTTTCAAATGTATTAACTAGTTCAAGTACACTAGTACCATGACCAGTACCTAAATTATAAAAGCGAAGACCATTCTCTCTATTCTTAAGAGCAAGAACATGACCTCTTGCTAAATCAACAACATGGATATAGTCACGAACTCCTGTTCCATCAACAGTATTATAATCATCACCAAAAATATTTAGACAAGGAAGTTCTCCTGTTGCAACTTTAACAATATATGGCATTAAATTATTAGGAATACCATTAGGATCTTCTCCAATTAAACCTGACTTATGAGCCCCAATAGGATTAAAGTAACGTAATATTACAATATTCCAATTAGGATTTGCTACATATAAATCAGATAAAATATGTTCAATAAATAATTTGGTTGTTCCATATGGATTAGTTGTACTAAGAGGAAAATCTTCATAAATAGGAAGACTCTTAGGATTACCGTATACGGTTGCACTTGATGAGAAAACAATATTTCTTACATCATATTCATCCATTACTTCTAAAAGTGTTAATGTTGAATCGATATTATTACGATAATACATTAATGGTTTTTCGACACTTTCACCAACAGCTTTATAACCAGCAAAATGAATAACAGCATCAAATTTGTTTTCTTTAAAAATCTTTCTTAAAGCTTCTTTATCACAAACATCATCAATATATAATTTTATTTCTTTACCCGTAATTTCTTTTAATTTATCAATTACTTCTTTCTTAGAATTAGATAAATTATCAATTATTACAACTTCATCTTTATTTTCAATTAATTCTACTACAGTATGACTTCCAATATAACCTAAGCCACCAGTTACTAATACTTTCATTTACCCTCCTTATATGTTTTAACATTAGTTAACTCACTATTAATATTTTCTTTTTCACTTTCAGGTATCATAATACGATCTTTATCACCATCAGAAATATACCTATTCTTCTCTAACATTTTAAAGACCATCTTAATATCAAATTCTTTTCCTTCATTATCATAAGCTCTACATCTCTTTAAAAATTCTTTATCAAAATTCTTATTAAATGGTGATACTTCAGGTTCCCATCCTACACGAAGAATAGCGTCAGTACTATATTCATATCCATCATAATTACCAGATACAATATGTTTGAAATTAGCATGTGTTTTCTTGTAAGGTGACCCAAATGGTAAAGCTACAATATGAACATATTTATCAGTATATGTATCAAGTATTTTATACATTGAACCAACCTGTTTAATACTAGTTTCCTCTGTTATCTTCGTAAAATCAGGATGACTTATTGTATGATTACCAATATCATAACCATTACTTATCATAAAATTAACAATATCTTTATTATAATTACTTTGATTAAAGATATTTTGCATTACAAAGAAAGTTGCTGTTACATGAAAATCAGGATATTTCTTTTTAAATTCTTCTAATATACCAATCGCACTATTAGGATCAAAAATTAAACTTCCATCATCATTTTTACCTATTACTTTTGCATTATCAAGATTACCATCATCAAAAGTAATAATTATTGGACTATAACCAATCGGTACATCAATAATACCATTAATGTAATCTTCTAGTCTTATCATGACATATTTATTCTTATAATAGAATTCTAAATCTTCACGGAAAGCATTAGCGGTTCTATTATAACCATCTTTATCGACATTACCACCAGTATATTTATTTTCTTCGGTATCAACAATACTATGGTACATCATAATTGGTACTTTACCCAATTCATTAACCATAAATTTTTGATAATAACTATCATCATAATCACCATCAGAAACCGTTATTGCTATTACACCATTTTCTAATTTAGCATCAATAACTTCTCCTTTTTCATATTTCGTAGAATTCTTATACTCTTTTGTTATATGTACATTGTTTTCTTTAGCATAAGCTTCAATCTCTGAAAGTGTCATTCCACTATAATCTTCTTTTAAGATTACTTTTTCTTCTTTTTTCCCAGTTATTGACACAATAATAATGATTAATAAAACAATACAAAATACTAAAATACCAATATTTTTAAATTTAATTCTTTTTCTTCTTTTAGCCATAAGTATCTCTCTAACATTATTATAACAAAAAAAAGTTCATAAGAACTTTATTTTTTTTCAATTTCATAGATTTTATCATTAACTTTTATTTTAAAACTATCATATTTATTATAATCAATTTCATTAATAATAGCCTTACCTTCTTTTAAATCAGATAAATATTCTCCATCCATAGAATATAATTCACCATTTAATTCTTCACCATCAATTATTTCTAGATTATAATTAATCATATTTTCATTTAAAGTTGCAACATAATGATACTTAATAATATTTTCATTTTTATCAACTTGTTCATTAATATCTTTTTTCAAAGTTACCATAATAAAAATAATACCTGCGATTAATAATAATGCTATAAAAAAATACACATATACTTTCGTTTTATTTTCTTCTGTCATAAATCTTCCTACTACAAAAACATTGTATCATGAAAATATAAAAAAAACTAGTTACCTAGTTTTTTATTATTCATTAACATAACTAAATGATTTAATTAAAGCATCAAAAGCAATAGGAGATGTCTTTTGAGCAAGATTACGATATTCACTACTCCAAAAATAAGCATTAAATAATTCAGCATAGAATTCAAGTCCAGAATTACTTAAATCTTTTTTGCTATAGACAGAAAAACCTGGATCAAGTTTAGCTTTTTCAAAAGCATCAATTAAAACACTAGCATAATCTTTAGCAAGTTCACCCCACGTATATGGAGTATTTCCTTTAAATAAGAATAATGGTTTCAAACTACTTGCAGTAATTTTTTTACCAGCATATTTGGAAACATCTCGACTATTAGAATTAATTGTATATCCATTAGTTATTTCTTTTGATGATAAACCGGTCATACCTTTTTCTTTTTCTGAAGAAATAACATATCTAAGCGTTATATCATAAAGATGACCCATTTCATGAATAACTGATCCTTCATAAAATGAATCATTAAGATATTCATCATCATAACCAATTACAATATTTCGATTATAAGAATTGCAATATGCCGCGAAAGTTGAATATCCAACTTCTTTATCACCATTATCACAATCATAATGACCTAAGAATACAATATCAAAACCATATTTATTTACAAAATTAATTATTTTAGAATTAACTTTACTAATATAACTAAATGAATGATTAACATATTGAAGAAGTTTATTATATTGAGCTTCCGTAAAACTATTTTTATTATATACAAGATAATAATCTAAATTACTTCCTTTTATTACTTTAGAATGTTTAGTTATTACAATATTAGAATCTATATTTAAGTTATTATCTTTTTTAAATTGAATTAATGTATTACCTGTTAAATAAGTATTCTTTTTCCAACCAGCATATAAAGTAAATGTTTTATTACGATCTAAAACTCTTGTACTTGTTCCATCATCTTTATAGTATTGCTTACCTTTAGTATAATCACTATTATCATACCATCCCATAAAAGTATAACCTTTTTTAGTAGGACTTAAGGTTGATAACTTAGGCATTTTTTTATTATATGTAGCCGTA
The DNA here is from genome assembly GCA_946409545.1 of uncultured Clostridia bacterium. GTDB lineage: Bacteria > Bacillota_I > Bacilli_A > RF39 > UBA660 > RUG12783. Next base: position 68,843 of record CAMJWT010000007.1, on the reverse strand, counting down.
ATATTAGACTTTTGACCACCATAACCATTATTATTATTGAATCTAATTGTAACACTATTTGAATTGGCTAAAGTCCCAATTTTGTTATCAATATTTTTATTAGATTTAAAAACATTTAATGCAAATAATAAAGATGTTATTGTACTTAGTAATAAAAACATTCCAATAACAATTAAAACTATTGATCTATTTCTTCTTTCTCTTATTGCCATATTAACCTTCTATAATAATTTTACATTATAATCATAATAATTACCAACAAACCATAAAAAAAAGATAATTACTAAATGTAAATAAAAAACTCTATTTAATAGAGTTTATTTAAATAAATCAATTATTTTTGGTAAATAAATTAATATACCAACAGCGACACTTGAAATGGCTGCAAATAAAACAGCTCCACTAGCTACATCTTTAGATATTTTAGCAAGAGGATGTATGGTTGGCATCGCCATATCAATGGCATATTCAAGGGCTGTATTAATCATCTCAGCTGTAATAACAAGTCCAATAACTAAGATAACAATTGCAAACTCTGTTGTTGATAATTTTAAGAAAATTCCTAAAATAATTGCAATCGTAGCAACAATTGAATGAACAAGTAAATTTTGTTCTGTTTTAAAAGCACTTTTAATACCAGTACATGCATATTTAAAACTATTTATTAATCTTTTAATTGAATAAGTTTTCTTCTTACCTTTTGATATCCATTTCATCTAATATTTCCTCTTGTAAACCAAACATTACTTTCTCGTCTTCTTTTTCCATATGATCATATCCTAATAGATGTAACATTCCATGAACTGCTAGAAAGCATAATTCTCTTTTTAAACTATGACCATATTCTTCACTTTGACTTTTAGCTTTATCAATTGATATATAAATATCACCTAAAACTCTTTCTAAAGGATTAAATGTTTTATCATCCTCTAAAGCAAATGATATGACATCAGTTTCTCTATCAATATTTCGATATTCTTTATTAAGTTTATGAATATAATCATTATCAACAATGATGACGTTAAAACTAACATCCCCTACTTTTAATTTTTCAATACCATGAACCAATACTTCATGCATAACATTAAAATATTCATCTAAATTTTCTTTAGTTAAATTAAATAATTCTATTTCCATAAACCACCTATAATATAAAAATTAATAATCCAAAAGTCATAATTAAGATTATAGCAATTGTAATATTACCTTTCAATATTTCACTTTTATTTTCAAAAATACGATCTATTAATCGATACAATAAATATCCTATAAAACTACCAACAACATTTAATATAATATCATCAACATCAAAAGCTCTACCAATATTTAATTGAATAAGTTCGATTGTTACTGATATTAAAATTGTAAATAATAAATTATATCTTTTTTTATCTAAATCAAGATAATATGAAGTTAAAAAGCCAAAAGGAATAAATAATATAATATTACCAATTACATTACGATAAAATAAATGACTTCCAAATTTATATCTTGTTAATTCTTTAAACAAAGTAAAATTAATACCATGATCACCAGATACATCCTGAGCGGTAACTAATTGGAATAAACATAAAATATAAACGACAAAGAAAAGAGAAAATAATTCTTTATATAAAATAAACTTTTCTTTATTCTTTATTAAATAACCAATTCGAAGTACTACTAAAACAACAACCGTTAATAAAACCATTGGCCATGTAGTCGCAATAACTTCTTTTAATCCTTTAGCTATTTCATTCATAAAGACCTCTAAAAATATTTTACTATGAATTATTTATAAATTCAATAAAACAAAAAGAGCCCTAAGCTCTATAATTGTTTTTCATTAATTTATTCGCTTCTCTATTTTGATCTTTTTCTTTAATAGATTCACGTTTATCATATAATTTTTTACCTTTACATATTCCAAGAGATACTTTAAGTTTATTACCTTTAAAGAATAATTTTAAGGGTATTAAAGTTAATCCTTCTTGTTCTAAACTAACTTTTAACTTTAAGATTTCTTTTTTATGTAAAAGAAGTTTTCTTGTTCTATCAGGATCATGATTAAAAATATTACCTTCTTTATATTCACTTATATGCATATTAAGAAGAAAACATTCATTATTACGGATAATTGCATAACTATCTTTAATGTTAGCTTTACCTTCTCTTATTGATTTAATCTCAGTACCTGTTAAAACAATACCACATTCTATTTCTTCTTGTATAAAATAATTAAAACTTGCTTTTCGATTTAATATTTCCATTATAATCCCCTTATTTGTACATCTTTACTATACGCTGTTAAATATTTGGTATATTGTTTATATACATTTTTATAATTAGATAAAATACTATTACTCATCTTACTAAATGGATAAACAACAAATCTTCCATAACTCCAATTCTTATTAGTATATAATAAATCAGCTCCAACATTAGAAAGTTCAATTGTTGTTTTACCATGATATACAGTTTTTTTGATATCAACATCAACAAAACCACCAATTAATTGATCAGTATTCGTTTGACTTGATACAAAGTTTCCTAAAGAATAGATAACTAAAGTATCATCAATAAATGTAATTGGTTGCACAGTATGTGAGTGACATCCAATAACAATATCAACATCAAGACTTGCTAAATACTTGGCAATATCTTTTTGTTCTTGTACAGGATAATGAACATATTCAATTCCCCAGTGCATTGCAACCATTAGTAAATCTACTTTATCACGATATTTTTCAATATCCTTTTTTACTTTATCTTTATCATAAACATTTACTGTATAACTTTTGCCACTTGGAACAGGTATTCCATTAGTCATTGTTGTATATGATAGAAGTGCATATTTAATTCCATTTTTTTCACGGATAATAACTTCATCTTGTTCTTCTTTTGATGTATAAGAGCCAGCTGCAATAAGATTTTCATTTTCATCCATTTTGCTATTCCAATATTTACGACTATTAACAACGGTTTTTCCATTAGTCATATAATATTTATCTAGTGTATGGTTAGTTGCCATACTAACTAGATTAAAACCTGCATCCAAAAACCCATCTCCTACTTCTTGAGGTGAATTAAACTGTGGATAATTTGATAAACCTAATGACTTACCACCAAGAATGGTTTCTTGATTATAATATGCTAAATCATATTCTTGAATAATTGGTTTTATATATTTAAACATTCCTGTGAAATCATATTTATTGCCACTCTTTTTATAAGCATTATAAACAGAATCGTGAATTAAAGCATCTCCTACCATTGCAAGACGAAGACTATATTCTTTCTTTGTATCTACTGTATCATAGGAAACACTAAAATGACTTAGCTCTCTATTTTGGATAAAATAACCTGCGCATGCACCTGCTGCTATAACAGCAAAAAATAACAATATGGCAAAGATATTAAGAAATTTAATTCTCCTTCTCTTCTTTTTGGCCACTCTTATCACCTACCAATTCAAAGTCAATAATACGTTCTTCTTTACTAGCGCGTATTACTTTGACATCTACTTCACGACCAACAATATAAACCGTTTTACTTCTTTCGCTTATAATGGTGTCTGTGCTTTGATTATAATAGAATCCCGGAAGATTAGCAAGAGGAACAAGTCCTTCAATTAAATTATCTAATTGAACAAAGAAACCAAATGATGTAACACTTGATATCATACCATGATATTCTTCACCAATATGATCTTCCATATATTCAGCCATTTTAAGTTCATCAACTTCTCTTTCGCATTCAACACTAGATCTTTCTTTCTCACTAGAGTGAGCTGCAATCTCAGGAAGAATTGAACCAAAGTGTCTAACTTTTTCATCAGTTACACCATCACTATCAAATAAATAACGATGTAATAATCTATGAATAGTTGTATCCGGATAACGTCTTATTGGTGATGTGAAATGCGTATAACACTTACTTGCAATACCAAAGTGACCAATATTATTAACATCATATATAGCTTTATCCATACAACTTAACATTTGGGTATTAAGAACTTTAAATGATGGATATTTCTTTAATTCGTCTATTATATGTTGAATAACAAATGGACTCATCTTACGTATATCTTCTTTTATAGTAATTCCAAGTGTCTTAACTTCATTTAAGAATTTATATAATCTTTCTTCTGCTGGCTCACCATGTACACGATATAAACTTGGTAAATTCATATTAAATAAATGAGTTGCAACTGTCTCATTAGCAGCAATCATGAAGTCTTCAATAAGTTTTTCACCTACTCCTCGACTTCTTTTGGTAATCTCCGTTGGATGACCATCTTTATCAACAAGAATTTTTGCTTCATCAGTATCAAAATCGATAGAACCACGATTTGTTTTATACTTACGAAGAATACTTGATAAATCTCTCATCATATCAAGTTCTTTTGTAAATGGTTCATACTCTGGATCTATGATACCTCTTTCTAAATAATCATTTACTTTATTATAAGTCATTTGAATACGAGACTTAATTACACTTTCAAATATTTCATAATTAGTAACTAAACCTTTTTCATTAATATCCATAACACAAGATACAGCAAGTCTATCAACATTAGGATTCAAAGAACAAATACCATTTGATAATTGGTGAGGAATCATTGGAATAACACGATCTGTTAAATAAACACTCGTTCCACGATCTCTTGCTGCCAAGTCAAGAGGACTATCTTCATGAACATAATAACTTACATCAGCGATATGAACACCTAATGTATAACCATCTTTAGTCTTTTCAATACTAATAGCATCATCAATATCTTTAGTATCATCACCATCAATTGTAAAAATTACTTGATCACGTAAATCACGTCTTCCTTTAATATCAACAGGTCTTACTTCTGTAGGAATACTTTCTAGTTCTTTGATTGCATCTTCTGGAAAATCAACATCAATTCCATTCTCAGCAATAATCGATAAAATATCAATATCAGGATCATTAATATTACCTATTCTTTTTAAGAATTTAGCATACAAGTATTCTTGTCTATTTCTTATTGGATTAGATAGTGATACAACAACTTTATCACCATCAACAAGTCTTGATAAAACACTATGTGGTCCATCTAAAATAATTAATCTTTTGAATTTCTTATCATCAAGTTGAACCATCATCTTACCTTGATAATGATATACTTCTCCTACTTTTGTTTTATCACTGTGACTAATTATTTTAACGACAATACCTTCTTCTTTTTTATCTCTTTTATTCTTAATAACTTTTACTAATACGGTATCACCATCAATCGCTCCATTATTATTAGAACCATGTACAAAGATATCTTCTACTTCACCAATATCAACAAAACCATAATCATTTTGGGTATCAGAGAATACTCCCTTTTTAAATTCTTTACTTAGTTCACTATTACTAAATAAAGTATATTTACCTTTTCTTGTACATATTATTTCATAATTATCCGTAAGGCGATTAATTGTTTGCATAATTAAACTATCATTAGCCTCAGGAAGATTTATTTCCTTAATTATTTCTAAACTAGTACGATATTTATTATCACTTAATAAATCTAATATTTTTTGTTCCATTATCATTCTCCTATCTAATTATATAATAAATAATTATTTAAATAAAGAAAAAAGAATAATGTATTTAATACTTATTCTTCATCATAAACTTATATTATTAAACTTCTTTTTATCTCTTAAATATATTCCTGTATATGTTGAATAATATTCAGAAATAAAATCATCTATTTCATGAATAATACTTTCATCAGTTATTTCAAGTGATGTTATTTTTGATAAATCAATATCACTCAATAATTGCAATAATTTAATACTTTTAGGATTAAAAACATATCCTTCGGTATAACAATCCTTACAAATAACTCCTCCATTTTTAATATCTAATGTATAAATATCAGGACTTCCACAAAGTGAACAACTATCTAGATTTAATGATACACCTAGTGAATCTAATAGTTTTAATTCTACGATATTACTTATTAATTCAGGTGACATCTTATCATTAATTCTAGTTAACGCACTTGTAAGTAGCTTATACAAACTTTTATCATTATTTTCTTGTAATACTTGTTTTACAAAATCCATTAAATAAAAAGCAAAACTAGCCATCTTAAAATCATTAAAAATATTTTTAAAAGAATTTATAATATTACCTTCAATTAAAGTAGATAATCCATTTTCTTTATAACTTATAGTAAACTCCGCAAAAGCCATTTTACCGCTTATACCACGAAGTTTATTTTTAATATTTCTTGATCCTTTAGACATAACACCAATAAGACCATAATCTTCTGTTAAAATATTTAAAATTTTACTTGATTCACCATAAGGAGTTTCTGTTAGGACTATACCTTTAGTTATTACATTTACTTTACTCATCAATATCGTCTTCTATTCCAAGAGATTTTATTAAAGCTTCTTTATCACGCCAATTTTTAATTACTTTAACGTATAATGATAAAAATACTTTTTTATTAAAATATTCTTCTAAATCAAGTCTTGCTTCAGTACCAATTTTCTTTAACATTGATCCATTTTTACCAATGATTATTTTTTTAACATTTTCTCTATCAATAATAATAACGACTCCAAGAGATAATAAATCTTTCTTTTCTTCATATGTTTCAAGAACACATGTTACCGTATGAGGAATTTCTTCATTAGTTAATTGTAAGATCTTTTCTCTTACTCTTTCTGTAATTATCATACCTTTAGGTTGATTAGTAACATAATTATCATCATAATATTTAAAATCATTAGGAAGATATTTCTTTAATGTTTTAATTAAATCATTAACATTAATTCCTTTAATTGCAGAAACTGGGATTATTTCAAGAAAATCATATAATTCTTTAACTTCATCTATTCTTTTTATTAATTCATCTGGTTTAATATTATCTATTTTATTAAGAATTAAAACCACTTTTGCTTGTTCATTCTTTAATCTTTCAAGAATAAAACTATCTCCTTTTCCAAATCCTTTAGAGATATCAACAACAAATAATACGACATCAACACCACTTGTCATTAAATAAGCTTTTTTATTTAAGACGGTTCCAAGAGTATTAACAGGTTTATGAATACCTGGTGTATCAACAAAAACGATTTGTGAGTCATCATCATTATAAACACCTAAAAGCAAATTTCTTGTTGTTCCACTCTTATCAGATATAATCGCAATCTTCTTATTTAATATTTTATTAAGTAGGGTACTTTTACCAACATTAGGGCGACCTACAATACTTACAGTTCCACTTCTCATAAATTATCCTCATTAAAAGGATATGGACATAATTCTTCGACAGTTTTTGAAATCATATCATTCTTTGAATACATATATACATTCATGTCATTATCAAAGAATTCACTAAATACTTGACGACATATAAAACATGGTGTTCCAATCTTATCACTATTTACCATAATATGTAATTCTTTAAAGTCACCTTTTTTATATCCTATAGATATTGCTTTAAAAATAGCTACACGTTCTGCACAAATAGTGGCTCCGTAACTTGCATTTTCAATGTTAACACCACCAATCATTTTTCCATCTTTCATAACACAAATCGCACTTACATTGTATTTAGAATAAGGCGCATAACTATTATTTAATAATTTAACTAACTCTTCTCTCATATAAACCTCTTAATGATATTATAACATATTATTTACGTTCTTCGATGGTACAAAATAGTTTTTTCTTGCAATAAACATAATCTTCATAACATGGTTCAAAATAGTCTAAAAGATAATTTAAATACTCTTTTCTAAATTGGGTATTATATACATAAAATTCACTTATACATGTTAATATTCGACAAGTATCATACTTACATTCCTTTTTTAAATGTTTTAGATAAGCTAAGTCATCTTTACCCATATTACCACTATTCATATTATCATATTTCGTAAATGGTAAATTTTGATCATATTTAACTAAGTACGAATACCCTAACATAAAATAATAATCTTTATCTGGATTCTTATCAACATATCCTTTTATTCCTTTCAATAATTTTGATTGAATGGGATTATAAAAATTACGATAACCTATAAGTTTATAATCTTTAAAAGACTGATAACGAATTCCATATGTCGTAAAATAAAAAGAAGCAAGAAAGATGCATATAACATATGCTAACTTAATATTATCGTTCTTTTTTATTTTTATAAATGAATACGTAAGTAATGGCCATAAAGCTTCTACAAAATGATTATAATCACATATTGGATAACAAATCATCATAAAAGCTAGAAAGTAATAATAATTCTTATCTTTTGTTTTAACTATTTTATAGATGATATAAATTATTGTTAAACCTACTAAGAAATAACAACCTGTATCATGACGTGAATTAACATTTTTAAAATTACTTATACCCAGAATCGTTTGATCAAAGAAATCAAAAAAAGTATTTGATATTAACAAATAACATAATGTTATAAAAGGAATTATAGCTGAATACAAGAAAGCATTTAATTTATTTTTTGATGTAAAGAAGAAAACTAAAAAGATAAAAGCGCCAATATTAGCTTTTGTCATCATAATAGATCCAACTAATAAACCTATATATAAATCTTTTAACTTTATCTTACTTTCATTAAGTAAAAGAATAAGAACTAAACACATACATATAAAAATGTTATAAAAATATACTTCAAAAGAAATCATTACAAGAATAAGAAATAAACCTTTTTTTAATCCTATTTTCTCTACTACAAGATATAAAACAATACTATATAAAAAGGCATTAACAAGATGCCATGATAATAACGATTTTCCCAAAAACAACATAAAAAAGGCATTAAAGAAACTTTGAAAAGGAAAAATAACCATATTATAATCTTTATATGGTAATAGTCCATCTACGATATTTCTACTAAATCCATATGTCCATATTTCATCATTTGTTACAGGAATAATAAAATAATTAATACAGAAAATTAATAGAAATATTAATATGAATGTTAATAGTCCTTTTTTATTTATTTTCTTCATATTTCTCCTATTGTTTAATTCACTTTAATTATATTAAATCACTCTTTTATTTTCAACGAACAGAAGTAAAAACAATGTCAATTTATTTTTTGTATATATTGACATTTGTTATTTAAATACATTATAAAAAAATATATAATGACTATGGTGATAATATGAAAGTGAAAACAAAAAACGTTAATAACACAATTTATTTAAAAGCAATACTATTTTTAATACCTATTATGTCTGTTCTTCTAAATTTTGGTTTAGATAATGACTTTTGGTTTACGATAAATCAAGGAAGATATATTTTAAATCATGGATTCCCTACAACGGTAATAAGTACTATTCATGAAGGACTAAGTTTTATATATCAAAGTTATGGAACAGGTGTAATCTTTTATCTTATATATAAATATTTTGGCGAAACAGGAATGATGATTTTATTAATTCTTATCGCGCAATTAATTGATTATTTCTTTTATAAAATTTGTTATATGATTTCAAATAATAGAACTATATCTTATATCATAACAATCTTTTTCATAACATTCTTTTCATTATTTTTCTTAGTTACAAGACCTCATATTTTTACAGTACTAAATTTAACAATAATCTTGTATTTATTAGAAAAATATATTAAAGAAAATAAAACAAAATATCTAATACCGATTCCTATTTTAGGATTACTAGAAGCTAATATGCATGGTATATATTTATTACCATTAATGATTATTATATGCCCATATATTATTAATAGTTTTAAATTTAAAATATTAAAAATTGAATCAAGTGGTTATAACAAAAAACCATTGTTTATTGCTTATATCTTAACATTCTTAGTTAGCTTCATTAATCCATATACTTATAAAACAATTTTTTATGGATTAAAGTCATATACAAGTTTCATGAAAGCATTTATCGTTGAATTAGCATCTCCTAGTATTCATAATCTAACAGGAATTATTATCATTGGATATATGTTTATATGTTTCCTTGTTTATTATGTAAAGAAAGAAAAATTACCTTTAAGATATTATTTATTAATATTAGGTACAACATATATGGCATTAGATGCTATTAAATCAGCTCCATTCTTTATGTTATGTGCAACTTTCCCAATCGCTTATTTATTTAAAACAGATAAACCAAATAATATTCCTGTAACAAAAAGACAAAAAATAACTGTTAGCTTTATAATTGTATTTACAACAATCCTTTTAGCTTTAAACATTCGTCATGTTGATAATAATAATCTTAGTAATGTTGCTAATTATTTAGATGAAAATAATAAGATTGAAAGTCCAAAACTATATACTGATTTCTGGAATGGAAGTTATATGGAATATCGAGGTTATAATTGTTATATTGATCCAAGAGCAGAAGTATTTTTAAAAGCAAATAATAAAAAAGAAGATATCTTAATTGAATATTATGATTTACAAAATACTAGAAGTATCAATTCTAATGAATTTATAAAAAAATATGACTTTGATTATTTGTTACTTGATAAAGAAGGAGACGCTTTATATTACGATTTAAGAAATTATCCAAATGATTTATATGAAATTGTTTATGAAGATAAAGAATTCGAATTATGGCAAAAAAAAACTACTAGTTAATCTAACTAGTAGTTTTTTTATCCATTTCTTGTTATTAAGAAATATAAATATATTAAACCGATAGCAATTAATAATATTAAAATAATTGTACCAAGAAGACCTCTTTTTCTTCTTTCCCTTCTAATTCTTCTCATCTTTACTATTCTCCTTATATTCAAAAGTTATTTTATAATCATTATAATCTGGATTAGCTTTAATAAAGTTTTCGATAATTCTTTGACCATTCAAATCAGCATTTTCTAACAATTTATTTTCCATACATTCCGTTTTAGCTTTTTCAATCATAGCAAGTCTTGCTTCATTTTGTTTATCAAGAGGTATTCTTGAAAATAGGCTTTCATCATCTAAATACTTTTTAAAAGATTTCTCATCTAAATTAGCTTCTAAGATATGAGCTTTTGGCATCTTAATAACAATCTTCTTTTTAGTTTTATCAACAGTATATTCAATTTGTTCAAAGTTAATAGAAGCATTAACATTAACAATATATGAATATATTTGTCTACTTTCAGTAAATGGAAAAACAATACCAAATAACTTTCTATTTTCTTTAGAATCTTCAAGAATCTTAGCATTACAAGATTGAGTTACAAGTTCACCCATATTCTTTAATCCTAATTCTAAAGTATCTTCTTTATGGGTAAATAAGTAAGTTGACTCTCTACCAACGTAGAAAACAATAAGTAAAATAGTACAAATACCTACAATTCTTGGAATACTTAAATCAATCTTTCTCTTTTCTTTTTTTACTTTCTTTTCTTCTTCCATAGAAACTCCTATCCCATGGTATCAGTATTACTTGAAACAATATTAACCGTCTTAACACCACTTATTTTCTTTATTTCTTTAATAACTTTATTATTAATATCTCTTTTAAAACGAATATCATATATTAATTCCGTTTTACCTTCATCAAGATATTTACCTTTACATACAAATCCTTTTAATGATGTTTTTAAAATCTTTTCAACTGATTCTATTTCAATATTATTTCCTTTAACAATTAAAACATATTTATTCATAAAGGTAACGGTTCTTTTAAAGATAAATAATATTAAACATACGAATAACGATCCTACTATAACAATCGTATAATTTTGAGTTCCACAGGCAAGACCGGATACCACTGACCAAAAGATAAAGGCTGTATCCCGTGGATCTTTAACCGCCGTTCTAAACCTAATTATTGATAAGGCACCTACCATACCAAGTGAAACGGAGATATTACTACCAATTACTACCATAACAATTGTTGTAACCATTGTTATCATAACAAGTGATACATTAAATCTTGGATTATATAATACACCTGAATAAGTATTTCGATATGTAAAATAAATAATTAATGCTACTAAAAAAGCAATTAACAATATCAAAGCTACTGTTCCAAATGACATTTTAACTTCCATTTTTGATAATGCTTCAATAAATTTTTTCATAATTCTTCAACATTCCTTCCCATAACATATTTACTAACCGATTGTCCTCTTGAAACATATTTATCTAAAATATTTGCAATATATGGTTCTAAGAATCGATCAAACTTTACTTCTAAAACAACATCTTTTTTTGTAGTAACATCAAGATAATTAATTTCTTTATTAAAAAAACTATTTATATCACTACTTGTTTTAATATCCATATCAAAGGTAATCCTTGTTGTTGTTTTTCCTTTATATGCTATTCGCTTATATTCAATTATTTCTTTTGGTTGATAATAACTTTCTCTTAAAATAACATATAATCTTTTAGCTAAATCATCTTTATATTTTAATAATACATCATAATTACCTTTTATTAATTCATTAGCATCACTTTTATTAATAATTAAAGATTCTTTAAGTTGATGATAATCATACTTAGCTTTCATCTCTAACTTTATTAATTTACCAGTATATTCATATATTCGCATTCTAATCTTTTTACGATTTAACTCGCCACCTAATTTGTCATAATAATCAATATCATCAACAGAATCAAAATAGAGACTTCTAATCATATATCCATCATAATCTTGATCAATATCAAGAATCTTATTTAGTTTTTTTCTTAAAAATAACATTTCTTCATAGGGGATTACATATTTATATTCATGTCTAAATGTTTTTAATACACTCATTCAATATCACCTATTTTCTCATATCTTCTTGTATCATTCTTCGATCCTGGTGTTGGACTTGTGAAATAATACCATTTATCATCAATACGTCCATAACTAATATTATCGATTAATTCATTAACTTCAATCTCTTCAATGATTTCTTTGCCATTAGATAAGATAATATCATCACCATCAGATAATTTAAAGTTAGCAATTATTTCATCATTAATAAAGGTACTTATATCACTTAAAGATACTACTAAATAATTATTCTTATTAACAACTACATCTGGTAATTTATATTTTATTAAATTATTTTTATCATCTGATAAATAGATATTATGTAATTCTAAATCTTTATCACTATTATTATATAGTTCAATAAAATCATTATAATTACCAGAAGATGTATAACTAACATTTTTATTATGAGTCATATATTCATTTATATAAATGTCTTTACTTGTTAACTTTGAATAAAGAAATTCTATACTATTCTTTTTACCAGGTGTTGGTTTATCAAGAAGCGTATATTTATCATCAATAAATCCGTATGAAATATCATTACTCATTTCTGGATAATCAAATTTGTTTAATATATTACCAGAGTCATCCGTTAATAATAATACTTCACCTTTACTACTTAATTTAAAACTTGTATGACATATTCTTTTTTCTTTATCACATATATCTTTACCAGATGCATAAATAATTAAATATTCTCCTGGTTTAATTGAAATATCAGGAAATGTCCATTTATCAAGATCAAATTCACTATCTGATATATGGTATCCTAATAAATTAATACTATCCTTATAACCATTATATAATTCGATATAATCATTATATTCACCATTATCATCTTTTAAAGTATAGGTGTTTTTTACCATAATTTCATTTATAAACAATTTACTTTCTTTAATATAATTCTTTCTTGCATTAGGGAATAATATTAATAAGACAATAACAATTACAAGAACGATAATTATCTTAAGACCATCTTTAAGTTTAACTCTTGAAATATTTTTTGTATTCTTCATTTGTTAACCCTAAGCCTCCTTTAATATTATCTAACACTATCTTATGTCTTTCCCTTAATTGTTTTTTAAAATATGAAATATTACTATACCATTCATTAATATTTTTTAAAGTATTTGAACTAACTCCGATACTTTCATTATACCATCTATCGATATGATATGGCATTTCTTTCTTAATTTCATCAACCATTTTATCTAATATTTTAATCATACGATCAGGATTGAAAGTATTCTTTAAATGATAAGCGAATGTTTTAATATATAATTCCCTAAATTTAGGATTTTTAATTAATTTACTCATTAAAGTTGTATTAAGATAATAACCATTACCATGGGCATAAGGATCAAATGGTAATTTCCATTTAATAGTTTTATATGAATACGAAAAATATGTTTGATCAAGATCAAATAAAATCCAACGCCATTTACCATTAGTTGGTTTATAGAATTTAATATTCATTGGATCATATTGTCCATAATATGTTTCAACAATCCAATAATTAGCAAGTTCTTGTAAATCGACTAAATGATCAACATAATTATAAGCTTCATCAGTAGTCATATCATGTTTATTAACATAATCTAATAATTTATTGTATTCATCAATAGTACCATTTTTAACATCTTTATTTTTTTCAATTAAATCAAATTCATTTTCATCAATTCCAAGATGTCTTTCAACATAAGATGCATCTGTTTTTTCTCTTATATTATAAATACCATTATATTTACCATTCATATAAACAACTACAGGCCTGTAATCCTGTTTATCGATATCCATTTGGCCATCAAGAACTTCTTGTAAAAATGCATCTTTAAGTTTTAATTTACCAAAATCTTGACCACCTGAACGTAGGACAAATTCACTAAAAGTATTAACATTATCATCAAAGAAATGATAAGTAATTTCTCCTTGTCCATATTTCTTTCTTAAATGAATCGCAACACTCTTTTGAGCTTCTCCTCTACTCCAACCACCAAAGACTTTCATACCTGCATTAAAATCAAGAGCTAAAGAACCATTTTCATAAAATTCAAAGTTAATTGGTACTTCAATATCTTTCCAGAAGTTAGCTCCTTTATATGGGTAATAAGAATCAGCATGAGATCCTTTAGTAAAAATACCATTAGAACCATAAATATTACTATTATCTGTTGAAATTGATATTACTGGTAAATCATGTTTCCTACCAACAATAAAAGTTCTTGATTCAATATCTGATTCATAATAACCATCTTTAATTGATATTGCTCTTATAACTGTTGTTTTATTAATTTCAATCTCACCATTATATTTATGTGATTTACTATTTGGTGTTCCTCCATCTAATGTATAATAAATATCACTATTATCACTTGTACTTAATTTAATCTTTGTTCCTTTATCAACATAACCACCATTAATTGAATAGATAGGTGCAAGAGAAAAACCATTATAATAATCTTTATTATTCTCTTTTCCAATTGTTATTTTATTATAAACAACTGTTTCTAAATTATCATTTCTTCCTTTACTAATTCCTTCTTTTATTTTACCAACATTAATAGTATCAATAAGTTTATTATTTTTATATAAATATAATATTTCATTACTATTATTAATTTTAAAACCAATATTTATCTTATTATCAATAATACCTTTTTTATCACTACCATATAAAACAAGATAGGAATTCTTTTTAATAACACTATTTTTATCAAATTGATATTTGGTACCACTTTTATCTTGAATATAATAGTTTTCTAAATTAATATCCTTATCTGTTAAGTTTTTAAGTTCAATCATATCATTATTTGTTATTGAAACTTCATTAATAATGATATCAGCTTTACTAACATTATCGCTTTTTGTTTTTTCATTCTCTCGATATGGTGTTCCTATTGTTAAATAATAATTATCATCAACATAACTATATGAAGTATCTTTATTCATTTTAGAATATCTTACTTTATCAATAATCATTCCATCAGGATCTAATAGTGTTATTAATTCACCACCTTTAGATAGTTTAAAATTAGTATGACATTCTCTTGTATTAAGATCACATTTATCTTTACCTGATGCAAATACTATTAAATATTCATTCCCTTTAATTGTTATTTCAGGAAATGTCCATTTTTTACTACTAGTACTATCATCTGATAGATAATAGTCTTTTAAATTAATTTCATAATCATGAGAATTATATATTTCAATATAATCACTATATTCATTATCCATATCTTTTAAAGTGTTTTTATTAATTGGCATAATCTCTGATATATATAATTCTTTATCACTTTCTATTTCAATTTTACTACTTGCAAAAATAGATAAAAAAATAACAGCAATAAAAAGAATAACAACAATTAAATAACTAATAATATTTTTCTTATTATATCCCATATTTATCACCATTATAATCCAAGTAAATTATACAAAATTATTTAATAAATCACAAATAAAAAAGACTATTATATAGTCTTTTTATCACTATTTTTATAAAATTCTATCATTTCTTTATAAACTTTTTCAAATAACTCAATTAATTCTTTACCAAATACAGACTTTAATAATAGAATAATTCGATCACTATCTTTTAAACTTTTAATCGTAACAAAGTTAGCAAACATTTCTGAAAAAGCTAAACTTTTATCATCATCTTTTTTATAATATCCACTTCCATGACCTGATCCTGTTATACCACCAAGTAAGGCATCAACAAAGTCTTTCGTTTCTAATAAACGTTTTTGCTCAAGTAATAAATAATCATATTCCGTATCCGATACATTAGGATCATCTACTTGCAAAGATATTTTTCTTATATATTTATCTAAAAATGCTATAAGATGATTGCTATTATCTAAAGCTTCATTGCTATTTATAATCTCTTGTCTTACATCTAAAAATTCATGAGGAACACTATATCCATTACCATAATAATGAATCGCATGAGCAATTTCATGAATTAAAACAAGATAATTCTTACGAGCTAAATTAATAACTTTTTCTTTTTCATTAAAACTAGATTCATTAGAAAAACGAATTAGAAATTCTTTATCTTTTTCTTTAATTTTACATAACATATCAAAGATATTTATAACTTCATTAGGATTTGTACTATATAGATAGGCAAAAGCTTTAGCAAGATAATCACGAACTTCTATTGAACAATCATAAAATAATAAATCTATTTTATTTTTAAACTCATTATACATAACTATATCCTACTAGTATTATAACATATTACTAATATTTTGATGTTTTTAAACATAAAAAAGATTAAGTAAAACTTAATCTTTTAATTATTTAACAATATATTTTTTTCGATGAATAAATAAATTAATAATTAAAAACAAATGTCTAAATCCATCTCTTATTGTCTTTAAATGAGGTTTACGATCACGTAAATCTTTTCTTAATATTGTTGATACTTGGCACATCTTTAGATTATTAATTTTAGCTTTAATAATCATTTCACTAGCATATTCCATACCAGGACATGTTAGATTAATTTTTCTTAATGATTTAGTATTATACATTCTAAGACCACAATGATAATCTTTAACAGGTGTTCTAAAGAACATATTAGCAAATCCTGATAAGAATCTAACTCCAATTTTATGAGATAATGGCATAGCCTTCTTTTTGATTCCGCCCATGAAACGATTACCAACAACTAAATCATAACCATCTCTAACTTTTTCGATAAAATCTTCTAAGTTACTAAAATCATAACTTCCATCACAGTCTCCCATGACACAATATTTTCCTTTAGCATGTTTTGTTCCATTAATTAGGGCATTACCATAACCTCTATCTTTGCAAATAGATACTCTTGCTCCTAAAGATTTAGCAACCTTAACACTATCATCCTCACTATTATTATCTGATACTAATATTTCCGCATTTAACTTATGTTTTTTTATATAATCTTTTATTTCGTTTATACAAAACGGTAATGTTTTTTCTTCATTCAAACAAGGTAATATAAATGTAAATTCTACCATGACATCCTCCATTTTCAATTATACATTATTCAATATTAAAATCAATTTAATTTACATTTAAAAAGATTAAGTTTAACTTAATCTTTTCTTGTTTATAATATTTTTTTATCTTTTAATTCTTTTAAAGTTTTAGAATCCCAACTAGAAGCTTGAACTTCAGATAAATGTTTCTTTCCAAGTAATAACATAAGAATTCTTGTTATACCTATACCACCACCAATACTATATGGTATTTCTTCTTTAATAATACTTTGATGATACGGTAAAGTTATTCTATCTTGACATCCTGATTTCTCTAATTGACTAATTAATGAATCTTTATCTACTCTAATACCCATTGAAGTTAATTCCATTGCTTTATCAATAGCTTTATCATATACTAACCAGTCACCATCAAGGCTCCAATCATCATAATCAGGGCTTCGTAAATCATGAACAAAACCTGATTTTAATTTATCACCTATTCCTATTATGAAAACAGCTCCTTTTTCTTTAGTAATTAATTCTTCTCTTTCTTTTGAAGTTTTATCAGGATACTTATCTTCAAGTTCTTGACTAGTAATAAAATAAATACTTTTTGGTAAATCTAGCGAAATAAACTTATATTTCTTTTTTAAATATAATAATGTTTGTCTTAATGATTTATATATCTTTTTTACAGTTTCACATAAGTAATCAATTGTTCGATCTTCCTTACTTATTACTTTTTCCCAGTCCCATTGTTCTACATACATTGAATGAATAGAATCAATTTCTTCATCTCGTCTAATTGCTTTCATATCTGTAAGAAGCCCTGTATGAATTGGAAATTGATAACGACCTATGGCATCCCTTTTCCATTTAGCAAGAGAATGTACTATTTCAAACTTTTCTCCTTCTTTAATAAAACTTACACTTTTTTCTTTACCTGATAATTCATCTTGTAATCCCGTATCACTTCTTACAAATAATGGGGATTGCACTTTAGTAAGTGATAATCTTACTTCTAATTGTCTTTCAAAATATTTTTTGATTTCATCAATCATTTTAATTGTTTCTAAATAACTTAATTCTTTTTTCATTTTAATTACCTTCTTTCTTTATTTATTTTTTATAAATAAATAGATTATTGTAGGTAGTCTCTATTTTATTTATGTTTATAAAATAGATATAAAATGAAATATAAAATATCTACTTTATAATTTGTCTAATTTATTATTACCATTATTATCATCTTCCATATAAATCACCTCACTATATATAAAAATACCCGTATCATCCTACAATAAGGACGAATACGGGTATCCGTGGTGCCACCTTAATTTATTACATAAAAACCATTTATATAAATAAATGGTTTGTTTCGTAATCTCTTTATTCAGTTCTAACAAACCTAGGAATAAGATAACGGATTCCTATCCGGACTAGTCTACTCATTTCTTTTCGGTAGTCTGCTCAGAAGTGTTCTTTCACTAAACGTTATTATTAGTTCACACTATACCTAACTCACTCGAATAACTAATTTAGTTACTTTTCTTCATCAATGCAATATAAATTATATCATAAAATGGGATAATAGTCAAAATGAACTATTTAAATATTCTTTTAATATTGGAAGAACATCAATGTGTTTTTCAAAAAAAATATTATTTTTAATCATATCTTCTATTTCATTTATCTTAACCCACTTAACTTCATCAACTTCTTCAATTTGAAGTTTTAAAGATAATTTATCATTATTACATACATAAACATAATAATCAAAAAATGTATTATTACCTTTTATCGTTTTTATTAATTTTGGTCTATCGATCTTTAATCCAATTTCTTCACTTGTTTCAGAGATTATTCCTTCTATACTACTTTCTCCTTTTTTAGGATGTCCAGTAATAAATGCATATTTACCACCTTTATCTTTACTTCTTTTTTCGATTAATACTTCATCATCTTTTAACAAAAATAAGGTAACGACTAATATAAAGCGATTATTGGGAATATGATCATTTTTATAAATCCATTCATTTGTTATTTCTTTATTTTTATCATATAAATCTCTTTTTTCCATATATTATTTCCTCTTTTGAAATATAAATGAGTCTACACTTCGATGATCATCTAATATAATACTATTATTTTCATAAATATTAAATCTTGTATAAGTATCAATTTCAATTTTATTTTCATCATATATGTTATAAATACCTTTTCCTATTTTAAATAATTGATAAATGGCATCTCTTATTTCATCTATTTTGATATTTTGAAAATTATGAATTATTGGTACTTTACTTAAAAAATCATATTCAAGTGATAAAGATACTGGCCAATCACGTGGTCTTAATATATTCATTTTAGCTACTAACTCTTTTGTGACTTTCTGAATTTCAATTTTAATACTTGGTTTATCATAACTATTATATACTGCAATTGTACCAATATACACAGGGTTAAAATATGAATTATCAACACTATGTACTACAAAATCAAGTAAATTATTTTTCTTTTTCTCATTAATTATATAATTAATTACATCTTCTATTTTCGTAAATGTTGCCATTGGTAAATTTAATTCACTACCATATTTATTACAACCACGAACACGAAATAATCGATCAACATCTTTATATTTCTCATATATCAATCGTAAATCATTATCATTTTCAATAAAAGTAGAATTAATTGAATAATCATAAAAATTATCATTTAAAAACTTTAATCCTTCTATCTTTTTCATATTATTATTCCTAACTAATTATTTTAAAATCATTATTACCATACTCAATATATGCATATAAAGATTTAGTTTCTATTTCTTTTTTCATATATGGTAACAAAATAATTTCTTTTTTAGTTCTTCTCTTTCCTTCTAAATATAATTCTAATGTTACTTCTTCACTTGATTTATTTTCTAATACTATTATTTTTTTATTATTTAAATTTTCAATAAAATAATTAACTTTCTCAACAAGAAAAATATCATTATCTTTAGTAGAAGATTTTATTATTTTACCATCATCTATTAGATAGAAATTAACTACATATTTACCTGGTATAAATGAATCATCAATTAATATTGGATAATATAAATCTTTTTCATAAAGCTTATTATTACCTCTTATTAAAAGATTATTTTTAAGTTCTAAAACCAATTCATTATTTGGATTAAATAATTCTAAACAATAAGAAATATTCTTATGTTTATCTAGTATTCCTTTAAATCCCATATGAAATATTACATATTCACCATTACAAACTTTTCTTGGAAATATTGACATATAAATCTCCTCCTTATAATAAAGTAAGTTAGATAGAAGAACTATCTAACTTAAATTAATTAACCACACATGCAGCAAGTTAGAAGTTTCTTATTCTTTTTAACTTCTTTTACTACTTTTTTAGTATTTTTCATTGATACTTTTCTCCTTTCATATTATTTATTTAAATTATCTAATTATCGATAATTAGATAATTCAAACCTTAATTAATCATCAAGTAAACATAAAGGATCTTCTTCGTATAATGATTTTTTTAATGCTAATGCTGAACCTCGACATCCACCACAAATATATTTATAAGCACATTTTGAACATTTACCTTTTAAATTATCTTTATAATTTCTTATATTGGTAAAGAACTCATTTTTTAAAATATCGTCTAAAGCTTTTGCTTTTATATTATCTGCTGTGACTGGTATATATGAACAAGCTCCTACAAATCCTAAATAGTTAATATAAATATTTTCATCTCCGGCTTGGCAACCAGCATAAATCCTTTTTAAATCATCATTTTCTAAATCAATTCCAAAGATTTCAGGGAATATTGGAATTAAGCAAGGATCTCCTGTTTTAAAAATAATGTTATTTTCTTTACAAACATTTATAACATTTTTTATGATTTCTCGATATTCTTCATTTGAAAGTAACATTTTTTCTTTAGCATTACCAAAAACAATTACTCTTCGAACATTGAATTCACTTGCACCTTTTTTCGCAACTGTTTTTATAACATCATATATATCTTCTTTTGTTTCATTTGATAAAGTATATTTAATGGCAAATTTAATCTTATTTGCTTTTAACATATCTAATGTTTCCATAACTTTATCAAAAGTACCAGGAACTTGTCTAAACTCATCATGAACTTTTTGCATACCATCTAAACTAATTGATAAAATAAGATTTTTATATTTCTTTAATATTTTGCATTTTTCTTTTGTTAACAAAGTTCCATTTGTGGTTATAACAAGTTTTTTAAATGATTTTGCATAATCTATTAATTCAAAAATATCTTTTCTAATAAAGGGTTCTCCACCTGATAATATTAATTGTTTTACTCCTAAATATTTTAATTGCGCTATTAATTCTTTTCCTTCTTTTAAAGATAGTTGCGTAAGATCATTCTTTTTCCATACTCTGCAATGCTTACAATTTAAATTACATTGGTTATTAACATCCCATTGAGCTAAATAAGCCATACTTCCCTCCAAAACGAATAAATTACAATTATAATATATTTAATATACTTAAATTTATCCAATACTATTTTTTTATAAACACTATAGATTATTTTTATAACAAAAAAAAACTAGATTTCTCTAGTTTTTATTTTCTTTCTAACATTTTATCATATTGTTTATATAAATATTGAACACCATTTTCAAGTCTAAAATAATGAACAACATAAAAGATTAAGAATATTACAATAATTAAAGCGATTGCAAAAAATATATAATAAATAAATCCAAATGACATAAAAATAATAAATAATAAAGCATAAAATAATGTTACTAATAAATGAATTAATCTTTCATGTTGAAAAAATTGGATCTTAATAAGATGTTTTTTAATATCATCTTCATCAAACTTTTCTTTATTATTTAATAAATTATCAATCTCTTTTATATAATCAAATAAATATTTTTTCATGTTATACCTCACATACTCTCTTATATTATACCATAACAAAAAAAGTAGATTACGTCCTTTTGCATCTACTTTTTTATAATATTTTGATTTTTTTATCTACATACTCTTCCTGGTGCACGATAATAATCTTTCGTTGGAGTACCAGCTTCTTTATAATTTACGCCATTTCTTTTTCCGGAGATAAAAGTGCCATATTCAAAATATAGATCACATATTTTATTTTCATATTCATCTGTAGCATTTGTAAACCTAATAGTTTTAACACCATTCTCATCACCTTTTTTGCATAAATCAACTGGTCTTTGATTTGGTTTCATAACATTTGACGTATCACTATCATAAAAATTGTTTTTATTGAAATCATATACAATAGAACCTTTTATTTTAGCTATTTTACCATTTTTATCAGCTATTAAATTTCCATAATTCTCTATTCTTGCATTACCAGTCAAATAAAGTTTAGAATCATAATAATATTGCATATAACACATAGCGCTTAGATTCTCATTTCCATGTGGTCTAACACTATCATAAGTATTTGATATTACAACATTTTTTGGTTCTATATAATCAATAAATGGTGTATATGCAGCTGGGGTTGCGCCATGATGTCCCATTTTATATACATCGATTGTAGAAATACCTTTTTTCGATAATTTCTCAGCAATTCGATATTCATCACCTTCACCCATATCACCAGTAATTAATACTCTCTTTCCTTTATATGTGATTAATGCTCCTATCGAATTTCTATTTTCATCAGTTAATTTTTTTTCTTTAGATTCATCTGGATAATATCCGTCTGGAAATTTATTTTCTAAGATTAGTACTTCCATATCACCTATTTTAATCTTTATATCATCTTTCTTATTGGTTACATAAATCATGTTATTATCATTACCAATCGTATCTCTCATATTTACTAACATGTCGCAATATAGTTTTTTATAAGCTGAATTATTTTTTGTTAGTTCTGCTGGTTTATTAAAATAAAACTTCGTATTTTTATCAACATATCCTTCGCTAATAATATCATATACTCCACCTACATGATCACTATGCCAATGAGTTAACATAACAAATTTTAATTTTCTACCATTTAAGATATTACCAATGTAATAATATGCATATTCAGGATCAGTTTCATTTTGAGAGTCATATCCAGCATCAATTAAACCAAACTCTCCTTTGCTTTCAATTAATGTTGCATCTCCTCTTCCAACATCAATAAAATGAATCTTATTATTTTGATCATTATATTTCTTAGCGGGTTCACTTTCTACTTTTATTGTTTTTGCACTTTTTTTACAATCGTTATATTCCTTTTCGAGGTCAAAACTGCCGTCACCGATTTTTCCTTCTCTACTTTCTACATCGTTAATAATAAATTGTTTTCTTTCCTTATTTACTGATACATCTACTGATGTTACCGTTACTCTTACCATTCCTTGATAACCATCTTTTGTTTTGGCTGTTATGATAGCATCTCCTAATAAGACTGTATTTATATAATTTTCACCATTATTATATGCTGTTACTCTTCCATTTTTATCCACTTGAACAAGGGTTGAATTATTACTTGTCCAGGTAATTTTTTTATTTTGTTCTTCGGAAGGTAAAATAGCTTTTAAATCTACATAATTTCCATTACCATATTTCAAATATACCCGTGATGGTTCAATTTTAATCGTCTTATTTTGGTTAGAATTATTAGAAGATGGTGGTTCATTATAATAATCATTTTTTACTTTTTTCCATCTTGCATATAAAATCAATTTATTGTCTTTGATACCATATTGACCATTAATATAATTCCAAGTTCCACTCCAATTTGTCCATTTATATCCGTCGTCTTTTCCATTCTCGTTTGTTGTCCAGCCAACAAATTCATAATTATCTTTGATAAATCCATCTTGATTATTATTAATCAAACATGGTTCTCCTATCCAACATATTTGGCTTAGAACGTTACCACTTGTTGCTCCATTACCATAATAAATAATTTCATACTTATCTTTTTTATCCCATCTTGCATACAAGTGTAATTCATTTTTATCTATGCCATACTGTCCATTTGAATACTTCCAAATTCCACTCCAATTTGTCCAATTGTAGCCATCATCTTCTCCATTATTTTTTGTTGTCCAGCCAACAAAAGAATAACCAATTTTTACAAATTTAGAACTTTTGATTGAACATAATTCCCCATTAGTGCAAACTTGATGAAAGGTAAATCCAGCATCTGCTCCATTTCCATGATAAATAATTATATATTTATTCTTATCTTTTTTAGCCCACATCGCATATAGTGTTAATTGATTGTTCTTAATACCATATTGTCCATTGGTATATTTCCATGTTCCACCCCATTCGGTCCAGCCAAAACCATCATCTTGTCCATTACTTTTGGTTGTCCAGCCAACAAAAACATAACCATCTCTTTGGAAACTATTTTTTTCTATTTTACAATGATTGTTAAAAGCACATTTATGGCTTAAAACCTTGCCTTTAACGTTTTTATTACCGCCATTATATATTATTTCATAGGTATTATTATTGCTTAAAGAAGATATCTTTGAAGCATTCTTTTTTTCATCATTACTTAACCTTTCTCTTATTAATATCATCGATATTGCGATTCCAATTAATAACACTATAAGTATAAATCGTTTCATATAAATCTTCTTTTTCATTTATTCCTCTATCTTACAACTCAATTATATATTAAAAAGAGTAGTCAATCAATTATTATAAAATCTACATTTTTGTTTTTACCGGATATTTACCTGTAAAACATCCACGACATATTTTAAGTTTATTAACAAGTTCTGGTAGTCTTTCTACTCTTAAATATTCAAGGCTATCAGCTCCTATTATCTTACATATTTCTTCTTTTGTATGATTATACGTAATTAATTCTTCTTTTTTAGGAACATCTATTCCAAAGAAACATGGACATATAAATGGTGGTGAACTAATTCGCATATGTATTTCTTTAGCTCCTGCTTCTCTTAATAAATTAATTATTTCTCTACTTGTTGTACCACGAACAATCGAATCATCTATTAAAACAATTCTTTTATCTTTAACAACTTCTTTTAAGACATTCAACTTTATTTTAACCGCGATTGTTCTTTCACTTTGTTCAGGTTTTATAAAAGTTCTACCAATATAACTATTTTTTACAAAAGCATCAGCATATGGTATTTTAGCTTTTTTAGCAAAACCTTTAGCTCCTGTATTACCTGAATTAGGTACACCTACTACCAAATCAGCATCTACATAAGAATCTTTTGCTAAGAATTCACCAGCTTTAAACCTTGCATTATATACACTAACATTATCAATATAACTATCTTCACGAGAAAAGTATATATATTCAAAAATACATCTTCCTCTTTTAGATTCAGTAATAACATTATCTTTTACTGATGAAATACCATCCTTTGTTATGGTTACGATTTCTCCTGGTTCAACATCACGAACATATGTTGCTCCAATAGTATCAAAAGCACATGTTTCACTGGATAAAATATAAGAATTATCTAATTTACCAATTGCTAATGGCTTAAAGCCATGAGGATCTCTTACACCAATAAGTTTTTTAGGAGATGCTATTACTAAAGAATAAGCTCCTTTTATTATTTTCATCGTCTTAGAAATTGCTTCTTCAATACTTTTTGATCTAACTCTTTCTCTAGCAATAAAATAAGCAATGACTTCAGAGTCAATAGTAGTATGAAAAATAGCCCCATTTTTTTGTAATCTTTCTCTTAATTCATTAGTATTAACTAAATTACCATTATGAGCTACAGCTAATGTTCCTTTAATATAATTAAGTGCTAAGGGTTGGGCATTTTCTTTAATACTTTCCCCTGTTGTTGAATATCTAACATGTCCTATACCTAAATTACCTTCTAAGGACTTAATAATATCTTTATTAAAGACTTGGCTTACTAATCCCATATCTTTATAACACACAATATTTTTTTCATTTATGTTGGTATTACTAACAGCGATACCACAACTTTCTTGACCACGATGTTGAAGAGCAAGTAATCCATAATAAATAATATTACTTACATTCTTTCCATCTAAATCATATATTCCAAATACCCCACATGCTTCTTTTATATCACTATTTTTCATACATCATCCTATTTTTTAAATAATAAAATAAGTATAATTTATATAATCATGATTTTCAACAAATTTCATACTTATTTCAAAAAAAAACAAAAAACTAATTTTATTTAGCTTTTTGTTTTCCTTCTCGAAGTTGATCACGAATTGGCTTATACATCTCTTTTAAATGAGCATAAATGGGAGTAACTAAATTTGATAGTACAATTTTATCTTCAAGTAATCTATCTTCCCCATATACTATGGCTTCAAGATGAGCTTGATCTTTTGGCTTTATTCCCATTGCTAAAAGATAATATTCATCATAAGTATATCCATCACAAGCATATAATCTTTCTCCATTATGTAAACAATAGATATTTAAACCTAAACTATTACATTTCATTAAATACCTTATTACATCATCAATTGTATTTAACTCCATAGCCTCTTGTTCACTAACTAAAACAGCGTCTTCTCTTTTCATATAATCTCCTTTTTCAATATCATTGTATCAAATTATTATTAACTTTAAAATATTACTTAACTTTTTCATAAAAAAGACTAGATCACTCTAGTCTATCTTTTATTTTTCTTTTTACCGTTTAATATTATAACGATTAATGATACTATTGCTAATAATTCAAGTACCGAAATAACAATCCAAATGGTGTTATTTTCTTTTTTAACTTCATCTTCTTTTGGTTCAAGAATTGGATCTTTAACTAAAGGAATTTCTTCTTTCTTTTCTTCTTCACCAATTTTATAAACATTAAATAAATATTCGTTAGCATCACCATTTTCAGCTGTAATAATTACTTTTACAACATTTAATCCTGGTTTTAAATCAGTATTATTTTCAATAGAAACTAAAGCTTTACTATCATTTGTTTTTATATCAAATTCTACTTCATTAACATCTTCATCAACTAAAACATTATATTTTTTAGTATCACTACTAAATTTAATATCATAATTAGCTACATTTATAGATTTAACAGTATTATCTGTACTTAATTTTCCATAATTACCATCTTCATCTTGTCTAGCAATTTTTAATACATATGTTTTTGTAGATTCATTTTCAGCTTTAACGACAATTTTAAATTCATTAACATAATCATTTAATGTTTTTTTACCAATACCAGATACACTAGCACGAGAATCTTCTGCAATAGCACTTATATTTATTTCATTAACATTATGATCTAATTTTACTAAATAACTTAATGTACTTTTATTAAAATCAAATGTACCAATATCAATCGTTAATGATTTTAAATAATTATTACTACTTCTTGGATCTGGTTTATTAACAATAATTGTATATGTTTTTTTAGAACCATTTTCTGCTGTTACTGTAACATTAAAAGTGTTTTTCCCATAATGAAGAGTTTTTGTTCCTGTTCCTGATATACTAGCTTTTGAATCTTCTGCTGTTGCACTAATAGATATACTTTTACCTGAATTTTCTTTTAAAGTATAAGATGTTTTAGAACTTGAAAAGCCTGGTACGGTTGTTCCATTTACTTTTAAACTAGATAATGTATTAACACTAGATTTTGGTTTAGTAACTGTAACGGTTTTTGTTAAGTTAACATCTTTGGTACCACCAGAACCACTAGTAATATCACCGGTTACTTTAAAAGTAATTGTTCCTTCACTTGTTGCTTTACAAGATAAAGAGAATTTCTTTGTTGTACTTTTACCATTAGAAGTAACATCAGCTTCTTTTTTAGAACAACTAGCAGCTCCAGTGCCTGTTATTTTAACATTCCATGCAGCTGTATCCGTTAATGTTACTGTTACATTAACTGATTTACCTTTCTCAATAGAACTTTTATCAGTACTAATTGTTGCATTAGGGGCTGCTAAAACAACTTGTGGTAAAAATAATATCATTGCAATTATTAAATATAATTTTTTCTTCATCTTAAACTCCTTTTTGACTTAATTTATAGTCACCTAATAAATATTGTCTTAATCTTAATAAATCAAGAGATTTAATATCATTAGAACTATCAATCATACCAGCTTTTTTATATGCTCCTGATAGACTATTTACTTCTAACAAATAATTTCTCATTTGAAGTAGATCAGAAGAATTAATCTTACCATCACCACTTAAATCCCCTTTTATTACAACAGTATAACTTTCATTACCTCTTTTAATTATTGTTCCTGTTGATATAATTGTTGTCTTCGTATCAAAAGTTATATCTTTTCCTAATTTATTGTTAATATTTACAATCGTATCACCTAAAGTGAAATTATAAACGTAATTATCAATTACATCATAACCGTTTTTTATTAATATTTCTTTTAAAGTAGTTGTTGTCTGGGTTTCATTTTTAATCCATAAGGCAACTAAAGTAATATTACTTGTTACTGGTGTATTAAAATCATATTTCTTGTTATTTAATTGCCATTCTTTAAAGGTATATCCAACTCTTGTTGGATTATTAGGTTTAGTAACTTTACCATTATTAACAATCGTTTGTGATTGAACACTACTACCACCATTAGAATTGAAACTAACAACAAATTTTAATTCTTTAACAGTAACTGTATAAGTTGCTGATTTACCACCATAAGATACCGTAATTGTTTGCGTACCCAACTTATTTGGATTATAACCAGTTACTTTAACATCACTTGAAGTCATTGGTATATTTTGAGTAGTACCATCATTATAAAGAACGGTTATTACACCACCAGTTAAATCTAAAGCTTCTCCCTGGTTATATTCTTTTTTTGTTGGAAATACTACTTTTTGCCATGATGCAACTTGCTTTACCAAAACATTAAATGACGTTGTTTTCCCATCATATGATATAGTTATTTTTTGAGTATTATTATTTACTTGCGCAATGGAAACAATATCAACATCAACCGAAGTCATTGGAACAATTTTAGTTCCACCACCTTCAAATATAACTTTTATTTGGCCACCTGTTAAATCAACAGCATCGCCACTACTATAAACAACTTTATTTGGTAGTTTATCAACTTCGATACTACTAATATCATTTATATATACATTAAAGTTTGCAACTGCTCCATCATAAGTAATAGTAATACTTTGATTCCCTGCTTTGGTTTGATTATATCCAATAACTCTAACTAAATTAGAGGCCATAGATACAGTTGTTTCAGGATCGTCTCCATATTTTACTTTTAATGTTCCACCTGTTAAATCAAGTTTTTCACCTTTATTAAATGCTGTTTTATTAGGTAATTTTGTTACACTAACATTTGATATATCTTTCTTTGCTGTTAAAACAAATACTGGAAATTCATAATCAATTTTATTCCATTCCTCATTAGTAAAACCATTTGAGTTATACATATTACCACTAATCGTTTCATTATTACTATCTTTACTATCAGAGAAACCACATTTACGATTTTCACATTCAAATTCAAAGACAACAGCAAAACTATTACCAGTCAAAGCAATTGGTTCATTTAAAGTCACATTTGTTTTAAAACCACCAATAATTGATGACACTCTTCCTAAATAAATCATTTTATCTTTATCAAAACTATCATCAATAGGATTTATATAATAACGAATTTTATCAGTTGAATCATGATCATAATATGTACCTAATAGAGCTGTAATATGACTTAGATATTCAGTATCATTACCTTTAGTAAACTTTAATCCATAACTTTTAAATAATCTTGATGATGTTGTTGAATGTAATATACCTGTTGTTACAAACATCTTTTGGGCATATGTGTAAGTCTTATAATCTCTAGCTAATGATACATCAATTGCACCAATTAATTGTTCTAAATATCCATAACTATCATAAGAAATATAGAAATATCCATCATCACCCCAAGAGTTTCCCCATGAGTTTAAAACAATAAAAGCACCATCATGTTCTGGTTTTACTAAGAAATTATTTTTAGAATAATTATCATCCCAACCGACAATACTAACTGCATGTCCGCCACCCATACCTGTTAAACCACTCTTATAATAATAAGCTGCTGTAGCTTCATTATAAGTATTAGCTCCATTAGGACTTCCAATAGCAGTTCTTAAAGAACCATATTTCATTAAATGAATCTTAATTATCTTAAGCCATTTATTTCTTGTCGTTTCATTAGTTAAATTATTTTTATCAATATTTGGAAAAGCAATCGAACTATTAAGTTTAAGAACAGGCTCGATATTTATAAAATTATTATATTCGGAATCTGTATAATTCTTTAATGGAATATCATACTCCGTAGCTCCACCAAAAGTTTCAAGGAAAGTATATACTTGATCGATTGCTACACCATCACCACTTGAATAACTTTCATTATTATTTGATGAATTAGCATTAAAGATATTAGGTAATATACCCATAATACGAGATTGACCATACATATATTTAGATAACATATAATCAATATATCTTTCAGATAAATTAATTAATCTTCCTGTCTTTAAAGCATAATTAGTCTCAATAGATTTTAGTGATGCAAAAGCTTCACATAAATTTAAAACTAATTGGTTTTCAGCAGAAAGATTAATATTATATTGACTACTCAATTTGTTTTTTAAACTAAAACTACTTGGAACACTTGTATTATCAGGATTATATAGTTTATTTACATCTTCACTATTATAATCATCAATTGATAAAACAAAGTTCTTATTATCTTCATAAGGTAAATCAGTATCTGTATATCCATAACAGTCTTCAATATGAAAAGGAATTATAATAATTACTAAAATAAACATAATAAATCTTGATATGTTCTTTTTCATATACTACCTCTACTCTAGTATAAGTATACACTAAATAGGTAATTTATTTCTATAAAACGAGTCAAAAGACTTTTACTTATTTACAGTCATTTACGATTTGTTTACAAATACATTTACACTTATAATCAAAGTAAAAAGACTAGGTTTTCTAGTCTTTTTAATAATAGTTATTATAATTAATATTATTATTTTTCTTTTTGTTAATAATCATAATTACTATTATAATCATTAATACAATTATAATTCCTAATAATATGAATACAATTGTATTATTATCTTCTTTGTCACCTGAAGGATCAACAATTACATCTTTTGGTAAATCATCATCTTTGGGAGGTGTTGGATCATCTTCCTTTGGTGAAGTTTGATCATCTTCCTTTGGCGGATCTTGTTTATCATCAACAGGAGGCTTTGGAGTATCAGTTCCACTGGTTCCTTTAACAACAACATCTTTTTTCAAAGATATCTCTTTTGTTTCTGCTGATTCACTAGTAATATCACCGGTTACTTTAATATTTATTGTTCCTTCACTTGTTGCTTTACAAGATAAAGATATTTTTTTAGTTGTATTACTGGCATCACTTGTTACATCAGCTTCTCTTTTAGAACAACTAGAAGCTCCACTACCAACAATATTAATATTCCATGCTGCTGTATCTGTTAATGTTACAGTTACTGTAACCGTTTCTCCTTTTTTAATATTGTCTTTAGATGTTTTAATAGTTGCATTAGGGGATGCCAAAACAATTACTGGTAATAAGAAGATTATTAATAATACATAATACTTTTTCATTTTATCTCTCCTTTAACTTATTTTATACTTTCCTAACAAGTATTGACGAAGTCTTAATAAATCAAGTGATTTTATATCATTAGTACTACTAATTATTCCAGCTTGTTTATAAGCCCCTGTTAACTGCTTTTTGCCAATTAAATATAATTTCATAAATAGTAAGTCAGAAGAATTTATCTTACCATCACCACTTAAATCTCCTTTAATTACGGCAGTATAACTTTCATTATCTTTCTTTAAAATTGTTCCTGTTGAAATAGTTGATGTATTCGCTGTAATTGTAATATCATTACCTAACTTTTTCTTAATATCAGTAATAGTATCACCAACTTTAAAATTATATACATAACCATTTGATACATTATAACCATTTTTCTTTAAAATATCACTTAATTTAGTTGTTGATACTTCACTTGGTTTTTTTATTGTAACAACCGTCATAAAGCCTTCACTATCAAGATTAAGGGTTTTCTTAACATCACTAATATTAGGTCCCATATAAACACTAATCTTAATTGTATTATCATTATTATAATTTAAATTCTTTAAAGCGTTTAATATCTTAGTATCATTAAGATTATAATAAAGAGAATAAAAATTAGTTTGATTTGGTGCAATATAATATTTAGAATTATTAATTTGAATTTTAATCTTTTCAATCATGTAATTAGTTATAATAGTTCCTCTTAATTTATAATCTTTCTTTAAATAATTATATAAATTATCACTACTATTCTTTTTTTCAAAAACAAAGTTAACTTTTGGTTTTTCAATCGTTTTTTCATTTGTTACTCTATCTAATGATTTATATCGATATGGTAAATACATTTGATTATCAGGATCAAGTTCTATTTTAGAATCATTAGATAATTTTATATCACTAAGATATAAACTATTAAACATATATTTTTTATTTAATCGGAAATTAACTTCTTTTTTGTTACCTTTTGTATACAAGTCATCAATATTTGTTACATCGGTAAATGTTTTATCAGGAGTCATTGTCCAACGAGCATCTTTTTGATTAATGTGCGTTTTAACTTCGAAGTCATTTTCAGCCATATTAATATGTCTACCACGAGTTTCAGAAATGATTACATAACTTTTAGAACCATCTATCGTTGAACCATTCTTTTTACAAAAATCTGTTTGATAATTATTTGTCTTAAATCTTTTATCAACACATTCAACATATGAATAACCTGTTACCATTCTTACATGACCATCTGTTATAAGCGCATCTCCTGGTCTTAATAATCCATAACCATTAAAGATTTGTTCTTTGCTATAAGTCTTTTTAATATAAGATGTATAGGCATTTCTTAAAGTAGATGTTCCAATATTTGTATTTTTAGAAATAGTACCATTCTTTCTCAAATTTTCTTCTATTTTAGCATAATCAATATTCATATTACCTAATAATCTAACTTGGGGATTAGATAAATATCTAGATGAACCAGCTAAACTATCAACATATGGTAATTCTTTGCCAATCGCAGAAAATGTTGAAGAACTACAATCAACTCCAACAAAATAACTAGATAATTTATTTGGAATATAATTATGGGTTGATACTTCATTTTTCCTTTTATCATTTGAAGTATCACGACCACTTGGTTCATAAACCCGTAATGGAGATAATGTTGTTTTACCTTTACTAAAAGTTTCTCCTTTAGACGTCTTTTCCGTATTTAAATATTTAGTAGCAAATTTATATTCTACAAGGCCACTATTTTTATTTTTTCCAGTGTGAGATAAGAAAGATGAAATTGTACCATCAACTTGATTTACATAAGCAAGGCCATAATATACTTTTCCATTATTATATTGTCTTGGTTCTCCTGTACATAAAGAACAATAATATAATAAGTTTCGATCAGTACTTACTCCCCATTTGATAGTAGCAACTGTAGCCATATTATTTGTCACATTTTGGCGAACAACTGTCGCTGATTTAGATGAATCTTTAAGGGTAATATATTTTTTATCACTTTTATATTTATCTTGATAAGCTGTTATAGATAATGAATACATTTTAAATAAGCCTGCGTATGATGGACCATTTGGATACCTATTTTGAACAGGATAATTTTCGTACGGATATATTCTTATTTTACTAACACTAACACCTTTTGGAACTTTCGATATTAAATTATCTGATACAATTCTATATTGATTTAAATAATATTCAGTTTTATCTTTAGAATAATATATTCTTTTAATTAATTCATAATTATCTAATTTATATGGTCCATATTTTTTATTATTCGCATCATAAATATAATATGTAATAGAATTTTGAGCGGTTAAACTTACATCATCTTTTTCCAAACCATAATCGATTACACAACGTAAGTCATTATAATCATCTTTTTTAACATTTGAACTCTTTATATCAATATCAATAAAAATCTTATCTCCTGATTTTAGTGTATTACTTTGAAGTAATTTTTTATCTTTATATAATTGATATCTATTACTTATATAAAAATATCGATATTTATTATTATCAGTTACATCAATGCCTTCTATACTATGTTTAAAAGATGAATTAGACATATTAAATAAAGTCCAAGAAGGATAATCTTGTCCTTTTGTTTTATTTGATAAATTATCGTTAAAATACTTAGTATTATTACATGTATTTTCTGTTTGTTTTAAAATAGTATCATTTTTATTGTAATAACTATGAACACCTATTTTAATTGTTTCTTTTTTTACACTATTACATATACCATTAGCATTTTTAGAATCATATATAACTTTTGATGCTTTAACAATCATTATATTCATAAAAAATATTAAGATCGACATTACCAATAAATTTAGTGTTTTTTTCATACTACTCACCTTTTATTCTATCGATTCTTTTGTTCTTTATTTGTTATTTTATTATACATGCTTTGAGAATAAACAACATCTCCACCTATTAGTTTAAATCTTCTTGTTTCCATTCCATTAAAAGTTTTAGTTGATAACACAACATAATAAGGAATTGACATTATTTGTATTCCAGTAGCATTATCGAAACATGAATTAAAACTATCATCACTATACACATTTTCACTATCAATAGGAGCTTGATGAGTTGCTTCTTCATTATTACACATAAAAGAATCTATTAAAGTTTTAATATCACAAGATCTAATTCCTAAATCATACATTGCCTTCTTATAAGCATTAAATATATATGAAAGAATATATTTATCTGGTCGATTTTTAGCAGAGGCACTATAATAAAAACGATGTAATCTAGCAAAATTATCAGCAATTTCTGAATACATAAACTCTTTTATAACATAATAAAAATCAAAACGATTATTTTGCCTAGCTTCTTCAAAAAATAAATTCATATCAAAGTTTAATATTTTTTCAACAATGTCCATAAGACTCTTAATTCTTCTTTTAATAAATTGTTGTATATTTTCATCTTTTATATCTGGTAAACAATCATTCATTATCTTTATTATTCTATGTAATATTATACATACATTTTTTCTATATTCTAATAGAGTTTCTTCTTTAGCATCATTAATTACCAAGTCATCTGGTCCAACAATTGCTAAATCAAATAATACTTCAAAACTACGTCCAGTTTCCATATTATCTCCTCTATTATATTGTATAAAAAAATAAATATCTTATCAAGCAAAAAGACTAGATACATCTAGTCTTTCTTTAATTCTTTATTATTACTTTTATTGATATCAAGATTTGGATAATAATTATCTAAATATTCTTGCATTTCTTCTACTTCTGCTAGTTTCCGATTCAAAAGATTTCCTGTATAAGCTCTTCTTAAAGATTTTTTTCTGTTTTCTAATCTATGAGCATATAAATCATGATATTTATAAGGAATCTTTAATGATGTTTCATATACTTTTAATAAGAAAGGAATCATTTTTAAATAAAATAAACGCATACTATTATTATCTTTATATTTTTCATTAATAGCTTTTGTTAATTCTAAAATATAATTTTCTCTTGATAGAGATACTTTAGGATCACTTTCAATTATATCATCAAGTTCATAAGGTTGATATTTATGACGATGTTCACTATTGGGATAAATACTAGATAATGAACATGTCATTTCTGTTATATCAATTGTTGAATAATAATTTTTATAATATGCAAAAACTGTTACAAAGAAATAATCCGAAAAATTAGTATGTCTTGCTGAAACATTCGAAGTATTTTTTGATATTTTTTTACTTGATGGATCAGATGGATCATATTTAACAACACTATCCATACCAACTATTCTTTCAATAATTAAATCACGTTCAACATCATAATTTTCTTGGGCCCAATGATGATAATCATAATATATATAATCAACTGTTAAGATTGCACTTTTATGTTCACCTTTCTCTCTTTTAAACTCAATAGAATCTCCACGAGGTGAAGTAAAAATATATCTAAGTTTTCTCGTATTTATACTACTATTATCTTTGCATTCTGAAAAAGTAAATTTATCTCCTGTAACAATATTAACAAAAGAATCATCTTTTAATTCAATATCTAATAATGATAAAAATTCCAATTCAAAATCACTAAATCTTATATCTAACATAATATCCCCTAAAAACGCTTATATTATAACAAAAAAAGAGAATAACATCAATTATTCTCATTTTATATTATTTTTGCTTTTTTGTTTTCTTTTGAACATTATCAGGAATTTCAAAACGTTTTGAAGCTGGTTCCATCATAAGTTCTGGATTAGCAAATAAAAATTCAATAGCTTTTAATGCTTTACAAAAATAGAATCCATCAGCAATTCTTTCATCAAGAGTTGCACCAATATTCATCATTTGTCTACCATTTACTTCTCTTATTTCTCCAAAAGCAACTAAACCTGATGAAGTTCCTAAATTAGCTAAATTATGATAAATTCCTGGAACTTTAAATGTTCCTAAATTAGAAACAATTACACTACTATAATAAATGTTTTCATTAGCAATTGAACCAGGTAGTCCAAATACACGATCCCACCATTTTAATAGACCCATTAATGATTTTCTTATTGGTTTCCATGCATGACCTATCTTATCAACAACATTATTGGCACCATCTGTATTGATTGTCGAATTTTTATCTCTAATTTTATCTATTTTTTCTTTTAATTTTTTAGATACATCCAATACTGTATCTTTTTCATCAATCGTTAAACAAGTTAGAAATTCTTCACTCTTTTCATTAAATTCTGCTTTTGCAACAAAAGCAACAGATACATCATCATGTTCATATAAAGTTCTATTTTGAACAAATCTATTTAATTTGGGATATGAATAAAATAATTTACCCATAATATGTACAAATCCATGAAAAAAAGTCAAATCTTTATTTTTTTCTTTTAATTTTTTCATGTATTTAACAAACTCAGTTACATCAATATCTGAAGTCATAAATACTTCTGCTTCACATCTGTTTGGCTTTAAATCAAACATTACATTTTGTATTCCTGTTACATCTTTTACTTTATGCCCTTTTCTTGCCATATTATCATTACCTCTTCTTTCTATTTTGAATCTTTATAAATTCTATTTCATTGTAACATGTAATAAGACAAGAAACAAATATCTTTACATTCTATTCCCATTCGATAGTTGATGGTGGTTTTGAAGTTATATCATATACTACTCTATTAATATGTGATACTTCATTAACTATTCTTTTTGATATTATTTCTAAAACATCATATGGTATATGATAGAAATTAGCAGTCATAAAATCAAGAGTTTTAACAGCTCTTATTGCTAACATATAATCATAAGTTCTAGCATCTCCCATAACACCAACAGAACGAATATTTGTAAGTACGGCAAAATATTGATTAATATCCATATCAAGTTTATGATTTTTAATCTCTTCTCTTAAGATATAATCAGCATCTTGTAATATTTTTATTTTTTCTTCAGTAATATCTCCAATTATTCTAATAGCAAGTCCTGGTCCAGGGAATGGTTGACGATAAACTAAATCTTTTGATAATCCAAGTTCAAGACCTACTTTACGTACTTCATCTTTAAATAACTCACGAAGAGGTTCTACTATTTCTTTAAAATCAACATAATCAGGTAGTCCTCCTACATTATGATGGGATTTAATAACAGCTGATGAACCAAGTCCTGACTCAATAACATCAGGATAGATTGTTCCTTGAACTAAATAGTCAACTTTACCAATCTTTTTAGCTTCTTCTTCAAAAACACGAATAAATTCTTCTCCAATAATTTTTCTTTTTCTCTCTGGTTCAGTAACATCAGATAGTTTCTTTAAAAAACGATCTTTGGCATCTACTCTTATAAAATTAACATCATCTCGATTTCCAAAGACTTTTTCAACTTCATCGCTTTCACCTTTACGAAGAAGTCCATGATCTACGAAGATACATGTTAAATTTTTACCAACTGCTTTAGAAAGAAGTGAAGCTGCAACGGATGAATCAACACCACCTGATAAGGCACATAAAACTTTCTTATTACCTATTTTATTTTTTAATTCATCAATCTTATTTTTTGTAAAAGTATTCATCTTCCAAGATTTTTTACATTTACAAACTTTTTTTATGAAATTATCAATTATTATTAAACCATTTTCGGTTTGATTAACTTCGGGATGAAATTGAACTCCATAAAATCCTTCACTAAAATTTTCCATAGATGCTATTTTACAAGTATTGGTACTAGCTATCTTTTTAAAGCCACTAGGTAGTTTTGATACATAATCAGTATGACTCATTAGACAAACATTTGTTTTATTAAGTGAAGAAAACAAAGTACTATTATTATCAATCTTTACTTTCATCTCTCCATATTCTCGAGTTTCAGCTCTATCTACTTTGCCTCCTAAAGTATAAGCCATAAATTGCATACCATAACATATTCCTAAAATAGGTATTCCAAGTTCAAAGATTTCTTTATCACATTTAGGAGAATCTTTTTCATATATACTACTTGGTCCTCCTGTAAAAATTATTCCTTTGGGATTAATCTTTTTTATTTCATCAATAGAAGTACTAAATGGTTTAATCATTGAATAGACATTAAGTTCTCTAACACGTCTTGCAATTAATTGATTATATTGTCCACCAAAATCTAATATTAATATTACTTCTTCCATTATTCAACTTCCTTTTGAATTACATCATGAGCAGAACCTTCTCTAATACTAATACTAGATACTAAAGTAAATCTTGCTTTTTTATGTAATTCAGGAATCGTAATTGAACCACAATTACACATTGTTGATTTAATCTTTTCAATAGTAACCATTAAGTTTTCTTTAAGGCTACCTGCATATGGAATATAAGAATCAACTCCTTCTTCAAAAGTTAATTTATTCTTATTTCCTCCAAGATCATATCTTTGCCAATTACGGGCTCTATTACTTCCTTCGCCCCAATATTCTTTATAGAATGAACCATTCTTTTTAACAATTTTTGTTGGACTTTCATCAAATCTCGCGAAGTATCTTCCCATCATTACAAAATCTGCTCCCATAGCAAGGGCAAGTGTAATATGATAGTCATGAACAATTCCACCATCAGAACAAACTGGTATATAAACACCTGTTTCTTTAAAGTATTTATCACGTTCTTCACAAACTTCCATTAAAGCACTAGCTTGTCCACGACCAATTCCTTTAGTTTCTCTTGTGATACAAATTGAACCTCCACCAACACCAACTTTAATAAAGTCAGCTCCAGCATCAGCTAAATATCTAAATCCTTCTTTATCAACAACATTACCTGCCCCGATTTTAACACTATCTCCATATTTCTTACGAACAAATTCAATTGTTTCTTTTTGCCAAATAGAATATCCATCTGATGAATCGATACAAAGAACATCGACTCCTGCTTTTATTAAAGCTGGGATTCTTTCTTTATAGTCTCTTGTGTTAATTCCGGCTCCAACAATATAACGTTTTTCATCATCTAGAAGAGAGTTTGCATTATTCTTATGATCATCATAATCTTTTCTAAATACTAAATATTTTAAATTATCTTTTTTATCAACAATTGGTAAACAACTTATTTTATGTTCCCAAATTAAATCATTAGCTTCTGATAAAGTTATTCCTTCACATCCTACAACTAAGTCTTCTCTTTTCGTCATAAACTTTCCAATTGGATCATCAAGATTATCACGAGAAATTCGATAATCTTTATCGGTAACCATTCCTAATAATTTACCATTATCAGTTCCATCATTTGTTATCATAACAGTAGAATGTCCTGTCTTTTCCGTTAACTCTAATACTTCTCTTAAAGTAGTATCTACTTTAACATTAGAATCACTTACAACAAAACCGGCTTTATTCTTTTTAACAACAGAAACCATTTGAGCTTGATCTTCAATTGTTTGTGAGCCATAGATGAAAGCTACTCCTCCTTCTCTTGCTAGAGCAATTCCCATTCTATCACCTGAAACTGATTGCATGATTGCTGATACAAAGGGGACATTAAGTTTGATTTTTGGTTCTTCTCCTTTCTTAAATTTAACAAGTGGTGATGATAAATTGACATTTTCGGGTATACAATCTTTTGTGGTTAAATTAGGTAGCAACAAAAATTCGCTAAAAGTTCTTGAAATATCTGGTAATACTTTGGCCATATTATCCTCCTTATAAAATAATTTACCTTATTATATAGTTATTATTTTCGTTTTACAAGCATAATTAAAAAAATACTACTAATTTTTCTAATTAGTAGTATTTATTTTATTTATAAACAATATCTTTATTAACTTGAGGATATAAATATTTATCCTTTTTGTAATAGTAAGCCCATTCACGATCACCATATGAAAAGTGCCACCATTCGCCATCGTAAGGAGCAAATCCTTCTTGCATCATTATCTTTCTTAAAAGCATTCTATTTTCTTTTGCATTATTACTAATATTAGAATAATAAGTATAACTTTTACAATCATCATAATCATGAACATCTGTTCCAAAATCAATTATACGATTATTTTTCATATCATAAATTACGACATCCACTGCTCCTCCTGTAGGGTGACCAGATACCGTTGGAACCGCAATCTTTTCATGAACAAATTCATATAAGTCCATTTCTTTGGAAAACTTATCTTTGTATTTTTCGATTTCTTTATTGAAATAATTAACTTGTTTTTCCATACTACGATAACCATAAACAACCATTAATTGATAATTTTGATTAATTTCTTTTAATAAATTATCAACTTTCATTAACATGTCTAATACCTTTTTACGTATATAAATATTATTAGAATATTCTTTTTCATTTAATGATGTTACATATCTTCCAATAACTTTATTACCTTCTTCGGGTATTATTACAAATGGTTCATTACTAGTTTTTAAATTCATTTCTTTAACGGTTATTAAATCTTGATATTTTACAAAATTCTCATTCATTATTACACCTCCCATTCAATAACTTTTCCCATTATTCTTGCATTAATGATTTCCTTATTACTAATCTTTGTTTC
This sequence comes from uncultured Clostridia bacterium, assembly GCA_946409545.1. Taxonomy (GTDB): domain Bacteria; phylum Bacillota_I; class Bacilli_A; order RF39; family UBA660; genus RUG12783. The sequence continues at coordinate 27,045 of CAMJWT010000007.1, read as the reverse complement.
AACTTTAATAATTTCCTTTGTTGGCTGAATTACATCTAATTTAACACTTTTATTATTTTTATAACTCATATAAAGACCAACCGCAACTGTTCCTGATCCACAAGCAGTTTCATAAAATAATGTATTAATATCTTTAACAAAGACAATTGGTGTTAATTCTATTTTATTTTCTAAACAATTGATATACATTACTCCAGAAGCAGGTTCATCTAATAAATTATACTTTTTTAAAATATTATATGAATAATTCTTTAACTCTTCTTTATTATACTTATTATTAATATTTTTGTCTTCTATAACAACATGAGTTATTCCTTGAAGTTTAATAATCGCTTCTTTTTTATTTAATTCTTTAATTGAATTAATGAATAAACCTTTAATTATAGGCATATCAACCCATACATTATTATCTTTATCAATACCTGCATTTAATTTATTTTTAACACCAGATACTTTAATTTTTATTTTTCCCTTTTTTCCTTTTAAATAATAATAAACAGCTGATCTTGTAGCATTGCCACAAAATTCTCCTCCTGCCATTAATAATTCGGGATTATTAATATCATCATTAATAAATCCTACTTGTTCAATAAAATTATATAATCCCATAATTTCATCATTTATCTTTCTTCTTTTCTCTATATCTCTTTCCATCGAGAGAACCAACGCTGTTGGATTACCAGATGGAATATATATTTTATAATTATATTTTTTCATTTCTATCTCCTCTTTTTATGTACTAAAAAAGACTATATAGTTGTCTATATAGTCCTTGATTTATATATAGACAACAAGCACTACGAAAAGCACTTGTTGTCGTCTTTTTTTATTTTAATGCCGACAAGACAAGTGCAAGATATTATGATGTAGAGTATTATACTTATAATTCTTCATAATTCTCACCTCTTACCAAGAAAATAGCATATTTTATTTTACATGTCAAATAAAACAACATAATAAAAAACTAGATTGCTCTAGTTTTTATTATTTTATTCTCTTAATTTTAACAAGTTCTGGATAGAAATTACGATTAGTAATCTCACTAAAACTATTAACAATTATTCCATTAGCAAGAACAGCTTTAGCGGGTTTTTTATCAGTATGATTAATAATAACACTTGATACATTAACACTCTTTGGTGCAACATCATTAGAACTATTACCAATCATAATGTTAATAGAATCTTGATTAACATTAACACCATTTAAAAGATCTTCCCAACCTTTTACAGAACTTTTTGCATAATAGTCATCAATTGTACATACTTCACTAAAATAAGGCATAAAACCATGACTTTCTAATTTAGCATTTTGTACCTTTTTAAACCAGTTTGAATACAACATAATATTACAATTTTCACTTTTTAAATATTCTAATAATTCTTTAGAACCATTAAATGACTCTAAATTAATAGAACTTTCAATATCATATTTTATATAATTAGTTACAAAATGTTTATATTCTTTAAAAGATTTACCTGGGAATAAATTCATATCTTCTAAATAATTAGCGAAGTTATCAATTGTTCCATAAGCTTTATATTTTTTGCATATACCTAAAAATTGTACTAAATAACCGCCTTGTCTTCCAAATAATTCATAAGCAGCTGGAATCTCTTCATTTTTTAAGATACCATCAACGGCTTTATAGAAAGTTAAATAAGCCGTATCATAATCTTTATCTTTTATTAATGTACCATCTAAATCTACAAAACAATTCATCTTTGGTAAATCTAAATTGATCATTGGAACTTTTGTAATTGGATGATTATTTATAACTTTATAACATTCATCAATATAATATGTTAGGTCAATATCATGAATAGAAGGTAGACTCTTATCAGATAATTCAAAATGATAATATCCATCTTTGACACTTCTTCCTCGTTTTGTTTTATATTCTTCAAAATTACCTTTAGGATTTTTAACATAAAATGGATTTTTAATAACTTCTTGTCTTACAGCAAATAATCTACTAGTTGATCTATCATATAAGAAATATTCATCGTTAATATTAACATATTTAGCTCTTTCATTTTTCTTTTGTTTTTTAACAATTTGGAATGATTCTAAGTTTCCTTCATTTCTTAGTTTTCTTAAAGTCATACTAACAGGAGTACCATTTAAATAATATTCTCTTAAAGCTAGTTCAACGGCACTTATTCCACTACAATATAATGGATTAGTTTGAAAAGCACCGAAGACCCCTAAATGTTTTTGTTTACCATCTTCAAATTCCATAACATAATTCTTTGTATCGAAATGAACTATTTTTTTAATAACATCAACATCACAAGATAATGATAATAATTCTTCTAATTTCTTAACTTCATTTTTAATATTATTAATCATATTTCTTGGACATTTAACAATAAGACCATCTGTATTACATTCAATTAATTCTGTTTTAAATTCTTCAATATTTTTATAAAGTAACATCATTGTCATAATACCACTCATTGTAAGTGATAAACCAATATTTTTACCATCTTTAGTAGCTACTCTATTTAAATAATCAAGTCCTGAATTTAACATATATTTATAATATAATTGTTCTACTTGCTTTTGTGCTTTTAAAGATATTCTTAAATCTTTAATCTCTGAATATCTTTTTGGATTTTTAGCGACACCATCTAACCAATTATTATTAATTAAAATATTTGGACCAAAACTATTAAAATCGATATATAAGTAGGCATATGGACTTTTCGTATTAGTATCAATTAAACTATCTTCCATACTACCAAGAATACCTTGTTCATTAAAATTAACTAGACAATCACCAATTTTAATTTGTAATTTTTCAGATTCATTGTGACTATAATATTTTTTTAATGTTTCTAATAATTCATTAAGAAAAGGATCATTTTTCTTTTTTAAAGCTTGTTCTAATTTTTTATCTAAAGATATTCTTCTACTTCTTGTTTCATTTTTTATATTAAGACCTAGAATAGTTCTCATAATATCACCATAAGAATAGTGATATGTCTCTTTACCTAAATGATATTTATTAATAACATCAACTTTCCATTTTAAGAAATTCTTTCTTTCATTCATTTTATAAAAGTTTTTAATTATTTGCACATCTGCAACTAATTGTTTTTTGATATCTTCAAGTGATAAAGCATAATTATAAGATAAGGCATTACCATTATTATCCCATAAAGTACTAACCATATTGTTGTAGTCAATTAAACTATTTCTTACAATACCTTGACTAACATCTAAAGTAATTGGTAAATACTTTGTGATATCATCATCATTAACTTCACCTGTTAAATTACTATTCTTAACTAAAGATGTTAATAAAATATCATCATTTGTATAATTATTAGCTCCAACAAGAATTGAATCTTTTCGATCTTCTAAAAAATATTTAAGTAATGTAGGATCATCTTTAATAATTATAGATTCATTAGTTTTATTATCTAAAAAGACAACTACCCAATGATTATTAAACTTTCTTAGTTTATAAAATATTATATTATCCATAAAATCCCCTTTTTTTAAAACTTTCATATTATATCATATTTATGATTTAAAGGCAAATAAAAGACTAGATTTCTCTAGTCTAAATAGTATTTATCAGTTAATAATGAACCATGAGTTCTTTTTAATAATTCCATTTCATCATACTCTTCTAAATTATATGATTTTAAAATTTCTTTAATATCAGGGTTATCAATACTTGGAATACGATTTCTAAAAAAAGAAAATAGTTTTTTGCTTTTAATAATATCTTTTGTTAAATCCATACTTCCAATACCAAAACATCCATGATTCATGGCTTCTAATAAACCTTCATTATTCTTTTCAAAACAATAATAATTATCTTTTTTATAAAGAGTGCCTAATAAATATTTGTTACCATCTTTATCTTCCCATTTTAACTCCATTTATAGCCTCCATTATATAAGTATTTCGATATGCATCTAGTACTTCAATAAATCTTTTATCTAAGAAATGAATATAACTATCTTCTCTTTCTTTAAAGAAAGATAAATTTGTTCTTTCATAAACATTATTAAGAATATTTTTAGGTGCATTATGATTTAATAGTTTCTTTACAAAGTTATCTAAAAATTCTTTAAAGCCAGGGATATCTTTAAATTCTTTTATTATTGAGGTAATCGTTGATGGATTACCATTAATATCTTTTATTTGGTCTATATTATTACTTTCCATTAATTCAGTAGAGATATTAAAACTAACATCTAAGTCAAAAGCAGGTGCAATATCAATAGATGGAATACCATTTTCATTATGAGTTAGAATAATACCTGTATTACCATAATTAGCATCCATTGGTCCTACTAATAATTTCATAAAAGATTGAATACAATATTGTAATTGTACTTTATTAATAATATTTTGAAAATCATTATCATTCATTATTCCCTTATAACGTTTTGTAAGACTACTAATTATGATATTTAATCGATTAGAATGTGTATCTATAGTATTTTCTCTTTCTTCATCATCTAAATCACGAAGATGAATTAATTCTTGATTACTTTCAAGAAAACTTGGTGTAAAAATACTGTTATAAGGTATGGCATTTGTTTTTACTAAATAATAACTTGCAACAGGTTCTGAAAAATAACTAAAGACACTTTCAACTAATAAAGAATTATAATCAACTTCCATTGATGTTTCGCGTGATACTGGAAGGGTTCTTGACTTCATTGATTTTTTTGATAAATAGATTTTATGATCAGTACCTAAATAAGAATCTTGCATATATAAGCCATTAATTCTTCTTCCATTTAAATAACGATAATCATGATAAATATGATATCCATTACATACTACTAAATAGTCATCACTTAATTCATGAATTTTTCCATCTTTACTTGGAAAAGTAAAACTTGGTCTTTTTATATTAGGATAATTTTCAATAAAAGAAATAAAATTATCTACTTTATTAGAAAATTCACTTGTACTTCTATTAGCTAGAAATAACCAAATATAATCTTTTATATTCTTGATAATATCTTCTTCACTTTGATTTAAATCACAAATATTAATAATACTATTAATCTTCTTAAAATCATCTAAATGAATTATTTTCTTTATTCTTTTTAATTGATCTTTAGATAATTCTTCTCTACAAGTAAACATCATATCTCCTTACTAATATTATAACATAATAAAAACTAGATTGCTCTAGTCTTATTAATAGTTTGAATTATTAGAACTACTATTCATATTATCTTGAATATCACTTAAAGTACTTTTTATTTCTGAGATATCATAATCTAAATTATTAACACCAAAGTTATCAGATATTGAATTCACTGTTGATTGTATATCATCAACTTTATCATAGATTGAATCATCTTCATATTCATTTTTACCTACTGTTAATTGAAGTTCATCTACTTTAGTTTTTAAACCATTAACATTTTTTATTATATCATCTTCACCTTGAGCAAGAGTAAGTATTGCACCATCTTTCTCACCAAATAATAAAGAATCAAGTTTAAATATCGTATATTCAATCTCATCAATTTTCTTAAAAATAGAATCATTTCTTTTAGGATTATACTCATCTTTTTTAATAAGAACAGATTTAATTTTTTTGATATCTTCTTGGACATTATTAATTTTTTCCATTGGACTATCTTTATATTTTTCTATTTCTTTATTAACTTTAGTTGAAACATCACCAATATCATCACATGCTTTTCCTAATTTAGGTAGTGAATCACTTAATGAATCTGCTAATTTATCTATTTCTTTTTTACTATTTCGCATCTCTCTTAATAGTTCATTCATAGAATCTACTTTGCCTTTTAATTCAGATATTTGCTCATCAATGGAAGCATTCATTTCTGCAATCTTCTTTTCAACGCTTTTATTTAATTCATTAATATCTTCAGCAAAATTAGAAACTAAAACCGTACTTTTAGCTACATTAGTATGAAGATCTGTTTCAATACCACTTAATTCATTTACTTTATCATTAATTATTTTAAATAATTCTTCATAGTTTGAAATAAATCCTATCTTACTATTTATATTATCTAGTTTAATGCTATTTAGACTTAATGAATACATTAATTCAACCATTAATTCTTTTTCTGATAATTCATTCCACTTACTTTTATCTTCTTTTCCTTTTTCAATAGTTGCAAGTGACTCTAAAATAGCATCAATCTTTCCTTGATTATAACTATCTTCAATTTTCTTTGCAGTTTCCATCTTTGCTTTTTTTGTATTAATTAATCCCATAATATATTCCTTTCTATAAACTATTTAAATATCATATAAATAAATATAACAATATGCATAATAAAGATTAATGGTAATCCTACTGAGAAATAATCTTTATTAATTTTATGTCGAAATAATTTCATAGCAATAAAGCCACCTATTTCTCCCCCGATAAATGAGAGAAATAATAATGAAATAATTTTTATTCGACTTTTTTCTTTTATTGCTAATAATTTATCAATGCCATAAGTAATAAATGTAATAACATTAATTATTAATAAATAAGTTAGTAACCACTTATTATCTTTAAAGAAATTAGTTATTTTACTTAATTGTATTGAGAAAACACCATTTCTAATTATCAAATAGATTATTATTTGTATAGGTATAATGCAATAAAGAAAAACCGAAGACATAAGAATTTGTTCATTATCTTTATTTAGTTTTCGATGCATAATCAATACTGGTATTAAAACACCAATTGAACCACCTAATAAACAAACAATAGTAACTAATAAATCTATTTGACCACTAGCAGTAAAACGGTATAAAGCTTGATTAATTAAATATAATACTAAACCAATTATATTAATAATTAATAAATATTCATGTATTAATGATAAGCTCATATATCTCCTTTATAATCCTTTAAAAATACCAAATACAATTTCTCCTATTTTATATAAAATATAGGGGATACGATAATGTTTAACAACATCATGATCCATTAAACATTGTACTTGATCTTCTTCTAATAATTTATCATCTAAAGCATCAGATAAATTTACATTTAAACCTTTAATAGTAATTGTTTCATTTTTTTCACAAAATGATTCATCTACTTTCAAACAATTAGCGCATTCCTTGGAATCAAATTCATTACTTGATTGTAAAACATATAAATCATATATACTTAATAATCCATAATCTTCTTTTTTATAATTACCTACTTTACTTGAAGTACATCCTACAAGAAATAGACTTATAAACATTAATAAGGTAAAATACATAAACCTATTTTTCATATTTACTCCTAAAGAAATTATATCATAATAAAAACTAGATTTCTCTAGTCTTTATAATTATTAATTTTAACAGCTAATTCTAAAGCAAGTTTTGTAACTTCTTTCTTCTTATCAATATTAGTTAATTGCTCAATACTTCTTTCTTCCCATTCAACACAATCTAAATTATCACCTGCATAGTAGAAAGTAAAATAATCAATATTTAAATACTTACAAACGGCTGCAATAGCAGAGCCTTCCATCTCCACTGTTTTAACACCTAATTCTTGATACTTTTTTATTTTATTATTGGTTTCTCTATAAAAAGCATCTGTTGTCCATGTTGGACCCTCAGTGTAATTGAAACCATATTTATTCAATATTTCTATAAACTCAGGAACATATCTGGGATTCATTTTAATTGTATCTGATTCTTCAATATAATGATAGCTAATACCTTCTTCACGATATGCAAGATTAGGAATAATAATGGAACAATCCTCGATATTTGAATCAAGTACTCCACAGTTACCAAAGATAATAACTTTTTCAACACCTTGAGCATGTAAATCTTCGATATCTGCCGCTACCCAAGTTGCACCTACTCCTGCCATAAATAAAGTGATTAAAGTATCTTTATAATTAATAATATAAATATTTCGTTCCATATTAGCACATGAAATATAACCTACTTCTTTTGTACTAAATTTTTCTACAATATCTCTAAACAAATGTCGTGAAAAAACACCTACTGCTACTTTTGGAAGTTTAATATTTTTATCTTGTCCTTCTCTAAATTTAAGACCATGTGGTTTAATAAAAGGTTCACTATTATCATATCTAATCATAAATATATCTCCTAGAAACAATTATATCATGAAAAAGACTAGATTTCTCTAGTCTTAAGTTAATTGATTTTGCAATCAGAAACACAATCATTGGTTTTAAAAATATTAATATTTTCATATAGATTATTTTTATTATCGTTTGACAATTTGATACTACCTAATGTGACATTATTGAAATTAATATTTTTTATTAAATAATTTGCACTTTCACCATTACATTTAACCGTGTTATCTTCTTTTTTTCCTTCAATATTAATCCATACTTTTGTATTACTTTTATCATTAAAACGACCATTCCAATTAATATCATTAAAAGTAATATTATCAACCATATATCCACATTTAGTTCCTATAGTGTTTTCATATGTAGCTATTGGATAATTAGAACAATAATTCTTAACACTAATTAAATTTCCATTAATCAAATTATCAACAGTAATATTATCAAATGTTATATCATAAACATGATTATTATCTGCGGCCCCAATTGATAAAGCACCTTCGTGATCAATTCTTTTATTTGTTTCAAGAATACGCATTTTATTAAATTTTATCTTACATATTTCATTTCCTTGTCCCAAAGTAGAATTAAAGTTTCCATGACCACCAATATAAATACTTCTACCATTATCAATCCATAATAACATATTGTTAAAATTCATATTTGTTGAATTACCGTTAAGTCCCACAAATGAACCGCTTTTATATCCACCGCTTCCTCGTGATGAATAAATTGCGACACCATCATCACAAGTTCGAATAAACACATTATTAGCATTAATACTTCTTGATGATAAAACATGTATTCCATCAGTATATTTACCAGCAGAAATAATCTTCAAATTAGATATATTAATATTATCACTATCTTTTATATAAACATTATATGATTTTGAATTCTTTAATATAATTCCATCAATAGTTACTGATTTAGAATAAACAATTCTAATTAATCCTGAAGTAACATTCGAATCCGTAAATTTTATTTCATCACTACTAATATTTGTTGTTATTAAATCACTTGTATCTAATGTACCCCTTCCAAATATTTTAATGTTAGAAAGTTTTGTACCTTTTTTAGACGAATCATTCCATTTATCTATAGTAAGTTGTGAGTGAAGGATTGCACTACCTGATATATAAATAGTCGAATTAGATTTTAATTCAATAGCAGCAGGATAACTATTCGAACTAGTAGTTGATTTTCGTTTTTCTTTTAATATGTTTTTATCTTCTGGAATAACGCAATTGTTATTAGCACATTTATGTTCACCTGGACTCATATAAATTGTATTCGGATCATTTAAATTAATATTTTTAAAATTGTTATCCAAAGTGTTTGCAAAAATATGTAGATTTGTTCTTGTTTCATAATTACTACCATTTTTAGTCTCTAATGATATAACACCATAATTAGTAAGATTAAATAAAATCTCATTTCCTTTTTTCTGTGAATTTTGTGAATAAATATTTCCTCTTAAGCGAAATGATGTAAAGTTATCTTTTGGAACAACTTTAACATTAACTGTTCCTTTAAAATCAAAGTTAACATAAGAAGAATATGAACTATTCCATTTCTCGTTTTTATCTAGAATAGATACTTGAACTTTATACACTTGAATTTTATGATAACTTGTTTCATCTGGAAGTTTAACGAAAACATCGTAATCAGTTGATAAAGATGATGCCTTGTCAACATTATATAAAACTAAAGTATTATTACCACTTTCGATTCTTTGATGATCAACATAAACAATAATATCATCAACATTGTTACCATTCGTTATTTTAATAGACGTAGTTCCTATTTTCTTTGGAGTAATAACACCATCTCGAGAAATAGAAACGATACTATCATCCATAGACTTATAACTTGCTCCTTCACATTCAGCAATTTTTTTATTATTTTGCCCAATATAAGTTAATACTTTTTTATCATACTTGCACGTCTTAGGAATATCTTCTTTTTCTTCATCATTGTTCTCATTGATATCTTCATTTTTCTTATTTGTATCATCATCACTATTATCTTCTTTATTTATTTTGTTATCGTCATTATTGTTTTCATTTTCATTTATTTTGTTATCGTCATTACTATTATCATTATTACTGTTTTCATCTTCTTTTATGACGCTTTCATTATTATTATCATCATCTTTGTTATTATTCTCTTCAATCTGCTTATCTTTATTAATATATTTTTTAACAGTATTAATATTTAATCCTATTATTAATGCTCCAACAATTAAAATTACAAAAATAATACCAACTATTGGATTTTTATTACCATTTACTATATTTCTATTTTCCATATATCATATCCTATTACGATTATACCACAAAAAAGACTAGATTTCTCTAATCTTTTAATTAATCAGTTATTTAGCTGATTTGTAAAGTTTTTTAAAATAACCATCTTTTTTTATAAGATTATCATAACTTCCTTGTTCTTCTATGATTCCATCTTTTAACACAAATATCATATCAACATTTTTTATTGTTTCAAGTCTGTGCGCAATAATTATTATTGTTTTATCTTTTAATAGATTAATAATGTTGTCCATTACTATTTTCTCTGTTATGTTGTCCATAGCAGATGTTGCTTCATCAAGAATTATTAATTTAGAATTATCAAAAAATAATCGAGCTAGGGCAACACGTTGTCTCTCTCCACCTGACATTCTTATTCCTTTTTCACCTAATTCGGTTTCTAACCCATTTTCTAATCTTTCATAAAAAGTATCAAGACAAACAAGTTTTAAAACTTTTATTATTTCATCATCATCTATTTTTTTATCAAACACTAAATTCTCTCTTAAAGTTCCATCAAATATTGGAGCTTCTTGAGATACATATGTTACATTGTCATAATAACTGTTTAGATTTAATGTTGATAATTCTTTTCCATCAATTAAAATATTTCCTTTTTGGTATTTTATTAATCCCATTATTAATTTAATGATTGTTGACTTTCCAGATCCTGATTCACCTACTAAGGCAACTGATGAATTTGCTTTTATTTTTAAAGATAAATCATGAATGATTTCTTTTTCTTCATTGTAACCATAAGATACATTTTTAAATTCAACATTGCCATCTAGATTTTTTAAATTTAATCCTTTTTCTAAAGCTTCATCATCTTTCAATTCTAATAAATCAATGTATTTGTTAACTGCTACTTTGTTTAATTTGTAATCAACATATTCAACATTAAAAATAGCGATTGGTTCATAAGCTTTTCCAAGAAGTGATATGATAGTTACAACGGCACCTACCGATAAATTAGAATTTAAAACGGCGTAAGCTAAAACTAAAACTTGTAGGGCATTAACAATTAATTCAAAAGATGTAAAGAACATTTCATGTACTAATTTTATCTTTGTTTTACCATTAACTATGTTTCTTATTTCATCATTCGTAACTTTGATTTCTGTATTGTATTTCTTATTAGTTCTAAATACAACTAATTCCATGAAACCTCTTATTAAATGCTTGTTTAAGAATTCTTGATTTAATAAGATTTTTTCTTTTAACTTGTATAATCTTTTTAATATTAAATTTGAAATTATTATAACTAAGACATAACCTAGTAAGACAAATAAAACATATTCTTTTTTTACTCTATAGATAAAGAACAAACTAAAGATAGCGGTTGGTAAAAGCCAACGAAATAGTTTTAACCAAAAATCAACCATAACATCTCTTGATGCTGTTGCTCCATCTTCTACTTTTTGCGCAAGTTTACCTGTTCCTATTTTTTGATATTCTAGATAATCAATCGATGTCATTTTCTTTAAAGATTGTAACTTAAAGTCAAAATATAATTTATTTTTTACTTGTTGCTCTGGATAATTTTCAATATAACCAAGAATTGTTGATACTACTAATAATATTCCATAAATAACTAATGGCATAATTGTTAATGTTTTATATTGAAACGCATCTAAAATTTTTTGATAATATGTTATTCCATATAGTTTTAAAAAGTTTATTGTTATTCCTATTAATACATAAAAAATGATTATTTTAAGATTGTTTCTTATTACTTCTTTAAATAGTTTCATAATTATTTCCTCTTTCTTTTTTTATTTGTGGTATATAAAAAAGAACCTCCTTTCATGAACAGCAAAATCACCACAAAAATCTACTGTGCTTGATTTGTCATTCATGAGGAGATTCTTCGGTTCTCATCATTATTAACCATCATATGTAATAAAACGCGAATAACTAATTGATTTATTACGCTGTAATTATACCAAAAAAACGGGTTTTAGTCAAATTCTAGCTAAGCTTTAATTCTTTATTACCATCTTTTTGATAATCTTTCATATTAGTAATAATTAAATCCAAAATAGATCTTCGACTAACAGCAACTGGATATTCTCCTTTAACTAATTCATAAGCTTCTTTCATTGTTTTTGGATCATTAGAGATAATATTACTAATATATTCATGAACTTGAGATACTAATTCACTATAGTTATTATTAGACATAATTTCTTTAAGAGATAAATCATAGATACTCATATTACTTTCATATCTTACATAAGCTTTTTGAGTAAATAAACTACCTATTTTTGTACTAATATTTGATAATTGATTTAAATGTTCAAAATAAGATTTAATTACTAATAATTGTTCTTTAGTTAATGATTTGAAACTTTGCATTTCTTTTTTTCTTAATTCACATTTTTCTTGTCTAGAAGTTAATATCTCAGAACGATCTTCTAATGCTAAATACTTTTTAGTTTTTAATAAAAATCTTAAATATTTTCCAAACTTATGATATTTTTTCATTTTTAAATTAAGTTCTGTAAATTCTTTTTCAATAGTTTCAGGTTCTGATTCTTGATATCTTCTTTCGTAATAATCTTCACTAGACAAAATACTTGGATTTAATTCGATAGGTGGTCCACCCATAATTGTAAAAGTACTTCCAAAAGATTCGGTAGTTTGAGATGGTTTTGCTACTAAAGTATCAATAGGAGTAAGTCTTGATAATTCATATTGTGAACCATTTATAGAAATTCCTAAGTTTTTTAATGTTTCAATATCCTTATCTAAACTTCTTCTTAATACTTCATATTCATAACCAGCTTCTAATATTTTAGAGTCAAATTTTCTTTCTTCAACTTCAATTAATTTTGGTCTTACTTCATCAATTAATGAAATTAAATCTTGAACACAAGATTGCATACTAATAGCTTTAACACATCTATTTACTTGCCAATCTTCTGAATTATAAAAGACTGGTGAATTCTTTCGATGTTCAATCATTTTACGATGTTCTTCTTCTTCCCTACGTCTTTTTTCTTCTCTTCTACGTTCTTCTTCTTCTCTTTGTCTTCTTCGTCTTCTTTCGTCTTCTTCATGTTGTCTACGTTGTTGTGCAGCCATAAGTAATAATATTGTTGAGGCACCCATTTTTCATCACTCCTTTTTTTCATAAAGTATAAAAGACCTTATGATTATTTCATAAAGGTCTTGCAAATCAGAAATTTATATATTCCGGATAAATATCGTTTTGACGAAATATATATTAAGCTACTCCCCTTAAACGAGTATATATTATACCACATTTTCTCTTTTTTTTCAAGAATTGAGTTTTAACAAAAAAGAATTAAATAAATTAATATTTAATTCTTTTTACTTCTTTTTTATGATTAGTGATAAGAAGTTGCAATCCAAATATTACAAAGAATGTAATAACCAAGATTATAACTAATTTCATTGGTGAATTTGAATCATTTGTATCACTACCACATCTATTATAACTAGTCTTATAAACATAAATATTATTATCAGATTGATTTGGATCTAAATCTTCGTAAGCATAGCATCCTTCATTTCTTAACATTTCTTTTCTATTTTTTTGTGGAGATTCAAATTGATATACACCATTACTTCTTTGCCACCTGCCACCATATGTACAAATGTTTATACTATTTGCAAGTGTTTTTGATGAATATTTAACTTCAACATAATAAGTTCCTTTTTTACATTTATCAGCTGATCCACCATTTCTACTTGATATTGTAATAGATTCACTATTATTAGATTCTCTTTTTACATTCTCTACAACGTTATAATTATTTTTTATTTCACTCCAATCATATGTTGCAGAAACAGCAAAACCGTTATTTGTTGTTTTAGCATTAATTTTTATTTGACTATATTCTGTACCATCATCTATTGGTAAATAAATAGTATTAGGAACTATTGTTAGATGTATATCATCAACTCTCGTTACCGTAATCTTACAAGTTGCCGTCTTTCCATTATGAGTTTTAACTGTAATAATTGCTGTTCCACTAGACTTAGTAGTTACTACTCCATCTTTATTTACTGAAGCAACATTTGAATTACTACTTGACCAGGTAACATTTTTATTTGTTGCATTACTTGGGCTAATTTTCATTCTTGATTTTAAATTTAGAGTCTTTCCAATACTTAATTTAGCACTTTTAATCTCAAGACTTACGCCCTTTACTTCTATTGGACTATTAGTTACCGTTATTGTAGTAGTTGCGGTTTTTCCATTAGTAGTTCTTACAGTTATAACAGCTGTACCAATTGCTTTAGCAGATACAACTCCATCATTTGTTACTTGAACTACACTAGGATTGCTACTTGACCATGTGATAGTCTTATTAGTAGCATTACTTGGAGTTATAACGACATTTGATTTTAAGTTTAATGTTTTTCCAACATTCATTTTTATAGATTTATTTTTAAAACTAACACCGGTTACTTCTATTGGGCTATTAGTTACCGTTATTTTACAAGTTGCGGTTTTTCCATTATTCGTTTTAGCAGTAATCGTTACTGTTCCAACAGCTTTAGCAGTTACTACTCCTTCACCATTTACTACTGCTACACCGGAATTGCTACTTGACCAGGTAACTGTCTTATTAGTAGCATTACTTGGCGTAATAGTCATTCCTGATTTTAAGTTTAATGTTTTTCCAACATTCATTTTAGCATTAGTAGTTGAAAGACTGATACCAGTGACTTCTACTGTTCCACCAGTTACTGTTATTTTACAGGTTGCAGTTTTTCCATTATTAGATTTTACTGTTATAACCGCTGTACCAACGGCCTTAGTAGTTACTACACCATCACTAGTTACTGAAGCAACATTTGGATTACTACTTGTCCATGTTACATTTTTATTTGTAGCATTACTTGGCGTAATAGTCATTCTTGATTTTAAGTTCAAATTTTTTCCAACACTCATTTTAGCATTAGTAACCGAAAGAGTTATACCTGTAACTTCAACTGTTTTTGGAGGCTCTGGTGTTTGTATTTTTATAACATATTTGCTTTGAGGATATTGCGATATTTGATTCATCTCAAGTGGTACAACATAAGCTCCATCAACACTTGATACAATATATGTATTTCGACCACCTAATTTTTCCTTATTATTATTATAGAAGGTCCTTGCTTGTTGATCTGTCATATCTGGTCCAAAGAATTGCATTAATTCACCGGTTGTATAATCATTAATTGCAAAAAATAGATAATCATGAAAACTTGTCCATAAAACAGAACCATTCATATTATATTTTTTAACAATATCTAAAGCTATTTTTACTTGTTTTCCATCTCCTGCTTTTAACTCAACTTCCATTGTTAATCCATTATCATGACAATATTTTACGGCGTCTTCAAACTTAGTTATTTTATTATTGGCATATTCCTTTAAATAACCACCATCTCGATCTCGAGGGAATACATATTTAGCATTTATTTCGCTTAAAGTAAGTGAACTAATATAAATAGGACTAGATCCATTTAAATTAGCAGAAGGATTAGAAACTGTTCCTGCCATTCTATTAATTGTTGAATCATGACTTAGAACGGGAATATTATCTTTAGTAAAATGTACATCTGCTGATAATGCATAATATCCACCCGCTTTTAAGCCTTTTAAAGTATCTAATGAATTATCCGGTTTTCCAGGCCATCCACTATGAATAATTACCATTTTACTCAATCTTTTTTTCTCAACACCATTTGAATAATATGACCAACATTTATCACTACTTCCTGGACATGTTACTAAATTCCATCCATTATGAACTGCTGATACATTAATACCTATAAAAAAGGCCATTATTATAAATATCGAAAATATTATTTTTTTCACTATTTCCACCCACTTTATATTTCTTATTATCACACTATTCTATAATGAAATTATAACATATATATTTTCTTCATTCAATTTATAATTTAATAGTAAAAGACTAGATTAATCTAGTCTTTATTTATTTTTGTAAACTTTTAAAACTTCTAACATTTCTTTTGCAATACCATGTTTATCTTCATAAATTTTAGCATTATTAATAAGTTCATTTTCAATATTATCAATAGGAATATATCTTAATTCAAAATTGCCTTCTTTTTCAGAACTTGTATATTTTGTGTTAACTAAATTAGGTTTTTCATCAGTCTTAATTTCATAATAATAAATCTCTATTTTACGATTCTTTCCAAGCTCTGGCCAGTCTTTATAATAACCTAAAGAGCAAACAAAAGGTTCTAGTTCTTTAATATTTAATATAATTCCTGTTTCTTCTTCTACTTCCCTATTAACAGCATCTATTAAACTTTCACCATCTTCAACATGGCCACCAGGAAATTGATATTCATTATGAGAATAACCAAGTAATATTTCATTATTACTATTAATTAATAATATTTTGACTCTTTTTATAGCTTCGGTCATATCTTCTTCTTGAAGATTATAATCATTTGTAATTATTTCTTTCATAATATCACCTTTTTAATAATATCAAACATTAATTATTTCATTTATCATTATATTTTTAATATACCACTCAAATTTATTATCAAATTTATTATATCCATTCTTACTACTTGCATATTTAAAAGCAGGGGTAAAATCAATTATCTTTCCCCTTATTTCTTTAAACATCTCACTTCTTTTTAAATAAGAATTAATAATCTTGATATATATATCTTCATCAATAATTGGAATACTATTTTTTCTTAATATTATATTGTTATCAATATCAGATATTATTTCAAATCCATCATCTAGATAAGATTTTAACAAAACATCTTTACTTAATTGATCTATTTTATATAAAAGTAAATACTTCATATTTGATTCCTATTCTAGTTATATTATATCATAATGGTTTTCACTTTTGACTTTTTATCAATTATTTGGTACAATATGCGAGTTATTTAATGGGGGAAAAAATATGGAAAACATTTACAACAACTTGCTTGATAAATGTAATAGACAAGTTAAAAATTCTTGTCAAAGTTTTACGCAAGCAGACGGAAAAAAAAGATACACAGTTACAACGGAAAACAGAGGAGATACAATTTATACATCAGAAGTTAGTATTGCAAAATTAGATGGCGAATCATTAGATTATGATCCAATTGATTATGTAGACGTTGATGATCTTTTAGCAGACGATATTTCAATGGATGATCTTTTTGATAATTTTAATGAACGTGTAACATTTGCTAATAATGGAAAAGTAAAAATCGATGGTTATATTGCTGAAGAATTACAAACTGACAAAATTATAACTGTTAAAAAAGGATCTATAACTGGTCTTATTGTCGATTTAAAAAGAGATGAAGATTTTACTGATGCTTATTATAATGGCATTACATGCAATATGCCAAATTGTAAAAGATATGTTGATGAATTTGCTAATCATGGTGATGATATTGAAGAAAATGATTTCATAGATCTTCTTGATGAAGAAGAATTAACTGGTTTTATCGAAACATTAAGATCTAAAGTTCAATCTGCTACTGAATTATATCCTCAAGGATTATATGTTATTATAGATAATCGTATTTATTACTTAACAGCTGATGAATATCGTCGTATTTGTTATGATTCTGAATATGAAAGTCGTATGTATAGACTATATGAAGATCCAGGAATACATCAAATAGAATCTAAATTACTTGAAGATAAAAAACAAACATTATATACAATATCTCAAATAATTAAATCAAAATATTTAACTAATAAGAAATATATCGATATGAATGATGAAACAAGTATTGGAACAACAAAAGAAACATTCTTAACAAATCTATTATCAAGTGATATAGAAACATTCGAATTCTTAGCAACTATGTTAAAACCAAAAGAAAATACAAAATAAAAACAGGATTAAATATCCTGTTTTTTTATTTTAATTTTCAGCTAATATTGTACCTGGACAATTATCTTTAAAAGTTGATTTAACGATTATTTGTAATAAATTCTCTTTAGCCATTTCAATACATTTATCATGTAACACTTTGGCCCCATTATGAGATAGTTCTAGCATTTCATCATATGTAATTTTATCATATTTAATTACTTTACTATCTTTATGAGGATCTCCTGAATAAATACCATCAACATCTTTAAATAATTCACATTTTTCGGCCTTTAAAGCAATAGAAAGGGCAATCGCTGTCGTATCAGATCCACCTCTACCAATGGTTGTTATTTCACTATTTCGATCTACTCCTTGAAAGCCTGCTACAATGACAATTGTTCCTTTTTTTAGTTCACTAATTATTTTATCAGTTTTTACTTCTTCTATATCAGCATCACTAAAGTTAGAATTAGTTATTATAGGGACTTGCCATCCTAAAAAAGATTTAGCTTGATAACCTTTCTTTTGTAACATCATAGAAAGTTTAGCAATCGTTATTTGCTCACCTACAGTAACTAACATATCATGCTCTCTTCTACTGGCATTTTTAGTAATTGTCTTTTCTTGTTCTATTAAATCATCAGTTGTTTTGCCTTGAGCAGATACCACAACTACTACTGATTTACCATTATTATATTCTTCTAAAATTCTTTTACATACTTTTTTTAATCTATTATTATCTGCTACAGAACTTCCACCAAATTTTTGAACTACTATTTCCATAGAGAATCACTCCTTTTTTCCTATTACAATTATATAGATATAATAAAAATATACTACTAGCATTCAACCACACAAAAAATTGATATTACACAAATAATCCACAGATTAATTATTACAAAGAAAAAAGACTAGTTATTTCTAGTCTTTAAGTTTTTACTAATTACCTTATTACGCTTTATAGTTAAATTATCTAAATTATTAAATATTTCTCTATATATTGGGTGTTCTGTTGGAAGATCATATCCTCCTCCCCAAATATGTTCAATATCATCAAGTTCAATCTTTTTATCAGTTTGTGGAACTAGTTGATTAAAATATTCATCAAGATTATCAATAAAGTTATCAAACCATTCAATAGAAAATTTATTATTTAAATATAAATACGCTATTACTAAAGCAATAAATCTTTCATGTTCTAACAACTTACGTTCTTTTTCTTCATTATTTAAGTATAACTGATATTCGTAATTATATAATTCATTCAAAAATTGATTATCTACATCGATTGTTTCTATTTTGTCATCTTCATATAATGAGAAGGTTCCACAAAAGAAAATATCAGCAGCATACCAAATATACTCTGAAAAACTTTTAATCATTTCTTCTGGACAATAAATAACCGATAACAATCTTGTTAATTGAAAAGATGTTGGATCATATCTATCTAATATATCATCTATTGTTTTTTCACTTAATTTACGTCCTTTTAAATGAGTTGCAATAAAAACAGCGTCATCAACAGCATGCATCCAAGAATAAACCGTATTATATTCATCTAGTTCAACTAAATATTCTATATCATATTTTTGAAATAACAATTTTATATCTTCACGATATCGTTCTAGTCCTTTATGTTTAGTTAATGGTTTATCTTCACATATTTCCTTAATAAATTTTTTATAATCTTTTTCAACATAATTAATTGGTCCTGGAAATAAATCTTTATTCATAAAATTCACCTCTTTAATATCTATGCGTTCCCCTTAAAAAACAGCAGTTATTATACCATAAAACTGTTATTTTAGCAACAAAAACCATATAAGCAATTTCTATTAAAAAATAAAAAAAACTAGATTTCTCTAGTCATTAAAAGATTTTTTAGCAAGACATCTATACAGTCTTTTTTCTAGTTCATATCGAGTCATTATTTCTTCATTTAAAAATTCAATATCAAAGTCTTTAAAAAAGTATTTAATATCTTTTTCATCAAAAAATCTTTTTAATCTTTTATCAGATGTTTCATATAAATGATGTTCTATTTCTATGCCTTCCCCTGCTCCATGATTAACATCATTTATCGAATTAACTCTAAATATTAAAGAGCCTTTATCAGTCAATACTCTTTTGATTTCATTTATTATTTTAAAAGTATCTTCTTCCCTAAAATAATGTAGAGAAAGATCTGCAATAACAATATCAAAAGAATTATCGTCAAAAGGAAGTCCATCTAACATATTAAAACATTTGGTATCATATACTTCTTTAAAATTCTTTTTAATATTATTTATAGCATTAATAGAATAATCACATGATATAACTTTTTTCCCTTTATCTATTAAATATAAAGTATCATTTCCACTTCCACATCCTAAATCTAATATTGGTGTAGAACAATTATTTATAACATTAGAAAAATCATCTAACCAATTATCTGTTTTTATATTATCAGGATTATAATTTTTATAGAAATTATCCCAATATAACAATGAATTGTCTTTTTCAAGTTTCATTTTATCACCATATAAATTATATCATAAAAAAAATAAGATGGTTTCCCATCTTATTTACCATATTTATATGTTTTTCCTTTCTCATCATATACTCCGGCGAAAGCATCAGCAATTGCTTCTACCTTCTTTTCATCTTTAGAGTATACAAGAGATGTATTCACATATGAACTTACCATACCTGAATTATCAGGGAAATAAATTTGAACTTGCTCTCCATCAGCAAAGTCCATCCATTTAGATATTTTAAATATTTGACTATTAACTCCACTGTTATAAATAGCATAGTTAAAGTTCCATCTCGTATCAAATAATTTAAAGTTCCATCCTGTAGGAGGATTTCCAAATGTTGGTGTTAAGTCAGTAATAACACCATCTTTTCCTCTAAACCATTCAGCATATTTTTCAGGATTTTTTGTTTTTAATAAAATAGTATCATATGCAGATGTTAATATACAACTTCCTTCAGGTAATTCTAATTGTAATTGCTCACAATTTGGTGAATCTTCTTCATCAGTTGTAACTACTTTATGTCTTGTACCATCAGGATTTTCTTGATAATGAGTACTCTTATGACCATTATGATTATAATAATCTTTCCATCTAGATAATGGAAGAATTGTTACATTACCATTTTCAACATGTAAGGCATAATTAAATCCATATTCTAAATCAATTATTTTCTTATTAAAGCCAGCACTATCTGTTAAATTAGTTGCATTTAAATTTGTTTTTTCTCCATAATAACTAGCTAAGGTATTAACATTAAGATTTTCTTTTCCACCATTTATCATATCTAAGAAAACAGATGAAGTAAGCATTGTATCACCATCAGGGAATACTATTTGTAATTGTTCACCTTCGTAATCTTTCCAATTACCGATATTAAATGTAGCTGCACTATTATCATTAGATATAACACCATGTTTAAAACCATAATCAAGATCAATAATTTGTTTATTAAAGAATCCTTCTGCAAGGGGTTTACCTTTCGTTAAATCAATAACGTTATCAGCAATTGCATTAGCAATAGCAAGTGCACCATATTTATCTCGATCATCTACTGATAATTTAGAATCTCTAACTAAAATAGTATCATAAGAAGCTGTAAGAATAGTTGGACCATCTAATATCTTAAGTTGGTATTGTTCTCCTTCATAATCTTTCCATTGAGCAATAGGAAGAATAACAGCCGTATTATCCTTCATAACAATAGCTTTATTATATACATAATTTAAATCTATTAAATTATAGTTAGTAATTGAATTATTTCTAGCTGGTTTACCAAGAGTAGTAACTGTACCATCACTACCTACATACATTTTAGAAAACTCTTCAGCAGTCATATTAGATTGTCTATCATAGAATAATTTACTATTATAACTTGATAATAGTACGGCAACATCTTCTTCCGTTACGATTTGTAATTGTTCACCCTCGTAATCTCTCCAGTTTTTAGCATTCAATATTAAAGCTTTATTTCCATTATATAAACCAGCTTTATTAAAATTCCAATGGAAATCTAATAATTCATAATTAAATAGATTATTACTATCACGATAATAATTATATAGTTCGCCATTAGGTGATAATTGATTTTCAGCTAATTTACTTACTGCATAAGTATCACTTTTACCAAAGTATAAATCTGTATCAAATGATGAACTTAACACAACTAATCCATTCGTAAAATTAAGTTGATATTGTTCACCTTCATAGTCTTTCCAATCTTTAATATCCATAATAATTGCTGAATCATCACCAGATATTAAAGCAGCATTTTGACCATATTTGGTATCGATAATAGCTCTATTACAACCAGATAATAAAGGAATTGAAACCATTGTTAACACAATAGCTCCAGCTCTTTTTAATTTGCTACCTAAATTTCTCGTAAGAGAATACTTTTTAGCATCTTGTATTAAAACATCATTTACTCTTATATTTTTTATTTTCATAATCCCCCACATTAACTCGCAATATTATACCATAAAACATAAAAAAAGACAAGATTAACTAATCTTATCTATTTCTTTTTTAACATGTATATTAAGCTCTTTTGCCCTTGTTTCCATTCTTCGTATTCTCTTCTCATACAAACAGCACAAGGTCTATATCCGGCTTTTATTGCGGTTTCTTCATCAATAAAAAAGACTCTATCATTAACATAATACCCCTTTTTTATCCATCTATTAGCAGAAGGACAATCAAGTCTACCATATATTTTTAATCTTTTATTACCCCCAAAAGAACCAGGGATACTACTTAAATATTCTTCACCATTTTCATTAATTAATCTATATAGTTTTCTTTCCATAATTATTCCTTGTTTTAACTAAAGATTTTATTCCTTTCTTCATTCCATTGTTTTCTTCATGTATCTCAAAGCCATATTTTTCTAAGGCATCATCATATATTTTAGCAAGAAAAGAAACTCTATACGCATAATCTTCTACTGGGAATTTAATATCTATCCCCACTTCTTTCATAGTGTTAATAACATCTACTCCCATACATTCTAATAACCTTGTAGCTACATATTCTTTTTTATCAGGATTTTCTTTGTAAAATTCACTAATCGCATAATCATTTTCTTTTAAAGCAATTGGTTGCCAAACTCTAATATTTCTAATTTGGCCTTCAGCTAAATCAGGTCTATTTTTTCTTCTTTTAGCAAAATATTCATCTAAATTAAATTTTGTAACTACGGCATATACATCACTTGTATCAAACACTTGATCATACATACAAGGAATATTTGGAGGACATGTTGGTAACTTTCCAAAGTTAGGACAACCATCTTTATGATTCTTATATGGTTTTATACACATACTTCTTGGAGATAAGCACTCATTTTTCTTATCACATTCAAAACAATTATCTTGGTAACCATTTTTTATTATACATTCTGGATATATTATAATGGGATTAACTTTTATTATTTCTTTTTCCATATTATTCCCCCATAGATGCCAATTATTATATCAAAAAAGACTAGATATCTCTAGCCTTTTTATTTTAAAAACCACGTTCTTTCATCCACTAATTTAAATTTATTTTTATCATTCATCTCAATATTATTATTTTTTATAAATTCATCTAATTCTTCTTTTGAAATATACGTTGTTGAAACAATATTTCCATCGACAGGTGATACTTTATAATCACCTACACCTGATATAAATGGGATATTATCATATATATATAAACAATCAGATACTAGCCATTTTTCAGTATCATATTTTTTATAAGTAGAATCATCATAATTATTCTCTATTTTTTCTATTAATATTGACAAGTCTCCATCATCATAATACTTATCTTTATAATTTTTTAATTCTAAAGCAATATATCCATCTTTTTTATTATATTCACATTCACAATTAATATAAAAATTTCTATCACCTAGTTTAATTCTTCTATTAATTAACATATAAACCACCTATCAGTATTATAACATAAAAAAAGACTAGATTTCTCTAGTCATAATTTTTTTTTAATTACAGCATATGAATGAAAAACAAATATATTATCAACTATAATTAACTATAAATAATGTATTAACAAAGATATACCAAAACTACAAACATTAGCTGATAATGAATATAATCCAAGTTTACTTTTAGAAATATCTTTAATAAATAATGCATATACTACAAATTCAATTATTACAATCAATATTTCCGCTATATAATAGAAATACATTGGAACAGTTTCATAATTAACTATCATAATAATCGTTGCAATATGTAATATTATTTGGGTAATTATATTGGTAATAGTAATTACTCCATATGACTTTAATTTCATAATAAATGCAACAATTAATTCAATTACTAAAGTTACAACTAAGGCAATTATTATATTTGATACATTATCTTTTAATACACTCATAAATGTTCTTTCAACTTCAGTTGGTGGCTCTTCAGTTGGTGGCTCTTCAGTTGGAGGAACTGGTTCTTCCCCACCTTGATTGTTATATTCAATATTAACAGATTTAATACTTGGTCTCTCTTTAATATGAGAATCTTGCCTTATTATATTATCACCAATAATATAATCTTTTTTATTATTATTTTTAGGATAGAATCTAATCATAAATATTTCACTTTCAGTTCCATCTTTTGTTATTAATTCTTCCCTTGATTTAAAGTCATCAAGATCAAATTTCATTGTTTTATCTTTTATTAAACTTGTTGATAATTCTTTATAAAATTCATATTTATTTATAGAGTAAGAAATTGTTCTTTCACAAGATAATTTAGCATTATCAATGTATTTTTCTAATTCATCATCATAATTTTCAAGATTTAAGTTTGTATTATATGATCCAGATGAGCCACGATTATGATTTTTTACACCATTTTTTAATTCATTCATATTATTAAATTTTTGATCAAAACCATATTCGATATAAGAGTCTTCTGTTTTACTTGTAAATCGATAATCATATGAATAAGATATATTTACCATATACTTATTGTCATCATAGTTTTTATTTTCAACAAAATCTTCCTTTGTAAAAGGAGATACTTCATCTCTTATATATGCTGAATTTAAATAAGTATCATCCACAATTGACATATCAAATGTACCACCAAAAACTTCTTCGAATGATACTTTTCTACCATATGTATATAATTCTATCTTTTCAATTTCTTCATTTATACCTTTTATTGTTACTTCAACCTTCTTAGTTTCTATAATCGCAAAATTGGCAAATACATTAGTTGTTATTAACATTAAAGTAAATAAAAATAAGCATAATTTTTTTAATCTATTTTTCATCTAGTCACCTCAAGTATATTATATCAAAAAAATTGGATTTCTCTAGTCTTTATTCTTAATTTTATACTGGACCTGTATATGTACTTCCAGTAAATATATGAATAATAACATCTATTAAGAATAATACAATTATTATATAAATAAGAATGTTTGTTGTTTTATTATTACTATTCTTAATTTTATCAATTAAAGGAACAACTAAATATATTGCTATTATGCCAATAATTCCAAAAATAGTACTTGGAACAAGAGCAACACGTCCCTGAAAATTCAAAAATTTACTTCCATAGTTCCATAATTTAGTCCAATCAAAATTTACTAAATCGCATATATATGTTGTAGAAAGTTCAATTATCGTTGCTATTACCGTCATGTATATAAATATTAATAATGGTCGTATATTAACTTTTTTTATTTTTATAGGCTTGTCTTTTAGTTTATTAAATAAACTGAAAATGATAAATCCACCAAAACCATAAACTGGTAACCATGGTCCATATAAAACCCCTCTATTAACAAGTATGTGGTCTCTAATAATAAATAATGACACTTCATATATCCATCCAATACAACTAAAACATATAAAGTAAATCATAATATTTCTTGCTTTTTCTAAAACTTTTTTCAATTTATATCACTTCTTCTTATAAAAATTTTATTAGATTTTTTTGACTAACGTTTTATTTTCTTTAATACTTTTTCTGCTACCTCTTGATATGTTTCTGCAACTTCTCCCATATCATTACGAAATCTATCTTTATCAAGACTTCTACCAGTTTCCTTATCTAAAATTCTACATGTATCTATAGAAATCTCATCAATTACAATTATTTGATTATCAGGAAGTCTACCAAATTCTATTTTAAAATCAATTAAATCAGCATTACATTCATCAAAAAATTCTTTAATTAAAATCCCTACTTGCTCAGTTATATATTCGACGTAACCTAATTCTCTACGTGTCAATATTCCATTCGCAATTATAGCATCAGCTCCAATTAAGGGGTCCCCAGCTGAATCGGATTTATATGTATATTCGATGTACAATGGATCAAATGGCATTAGATTTGGAACATTATATCTTTTTACATAACTACCAGCAGCTTTAAATCTTCCTATTACTTCAAGTAGTATTGGCGTAGTTCTTTTTACAATTTTAGATGATTCATTTGAACCAGGACCAACATAATGAGTTTTTATTCCACGTCTTTCGAGCATTTCAAAAATTGCTGTAGATACAATATTGTTTGCAATCCCTTTACCACTTATTACATCTCTTTTTACACCATTTCCTGCAGATATTCGATCAGAAGCTTCTAATTCAATATACTCTGGATTATTAGTTAAATATACATTATTTGCTTTCCCAGTATGATAAAGTTCTGTTCTTTTAATTTCATCTTTATTCATCTCTCATATTCCTCCATATTCTTTTCACATTTAACCTACAGCAGTATCATTTCCATCTAAAACAAGAACATATTTCTTTTATTTTATTCAACACTACTATTTATTTTATTATACCATA
>CAMJWT010000006.1:0-83936 GCA_946409545.1 uncultured Clostridia bacterium | reverse complement strand
AATAAAATAGCTTTAATAACATTTGATACAACTTCTCAAATTGTATCAGGTTTTACTAATAATAAAGATCAAATGGTAAATTATATTACGAATTTAAATTACAAAGACTGTACAAATTATAATGCTGGTTTATTAAATGTTGATACTGTAATGTCAAATTATGTTAAAGAAGCTAATAAAGATTTAATAGTATTATTCTTAACAGATGGTTATCCAAACGAAGATACTCCTAATCAAGTTGCAACATATACTGTTTTAAAAGATAAATATCCATATATGACTATAGATGGTATTCAGTATGAAATGGGAAAAGATATAATTCAGGAAATTATTGAAATATCAGATAATCAATTTATTGCTAATCAAGATACTTTAAACAATGTTTTATTTGATGCAACACTTGCTCCAATTAAATATGAGAATTTTGTAATAACAGATTATGTAAATGATGAATATTTCTATATTGAATCAGTTAATGATATTAAAGTTCCTTTTGGAGAAGTATCTCTAGATACTGTTGATGGTGTTCAAAAGATAACGTGGAATCTTGGTAATAATTATGCAACAGGTCGTAATGTTAAAATGTTTGTTAATCTAAAATTAAAAGAAGCATTTCATAATACAAAAGGATTTTATCCAACAAATAAAAGGGAAATAATAGCATCAAAATTACCTGATGAGGATTCAAAAACAAAAGATAGTGAACTAACACCAGTACTTAAAAATGTATATGAAGTTATTTATGATACGAATACACCAAATGGATGCACATTACCATCAATTGAAAATGAAGATTATTGGCCTTATCAAACAGTAACGAAGAGAAGTGATAGTTTAACTTGTCCTGGATATATCTTTAAAGGATGGAGTATTGATAGTAATGATTTAGTTGGTATTAAGTTTATAAATGATGATAAATTTATCATGCCAGCCCATGATGTACATATAAGAGGTACATGGACAAAACAAGATATTGTTAAATCAATGGATGGAGAAGTTAAAGAAAAAATGACGTTATATAAGGTATTGCAAAATGATGCAGAAGTGGGAACATATGCAAAGAAATATACAGGCAATCATCAAGATTCAATCGATAATAGTGGAACAAGTGATATTTACTATTATTATGCAAATAATCGTACTGATGCTGAGACGGTAATGAAAGAAAAGAATAATGTTATTTTTGCAAATCAATGTTGGCAAATGATAAGAACTACTGATACTG
This sequence comes from uncultured Clostridia bacterium, assembly GCA_946409545.1. Taxonomy (GTDB): domain Bacteria; phylum Bacillota_I; class Bacilli_A; order RF39; family UBA660; genus RUG12783. Next base: position 82,711 of record CAMJWT010000006.1, on the reverse strand, counting down.
GTGGTGTAAAACTTCTTTATAATGGGGAACCAGAAGATGGTAAATGTATGAATACTATTGGTAGTATAACGGGAAGAAGTAATCATATAGGATACTCGTCAAGAACTGAACAAAGCTTATCTGGAACATTCTACTATGGAGATGATTATACATATGAAAATGGTAGTTTTAAATTATCAGGAACAATAAGTTCACAAGATGTAACAACTTCTAATGCATCAAGTACAATTCCAACGTTATCAGGTAAATATACTTGTAAGCAAACAACGAGTGATACTACTTGTGCAACATTATATCTAATAGAAGGATATAGTAGTTCAACTAGCGCTTATGTAATACCACTAAATTCAAGTTCTAATTATTCACAATTTGGGAAATTACAATTTAATGCTAATTACAATTCACCTGCAGATGTAGGATATATGTATAATACGAGATATACTTATAATCAAAAGCCAATGACTTCTACAGAAACAATGCTAGGTAGTACATCGTTAAATTCATCAACTTGGTATGCTGATTCTGTTACTTGGGGAAGTCCAAAAGCAAATAATTATAATTTAAAAAATCCTAAAATGAGCGCTACAAATTTCTTTAATAATTTAGTAGGTAAATATACATTTATAAATGGTTCACAAACATATACAAGTTCATATGTCTATTATGTAGTAGCAGTAAATAGAAAAAATGTGTATTACATTACATTAAATGATACTGGAAATCATACATTATCTGATTTCAATTATACATATACATATGGAGATAGTTATACAGATAATGGAGATGGAACTTATACAATAACAAATCAAGATGGTAATCCACCATCAACAATAAATAGAAGTGATTGGTATACAGTGTATTTTAATGTAGGAGAAAATAAATATGTATGTAAAAACGCAACAAATGATACATGTAATGATTTATGGTTTACAATATCAACGAGTAATACTAGTATGACTTATATAAAAGTATCAAACAACTATAAATATGCAAAAGGCTTTGAATATAAATTAGATCCAGAAGATAACACTTATAAGTACTTCTTAGACGATGATACGTCAGTATCTTTTTGGAATATAAATGATAGTACAAATAAAACAAGTTTAAATAATGCACATTATACATGCTTTAATACAACAGGAGAATGTACAACTATTTCTTACATTTATTACTTAAGCGCTTATTCCTTAACCTCAACATCACTTTATTATATAAATATAACTGGTGGAAAGAGTATAGAAGATGCTAAAAACGAAATGTTATATAATAACGATGTAAATACGACAAATTCAACAATAAAGACTGGTGTAGATGCGTGGTATAAGAAATATATATTAAATGATTTTGATGAGTACATAGAAGATACAATCTATTGCAATGATAGAAGTCTAAGAAATAGTAATACAGATGGTTGGAATCCAAATGGTGGAAGCTTATCATATACAATGAGCTTTAAAGAGCATGATGTAAGTGATTTAAGTTGTACAAATGAGACGGATAAATTTAGTACATTAAATAATAAAGCACAACTAACTTATAAAGTAGGATTAGAAACCATTCAAGAGATGAACTTATTAGATTTTATTTCTCTTCGCTTGACGAGTTATTGGCTTGCGTCCCCTAACGACTTCAACTACTTCCAAGCTCGCGGTCGTTTCGTCAATACCATTTACGTCGTCGGTAATGGATTCTTTGGCTTCAATGGCGTCAACATCGCGAATGGCGTGCGCCCGGTAGTTTCTCTTATCCCAGGAATTGAATATTCTAGTGGTGATGGTAGCATGGAAAATCCATATGTTGTTGATACAAGCGGAAATTAAAATATAAAAAGGCATAAAGAAGTGATTTGAAAAAAATCTACACGAAATAAAAAGTGTAGATTTTTTATATGCTAAAATTTAAATAAGGAGGATATACGTCAAGAGAATATAGAAATTTTACACGAGAAGAAAAAAGTTAAAGTTGTAAAGATGGTTTTAGTAGAACACAAATCACAAATGGAAGTAGAAAGAGAAGCTGAGAATAAGTTTGTTGATGATGTAATGGCTAAGATTGCAGATAATACTGAAGTTGATATTCCTGAAGAAATGATTGATGAAGAAGTACATCATATGATGCATCAAATGGAACATCAATTAGCAAGTCAAGGTATCTCAATGGATTTATATTATCAATTTACTAAAACAACACATGAAGATATGCATAAACAACTAGAGGGAGACGCAAAGAAAAATGTTACATATCGTTTAATTCTTGAAGAATTATTAAATCAAGAAAAGATTGAAATTGATGATAAAGCATGTGAAAAAGAAATTGATGACTTAGCAAAGAAATATAAAGCAAAGAAAGAAGATATCGAAAAAGAAGTAGGAGGCATGGAAGGAGTTAGATATGACCTTGAAATGCGTGAACTACTTAATAGATTAAAAGAATATAATAAATAAGGACTTAATAAGTCCTTTTTTTGTTGAATAAAATTTTTAAATATTATAAAATGATAATATGGAGATAGTATGAAAGATAAAAAGTATTTATTATTTGTATTATTATTAATTCCCATTGTAATGATTTTTGTTTCAAATTCTTTTTCTATTCCTTATACTGGAGAGATAAAAAGTGTTGAAATACAAAGTAATGATTATAATGCTCCTGGTTCATGGCATATTGATAAATCAGCCGAATGGGTAGAATTTGGAAAAGCAAGAGTAACATTTGATGTAAATTCAGTAATGAAGACAGCTGAAGGTAGATATAAAGATGTAATATTTGTCATGGATATATCAGGATCAATGAGAGGAGATAAGCTAGATAGAGCAAAGCAAGATGCAATTGATTTAACGAATTATTTACTTTCAGATAGTCATAATAGTATTGCTTTAATAACATTCGATACAACATCTGAAGTAATATCAGGATTTATCAATGATAAAGATCAAATGGTAAATTATATTACGAATTTAAATGACAAAGGCTGTACAAATTATAATGCTGGTTTATTAAATGCAGATATAGTAATGGAGAATTATGTTAAAGAAGATAATAAAGATTTGGTATTGTTATTCTTAACAGATGGTTATCCAAATGTAGATACCCCAAACCAAATAGCAACATATCAATTATTAAAAAGCAAATACCCATATATGACTATAAATGGAATTCAATATGAAATGGGTAAAGATATTATTCAAGAAATAGTAGGAATATCTGATTATCAATTTATTGCTGATCAAGATACTTTAAATAATGTTTTATTTGATGCAGCAGTCACTCCATTCACATATGATAATTTTGTAATAACAGATTATATAAATAATGATTATTTCTATGTTGAATCCGTAAATGATATTAATGTTCCATTTGGGGAAGTATCATTAAATACTGAGAATGGTGTTCAAAAGATAACATGGAATCTTGGTAATAATTATATAACCGGACGAAATGTTAAAATGCTAATTAATCTAAAATTGAAAGAAGTTTTTCATAATACGAGAGGATTTTATCCAACAAACAAGAGTGAAACGATTGTATCAAAATTACCTGATGAACAAGAAAAAACAAGAGAGAGCGAATTAACTCCAGTACTTAAAAATGTATATGAAGTTATTTATGATACGAATACACCAGATGGTTGTACATTACCATCAATAGAAAATGAAGAATATATGTCCTATCAAACAGTAACCAAAAGAAGTGATAGTTTAGCTTGTCCTAGATACTTATTTAAAGGATGGGATATTGATAGTAATGATAGTATAGATATTAAATTTATTAATGATGATATGTTTGTTATGCCAACTCATGATGTTCATATAAGAGCAACATGGACTAAACAAGATACTCTTAAATCTATGGATGGTACTATTCATGAAAAATTAACTTTATATAGAGTTTTAGAAGGTGAGGCAAATATAGGAACATATGCAAAAGAATATACTGGACCTCATCAAGATTCTTATAATAATGTTGGAACAAGTAATATTTATTATTATTATGCATCGAATAATGAAACTGCAACAACAATACTCGACAAAAACAATGTTATATTTGCGAATCATTGTTGGCAAATGTTAAGAACAACTGATACTGGGGGCGTTAAATTAATTTATAATGGTGAAGTAGAAGATGGTAAATGTTTAGCTAGTAGAGGCACACACATCGGATATGCATCAAATACAACGCAAACGCTAGCAACTAATTATTACTATGGAACAGATTATACTTATGATAGTGTATCAAAAAAATTTGGCTTGTCGGGTTCTGTTAGTACTGGTGAAATTAAGATAGGAGAATTTACTTGTAGATCAACCTCAGGGAATAGCACATGCACAACATTATATTATGTTAATTCCTTAGATAACAATTTAAATTATAATGTTTTATCTATAAGTTCTAATTCGAATTATGCACAATTTGGAAGTTTACAATTTAATACAAAGTTTAATTTGCCAGAAGATGTAGGATATATGTATAACACTAGATATACATATGGAAGTATTGGCTCATATAAGGAAACAATGCTTTCGCACTCTTGGATTTATGCTGGATGGTGGTATTCAGATTCAGTAACTTGGGGAAGTCCAGTTGAAAATAGATACAATCTTGATAATCCATATCAAGTACCAAATTCTGCTGATTATCCTAATTTAGTTGGAAAATATTCATTTAATACTTCATCTGAAACAATTTCGAGTTCGAGTGTCAATTATATAGCAGGAATTAGGAACGACGGATTAATGTATTATATTAAGCTTTCAGATTCACCAAATCATAATTTGTCGGATTATAATGATATATATATATATGGTGACAGTTATATTGAAAACGGAGATGGAACATATACAATAAATGATTATCAAACAATTGAAAGAAAAGATTGGTATAGAGATAGATCAAATGTAAAAGAAAATAAATATATATGCAAAAATGCAGTGAATGGTATTTGTAATGAATTATGGTATACAACATATATTTCTGATTCAGAAATGTCCTATATTAAAGTAAATGATATGAATACATATTCTAAAAGTTTTACTTGGGATGGAAGTAAATATATACTTGATGATGACACAAAGGTAAGTTTTTGGAACTTTAAAGATATGGCAAACAAAGAACTACTATATAATGCACATTACACTTGTTGGAACAACAATGGCGAATGTGAGAAAATATCTTATGTTTTCTATTCATTTTTTGGAGGTGCATCACTAAGTTATATTGTTCTGGAAAATGGAGAAGATGTTGAAACAGCATTGAATAAGATGCTATATAATGAAGATGTTAACACATATGATTCTGTTGTTAAGACAGGAATAGATTTATGGTACAAAAGGTATATGCTAGATTATGATGAATATATAGAAGATACAATTTATTGTAATGATCGAAGTCAAAAGAATGGTGAAACAAATGGTTGGAATCCTGATGGTGGAAGAATAATTGATTATATGGATTTTAAGTCACATTATTCTTTATCAACTTTGGTAAACCTAAGTTGTACAAATGAAACTGATAAATTTAGTACTTTGAACAATAAAGCAAAATTAACATATAAGGTTGGATTAGCAACAAGTCCTGAATTACAAATTATAGGTAATGCTTTATTAAGAAAAACAGGACAGTATTATTGGCATTTAACACCAATTTATTTTGGAAGTATTGGTTATGCAATTGGTTATTATGTTGCACCTAGTGGTAGTTTAAATAGCGATTACGGAAATCCTGATGTCTATAAATATCTAGGGGTTAGACCAACAATATCTCTTATTCCAGGAATTGAATATTCTAGTGGTGATGGCAGTATGGAAAATCCATATATAATTGATACTTCTAGTAATGATTAATACAAAAAGGCATTTTATGCCTTTTTTATTATCTTTATGTTTAAAAATAATAACTTTTAGTATATAATTAAGTAATGAAATGTGGTGATAAAATGGATAAATTAACAAGAGAAGAAGTAGAACATGTTGCTCATTTAGCAAGAATAGGATTATCAGAAGATGATATTACTAGATATCAAGTAGAATTAAAGAAAATGATTGATGAAATTGATAAAATCAAAACAATGTCTGATTTTGATGAAGAATTTATGATTTCACCATGTAAAAATGAAGTTCCTCTTGATAATGGTAAAGTAGATAATATAGAAACTGATAATATTCTTAAGAATGTTCCTAAGAAGAAAGGAAACTTCGTAGAAGTACCGGTGATGGTTAATGAGTAAATATATAGATAAAAGTTTAAATGAAATTCATGAAGCTTTAGTAAAAGGTGAAATTAAACCTGTTGATTTAGTTAATGAATGTTTAGATAGAATTAATAAAAATAACTTAAATGCTTTTATTACAATGAATGATAAAGTAATAGAAGAAGCTAAAGAACTAGAAAAAATGGAAGTACCTAAAGATGATTTATTCTTTGGTATTCCAATTGCTATTAAAGATAATATTATGGTTAATGGCATGTTATGTACTTGTGCTTCTAAAATTCTTTCTAATTTTGAAGCTATCTATGATGCAGGTGTTATTGATTTAGTTAAAGAACATCATATGCTAATTATAGGTAAGACTAATATGGATGAGTTTGCAATGGGAAGTACTTCTGAGACTAGTTACTATGGAACACCTATTAATCCATGGAATAAAGAAAGAGTTCCTGGTGGATCTAGTGGTGGCTCTGCTGTTTCTGTAGCAGGACGTCTTGTACCATTGGCTTTAGGTAGTGATACAGGTGGATCAATAAGACAACCATCAAGTTTTAATGGTATTGTTGGTATGAAACCAAGTTACGGTAGAGTATCAAGATATGGTCTTGTTGCTTTTGCAAGTAGCTTAGATCAAATTGGCCCAATGACAAGAAATGTATTAGAAAATGCTAACTTACTAAATGTTATTTGTGGTAAAGATGATCGTGATATGACGAGCGTTGAAACTAATGAAGATTTTACAAGACTTATTGGTAAACCACTTAAAGATTTTAAAGTAGCTATCCCTAATTATTTCTTATCTGATTTTGTTGATTCTGAAGTACGTAATAAAGTATTAGAAATAAAAGAAATGTTAGAAAAGAATAATGTTAAAGTTGATATGGTTGATATTAATCATATTGATATGGCGGTAATTCTTTATCAAATTATTGCCATGGGTGAAGCTAGTAGTAATCTTGCAAGATTCGATGGTATTCGTTATGGATATAGTTACCCTGATCCAGAGAATCTTGAAGACTTATATTTAAAAACAAGACAATATGGTTTTGGTAATGAAGTTAAAAGAAGAATCATGGTAGGTAGTTATATACTTAGTGGCGAGAATGCTAAAATCTATTATAGTAAAGCTATGCAAATTCGTGATGATTTACAAAAAAGTTTTAAAAAGATATTTAGCGAATATAATTTAATAATTGGTCCAAGTGCAGCAAGATGTGCTTATCCACTTAATAGTGGTAAAGATGATCCATTACATTGTTTTATGGATGATATCTTAGTTATGCATGCTAATATGGGAGGCTTCCCTTGTATTTCTATTCCAATTGGTTTTAATAGTGAGAAATTACCTATTGGACTTCAAATTCTTGGTAATAATTTTGATGAAGCTACAATTTATCAACTTGCTAGTTTCATTGAAAAAGAATTAAATCTAGATTTGGAAGGGGGAAAAGTAAGTGAGTAATTATAAAAAAACAATTGGTATTGAAGTTCACTGTGAACTAAAGACTAATAATAAAATATTTTCTCCAGCTTTATCTAATTATGGTAGTATGGCTAATACTAATGTTAACGTTATTGACTTAGGTTATCCAGGAACCCTTCCGGTACTTAATATGGATGTTGTTAAATTAGCTCTTAAAGCTTGTAAAGTATTAAATCTTAATGTATCTCGTAAAATGCATTTTGATCGTAAAAATTATTTCTATCCAGATCTTCCAAAAGGATTTCAAATAACGCAAGCTCTAACTCCTATTGGAACACATGGATATATAGAAGTTACCAAAAAAGATGGAACTAAAAAACGAATCGATATTTTAGAGATGCATATTGAAGAAGATACTTGTAAAAGTGTTCATGGCGAAAAAAATAGTCTATTAGACTTTAATCGTGCAGGTGTTCCATTAATTGAAATTGTTACAGAACCTTGTATGGAAACTAGTGAAGAAGCTGTACTATATTTAACTAAACTTCGTGAATTACTTCTTTATGCAGGTGTATCAGACTGTAAGATTGAAGAAGGTTCTATGCGATGTGATACTAATGTATCAATATCTAAAACAGAAGAATGGGGAACTAAAGTAGAAACGAAAAATATTGGTTCTATTAGTAATGTTGGTGTTGCGATTGAATACGAAGCTAAACGTCAAGAAGAAATATTAGAGTCTGGCGGAAAGATTATTCCTGAAACAAGAAGATTTGATGATAAGTCACTAAGTACAATTTCCATGCGTGTTAAGGAAGTTGGTAATGATTACCGTTACTTCCCTGAACCTGATATTCCTTATTTAAATATTGATGATAAGTTTATTGATGATAATACCAATGATTTAGTAAGAATGCCTGATGAAAGAAGAGAAAGTTATAAAGAAGCTGGTATTAATCCAATTAATATTGAAAAGATTATTGCTAATAAAGATATCTCTGATTATTTAGAAAAATTCTTAGATATTAATTTAGTTGTTGCTTCTAATCTTCTTTTAGGTGACATTGCAAGTTACTTAAATAAAAATGATGTAACTATTGATAAGACACATCTTACTGATTCTAAATTCCGTGATTTAGTTAACCGTCTTGATAAAAATGAAATTAGTAATAAGATTTTTAAAGAAATTTTAGTTGATTTAATGGAAAATGATTTATCTATTGATGAGATTTTATCTAATAAAGGATTAAATCTTGTTAGTGATAAAGAAGAAATTAAAAAAACTGTAAGTGAAATTTTAGATAAATATTCTGATTTAGTTAATCAATATAAATCTGGTAATGAAAGAGCTTCTAAAGCAATAATGGGTATGATTATGAAGGAAACTCGTGGTAGTCTATCTCCAGCTCTTGCTAATGAAGTTATGATGGAGCTTTTGAATGAGTAGAGTAGGCATCTTTGGAACAGGGGCCTTTGGTATATCTCTTGGAATAGTTGCCCATAGAAAAGATAATGAAGTTATCATGTGGACGAAGTTTAGGGAAGAAAGAGATTATATCATAACTCATCATGAAAATAAGGTTTTACCGGGTGTTACAATTCCTAGCGATATCAAAATAACAAATGATTTATTAGAGTTTACTAATAATTGTGATATTATTGTTATTGTGCTTCCAGTACCTTATCTAAAAGAAAATATTAAAGAATTATCTATGTATGATTTATCTAATAAAACTTTTGTTTTAGCTAGTAAAGGTATTTTAGAAAAAGAATATTTAATGGTTTATCAAATATATAATTTATATATTAATAATCCAGATTTCTCCGTTATTTCTGGTCCTAGTTTTGCAATTGATTTAATTAATAATAATCCTATTAGTTTATCAATTTATGCAAATACAGATAATAGTTATAATCTTACTAATGATATTTTATCTAGTAGATATTTAACTCTTGAAAGAACTGATGATTTAGTTGGTCTTGAAATATCAGGTGCTATTAAAAATGTTATTGCTATAGCATCAGGTATTTTACATGGTCTTAATAAATCGGATTCCACAGTTGCTTTATTTATGGTACGGGCTATTCGTGATTTGGAAGGATTAATTGTTACCTTAGGAGGAGAAAAAAATAGTTTAATCACTCCTTGTGGTATTGGTGACTTAATTCTTACTTGTAATAGTAAAACAAGTCGTAATTACACTTATGGTGAATTAATTGCAACTGATCGTGATAAAGCTAATGAATATCTTAAAACACACACTGTAGAGGGCTATAATACCTTAAAAACGCTTGTTTATATGTTAGATGATAAGAACTTTGATATTCCTGTAATTAACTATACAAGACGTATTATTATTGATAATGAAGATCCTTCTATTATTAATGATTATATTTTAACAAGATAAAAAAGATTCAAGAAAACTTGAATCTTTTTAATTTACTGTTATTTTAATAACTTTATTTAATTCTTGATTAGATGTATTACGTACTTTAACAGTTGTATTTCCTGCTTTAACACCTGTAATTACTCCCATAGAATCAACGATAGCAATACCAGAATCACTACTTTCATAAACATATTTTAATGTTTGTGTATTATATGGTGGTTTGATATTAGTAATTTCAATCATTTTTCTTTCACCACGTTTAAGAGTAATTGATTCTTGAACTTCAAAATTTTCAAGAGGAATAATAGCTTTTGGTTGAACAATATAAACGGTTATTGTTTTATTTATTTGTTCACCACCAATTTTCAATTTAGTTTGTAAATATTGTTTATTTTCTTTAAATTCTTTTGCTTGAATAAAACCATTAGAGTTAACGGTTGCTATATTAGAATTATCAATAGTATATTTTGTTCTTGCAGTATCATTAGTTAATACTGGAATTTGCATTGATTCACCACTTCTTAAAGAAATAGAATTAAATCCAACTGCTAATTCATATTTAGTACTAGATTTTGATATTACCGTAATTAAGAAAATAATAAGTGCAAGTCCACCAAGAGATCCAATTATAATATATGCTGTTTTTTTATTAATAGCTGCTTCTGGTTTTTGTTCAATAATTATTGGTTCTTGATAATAATTAAACTCAAGCTCTCCATCATTTTTTTTATTATTAACATATTCACTTGGTTTTTTATTTAACATTTGACTTACGGTTACTTTTTCTGGTTCTTTAGGAACAGGTTTACCATAATCTTTTATTTCTCTTTTTTTAACTAAATCATCTTTAACAACAGGTTCTTCTTGTTGATAAGCTCTTTGATAAAAATTATCAAATTCTTTTTCTTCTTTTTTTTCTTTCTTTTTACCACCAAATAGTCTTTTAAAGAAGCCTTCTTTTTTATATGATTTATTGTAATCTATATATTCATTATCATCTTGATTTTCATCAAAATTGTTATTGTCATACATATTATCACCACAGTATAAATATATCATTTTATAAAAATATCGTCAATTAAAATGGATTTCAATTTTCATAATGTATACTTCTTTACAATTAAGTATTATTATTATAAACTAATTGTATTAAATGGAGACTATATATGCCAGAATTACCTGAAGTTGAAACTGTAAGAAGAGTATTAAAAAAGAAAATTATTGGTAAAACAATAAAGAAAATAGATGTTTATTATAAAGGAATTATTGAATCTAATTATAATGATTTTATAAATAATATTATTAATCAAAAATTTATTGATATTGATCGTCGTGGTAAGTATTTAATCTTTGAATTAAATGATTATTATTTAGTAAGTCATTTAAGAATGGAAGGTAAATTCTTCCTTAAAGATAAGAGTGAACCAGTAGAGAAGCATGAACATGTTATTTTTTATTTAGATGATATAACCCTACGTTATCATGATACAAGAAAATTCGGTAAAATGGATTTAGTTACTAAAGATAAACTATTTACTGATACTCCTTTATGTAATATTGGAATTGATGCTAATAGTGATGAGTTAACAGTTGATTATTTGAAGAAGAAAATACTTCGTAATAAACCAATTAAATCATTATTACTAGAACAAGATATCATCGCAGGTATTGGTAATATTTATGCTGATGAAATTCTTTTTGCATCCCGTATTAATCCCGAAACACCAGGTTCTAAATTAAATGATAAAGATTTAGAAAATATTATTATTAATTCTAAAAAAATTCTTGATAAATCAATTGAATTTGGTGGTACAACAATTCGTAGTTATACATCATCTTTGGGTGTTATTGGTCATAATCAAGATAATTTAATGGTACATAAACGTGAAGGAGAAGAATGTTTTATTTGTAAAAGTAAGATTATTAAAACTAAAGTAGGTGGACGTGGTACATATTATTGTCCAAAATGTCAGAAGGTGAAAAAATGATTGAAGGTATTTATAAAAAAACCATCTTTTCATCAGACAATGGATATATTGTAGGACTACTTAAAGTAACCGAATATGATGATAATACGTTGTGTGGTAAAACCATAACTTTTACAGGTTATTTCACAGATATTAATTTAGAAGATAATTTAAAGTTAACTGGTGAATTTATTGAACATCATAAATATGGTAGTCAATTTAATGTAACTAGCTATGAAATTATTATGCCAACAAGTGAAAATAGTATTATATCTTTTTTATCTAGTGGTATTTTTAAAGGAATTGGTGAAAGTAAAGCTAAAAGAATATATGATTCTTTAGGCGATGATGCCATTAATATGATTACAAATGATATTAATTCTCTTGTTGGTATTAGAGGTATAACTAAAAAGAATAGAGAAGATATTTATAATACCTTACTTGAATATCAAGATAGTATTGATATTATTGTTAAATTAAATGAATTTGGCTTCAATAATCGTGATAGTAACAGTTTATATAATAAATATAAAAAGAAAGTAATCGATGTTATTGAAAATAATATTTATGATGTAATCGATGATAATTTTCCTTTTAAAAAGATTGATAGTTTAGCTTTAAAACTTGATTATATAAAAGATGATAAAAGAAGAGTAGAAGCAAGTATTATTTATATTTTAAATGAAGTAATTAATACAATTGGTGACACTTATTTAACAAGTGATGAAATCTATAATTATTTAACAAGATTATTATCAATATATCTTGATGGTGATGTATATAGTGAAGTATTAAATAATCTTGTATTAACAAATAAATTAATATTAGATGATAATAAATATTATTTAAAGAAAATGTTTGATGCTGAAACTAATATAGCACGAAGATTAACTTATCTTGAAACACTTCCCGATAATAAATATAAGAAGCTAGAAGATTTGTTAAAGAAGAATGAACTTGATAGTAAACTTGATTATAATTTAGAACAAGAAGATGCGATAAGAAATAGTTTTATTAAAAACTTTTTAGTTATTACAGGTGGACCTGGTACAGGTAAAACAACGATTATTAAATCAATTGTTGATATTTATCGTGATTTATTTAAATTAAGTCATGAAGAGTTATGTGAAAAAGTAATTTTACTTGCACCAACAGGTCGAGCTAGCAAAAGAATAACTGAAACGGTTCATATGCCAGCATCAACAATTCATAGGTTTTTAAAATGGAATAAAGATAACAATTCATTTGGTGTTAACGAAAAGAATAAAGTTGATTGTGAACTAGTAATTATTGATGAAGCTAGTATGATAGATACGTACCTTTTTGATAGTTTATTAAATGGTCTTAAATTTAATACCAAAATTATTATGGTAGGTGATGTTAATCAATTACCATCTGTTTCCGCTGGTCAAGTCTTAAAAGATATTATTAATACGAATAAGTTTAAAGTAATCTATTTAAAAGAATTATATCGTCAACAAGAAAATAGTAATATTATTTCTCTTGCTTATAACATAAATAATGGTATTAATGAAGATATTTATAATAAAAGTGATGATTTAACTTTTATTGAATGTACTAACAATAAATTGATTAATAATTTTATAGAGTTATGTGAAACATATAAAGATTATAATTATAATGATTTTATTATTATGGCCCCTTTATATAAAACTAATTTTGGTATTGATAATTTAAATTTAATCGCAAGAGATATCTTTAATCCAAAGAAAAAGAATAAGAATGAAATAACGATAGGGGAAGTAACCTATCGAGAGAATGACAAAGTCTTAGAACTTGTTAATATGCCAGATTATAATGTCTTTAATGGAGATTTAGGTATTATTACAAGAATAGATAATATTAATAAAGAGATTACGGTTGATTATGATGGTAATATTGTAATCTATAATAAATCTAATTATACTAATTTTACTTTAGGCTATGTTATTAGTATTCATAAATCTCAAGGTAGTGAGTATAAAGTTGTATTAATGGTTTTATTAACGACTTTTAGAAGAATGTTATATCGAAAACTTTTATATACTGGTGTAACACGAGCAAAGAATAATTTATATATTTTAGGAGAGATGGAAGCTATTAATATGGCTATTCATAATAATGCATCTCTTGATCGTAAAACCGGATTAAAAGAAAAGATAATTGATCGATTTGAATGTTAAATTTGAAAAAAATATCATTTTGTGGTATAATATAGAACATATTTTTAGGAGATTGTATGAATTATACTAATACATTAAATTTAGATAAAGTATATATTGAATACATAAAAAAGAGATTAGATGGAATGAGTTATCATTTCATTTCTTTAATAATTGATAAATTAGTAAGTTTTATTGAATGTTCTTTCGTTGATATTCAAATAATATTAAATAGTAAAAGTATTAATGATGAAAAGATAACGAAAGATTTTATTGATATGTTAAGAGTAATGGAAAGAAAGTTTCTTCATATGTTACAAGTTATCGATATTGCTATTAATTTATCAGAAGTTAATCATTATGAATCATATAGACAAATTGCTAATATTTTAGTTGCTACTTTCCATGATTTTGGAAGAATATTAGAAATTCATAAAGTTGGAACAAAAATGGGTAGTAATAAAGTTAATCATACAACATTAGGATTAAGTTATTTATTTGATGATTCAATGGAAAGAGAAAGAATTAAAGAATATTTATCAGAAGAATTATATTTAATATATCGTGATCTTATATATACAGGTATAGCTTATCATGGTACAAAAGATGTTCCTTATGGTATTTTATCTCCGCTTGCTACCTCCGTTGTAAAAGATATTCGTGATGCTGATAAGTTAGCGGTTATGTCATCATTTGTTGATCCTAATACGGATATGGATACGGTTTTTCATATGCCATTTGAAGAACTTGCGCAAATACCTATACATGATGTAACTTTAAAAGAAATTATGAGTCATAAACAAATAGATCGTTCTAACAAAGATGTACCATATGATAAAATGAGACAATTTATATCTCATATTGGTTTTATATATGATATTAATTCACCATTATTATATGATTACTTATATTTAACACATTGGGTAGAAAGATATATTGGTCATGTAAGAAAATATTTAAGAGATGAAAATCAAGATAAAATGTACGAAATAGAAGCAGAATGTCTTGATTTCTTACGAAAAAAGCAGTCACATAACATTAATGCTGGGAAATTGGGATATAAAGTATTCCAAAAGAAATAATTGACAATATTTGACATATCTTTAAAAATATGATATAATGTGCACAGTTCAATGATGGTAAGTGGCAAAAAACATTGACATATAAAAAAAGATATGTTATAAGAAGATTTATATAATTTCTTAGGGAGGATATGGTTATGAATAGTTTACAAATTAATGCTTTAAAACAAGCTGAATTTATTAACAATGTTTATAATGCTGCCATTAGTGGTGAGCCATTTAGAATTATCTGTATTGATATTGATAATACTATCGTTAACGAAAAACAAGTTAAAGATAGACAAATAATGACATTCGCCAAAGATGAATTTGATGAAGTAAATCGTCGTATCGAAGAAGCAAGAAATAGTTCTAATACGGATGACTCACGTATTGCACAAGAAGCTTATTTCGATTTAGTTGATCGTGTACTTGAAGAAGTAGATCCAAAATTTATGGGAAGAATTAATTATGATGAAATATATCAAACATGTAATTTCTTTCCAAGAAGTATTGACTACATTCGTGAATTATTAAATACAAGAAGAAAAAATGACTTCGTTATTTTAGTATCACACTATAATGTAGACCGTGAATATGTAAGTAAAATTAATACAATGTTAAATGTATTCCCAAATATTGATGGTATTTTCTTACCAAAGTTCCATCAATTACAATATGGAATGCCTAATAGAAAAACTACAAGTAAGATTGAGTTTATGAAAAATATTTTGGATGTTCCAAGTTTTTATCCTAGATTACTTGAAGTATGTCCAAATTTAATGAGTCATCTATATTTAATTGATGATAGTCAATCAGTTCTTAAAGATGCTGTTCTTCATGGAGCAAATATTATTCCATTCTTACCAGGTTATGATCCAACAAAACTTGGTAAAACGAATTTATTTGATGGTGCTATATCATCAGCTGGATGCTTAATCGATCTACAAAGAAGAAGTGTTGAAGAAGCTATTCAATATCACAAAGAACATCCATCAATTTTAGATGTTATAAGAAGTAAAAAATAAATAATAAAACTCTAATAATTATTAGAGTTTTTATTTGTCAAAAAAATATATAAATGTTATAATAAAGAAGTTTTTTGGGGGTTATATGAATAAAATAGACTATTACTATTGTCGACTTGGTGATTATGCTGATTTTGCTTACCCAGAAATGAATGTTAAGTCATTATCATCTAAGACATATCCAATGAAGAAAGTATTAGCAAAATTAATTAGAAGTAATAATGAACATTTCTTAACAAATTCATATATGTATTATTTAATACTTACATCATTATGTATTTCTGAAGATGAAGAAAACCCAAACTTTAGAGCTGATATCTACAATTCTTTAGATGAATTAGCAAGTGATAATATTGAAAAGAAATTACGCAATATTATGTTTTATATCGAATTTATTTATAATAGTACGGCAAATTATTATGTATATTCTGTTGATGAAGTTAATAGAGTAGAAATCTTATTAGACAAAGATCATGAGGCTTTATTACATCCTTTTTATGATAGTTTAGAGAAATTAGATGAGGTTGAAATTAGTGAAGGTGAAGAATTAATTATTACTCAATCATTAAAAGCAGTTTGTGCGTATTGTATAGTTAACAATAGATTATATGATTATAATGAACTAGCTTCAACTATTTTGGATGATATACAAGGTTTTTTAGATAGAGTAAGAGTATATGGTAGTTTTGTTAATGAAGGATTTCTTGATACATATAATTTAATTACTTTTGTACTTAATTACTTAGAAACGCAAAAGGTTTTGGTAAAATAACATGAATAAAGTAGATTATTATTATAATCGATTAATAGAATACGCTAACTTTCTTTTTCCTAATAAGATTATTAAATCATTATCATCTAATAAAACACCGATAAAAAGAATACTTGCAAAGATTATTGAAGATAATAATGAACATTTCTTAACAAATTCATATATGTATTATTTAATATTGGATTCAATGTGTATTTTTAAAATTCACTTTTCTAATTATTTCAGGGATAATTTATATCAAAAATTAGTTAATATAACTCTTGGTGAAAATGAACAAATAAAAGATATAATATTTTATATTAATCTTATTGAGAATGATGAAACTTTTTATTTTCGCTACCCAGAAACAGAAATTAAACGAGTAAAATATTTATTAGATGAAGACATTAAAAAGTTATTTAATGATTATCATAATAGTTTGTTAAGACTTAAAGTTAACGCTCGTTTTGAAGATGACGATTATCGAATAGTTTTATATAGTTTTAAAATAATATGTGCATTATGTGTTATAAACAAAAATTATAATGAATATAATTCAATAGTAGAAAATATTTTTAATGATCTAGATTGTTTCTTAGAACGACTAAAATTAAATGGAGAATATATCTTTTATTTTGGTCTTTGTATTGATAAATTAATAAATGGTGTTAAATATATTCTTGATAATAAAAAAATATTAATAAAATAAAGATTATTATTATAAATAATAATCTTTTTTATTTACTTAGAAAAAATAATAAAAAATCTTGTTGACAAATAAAATATTCTTTGTTATGGTAAACTCAAGTTTAATGAAAGGAGTGAGAATAATGAATACAAATTTATATTTTGAAAATTTTAAAGTAAATGGTTTATGTGAGATTATTCTCGCGAATTTTTAACATACTTGCAATTTATATGATTACTGAAGTTAAAAGAACCATTTACTGGTTCTTTTTGAATGTATGGAGGTGATTATATGAAAAAGATTAAGAATTTTAAAGTACTTTTATATTATCTACATGATGATAAGTTCAAAATCTTTATATATATCTTATTAGTCTTAATGACTTATCTACCAGCTTTATTGGCAGCTTTTCTTTGGGGACATGCTGTTGAATTAATGTTAGGAGGTAGTTTTAAAGGCTTCTTGTTATATTTCTTTTTATGGGTACTTATATATATTATTTGTTACTCTGTATTACAAATACCAAGAGATAAATTATATAACTATTTTGAAATTAAATTCATGAGAAATGTTTCGAATGATTTGTATCATAAAATAAACAATCTTCCTACAATAGCTTTTGAAGATATTGGTGTAGGAGAGTTTGTAAATAGGCTATATAATGATGCCGATCGTGTTATGTCATTATTGAACAGTCTCATTAAACTAGTTTGCAAATCTTTTGTTGTTATTATTGTTTTAGGTTTATCATTTTATATTTCTTGGATATTAGGATTAGAAATCTTATTATTTGCAATTTCCATGGCCTTTATTTCATGGAAATTCTTCCCAAAGATTAAAGATACGCAAGAGAAGATTAAGAAAGAGTCAGATAACTATGTAAAGACGGTTACTGAAAATATTACTGGTATCCGTGAAATTAAATCATTAGGTATAAAGAAAAATATGGAATTAAATATCAAAAATAGACTTGATAATTTATTCTCTAATGAAAAGAAGATAAGAAATTATGAAGTATGGTATTATTCATTAAATAATCTAGCATATTTTATTCTTCAATTTAGTATTTTGGCAACAGCTGCTTATTTCTTCATACATGGTAAAATTGTTTATGCACTATTCTCAATGTTAGATTCTTATATTTGGAGAATTGATGAAGTTGTTGAATCCTTATCAACATTTGGGGTTGATTATAATAAAGTTACGGTTTCTTTAAAAAGAATTGATGAATTATTAAATAATAAATTATATCAAGATGAGAAATTTGGTAATAAGAAAATAATTGATCCTAAAGGTATCATTGAGTTTAAAAATGTTTACTTTAAATATCGTAAAAATGAAGATTATGCTTTGCGTAACTTTAATTTATCAATTGATACTAATAAGAAAATTGCCATTGTAGGACGTAGTGGTAATGGAAAATCAACATTATTTAACTTATTGTTAAGATACTTTGATGTAACTAAAGGATCTATCATGATTGATGGAATTAATATCAATGATTTATCAGAAGAAGAACTTAGAAAGAATATATCGATTATTCGTCAATCACCATTCCTTTTCAATATGAGTATTTTTGATAACTTCAAGCTAGTCAAGGATGATATCACGTTAGATGAAGTTAGAGAAGCTTGTAAAAAGAGTTATATTGATGAATATATTATGTCACTTCCAAAAGGTTATAATACGATAATAGGTGAGGGTGGCGTTAACTTATCTGGTGGTCAAAAACAAAGAATTGCGATTGCAAGAACCCTAGTTTTAAATACTAAGATTATATTATTTGATGAAGCAACAAGTGCCCTTGATAATGAAAGTCAAGAATATATCAAAATGACTATTGATAATTTAATATATGATCATACAATTGTTATTGTTGCCCATAGACTTTCAACTATTGTTGACGCGGATATTATTCATGTTGTTAATGAAGGTAGTCTAGAATCAAGTGGAACACATAAAGAGTTATTAGAAAAATCTAAAGTATATCAAAGATTATATGCAAACGAAAAAAAAGAGATTTAATCTCTTTTTTTATTGAATATGATCTTACTTTTAAGTATAATGATATTAGAATATGGAGTAGGGTATGAGTATAAATAAAAAAATATTAATCGCTTGTTCAATAATATTTAGCATTTTTATAGTATTACGAGGAGAAACTAATAAATATTATCATTCTAAAGAAATAGTCGAATTAAATAATGAAATAACATCATTAGCAAATAATTGTAAGGATGGACAATATTATATATCAAATAAAGGTTATTGTTCATCATGTCCTAGTGGATATAATCATAGTGATGGCGCAAGAAATATGAAGTCGAACTGTTATCTTATAACAGAACCAGGATATTTTGTTCCAAAACCTGAATCAAAGCCAATAGAATGTAGATTGGATACATATTCTGAAGGTAATGTTAAAGTTTATTATTATCAAACAAATTCTTGTACAATGTGTCCAGATGGTACAGGAACCAATTGGACTTGGGCTGCAACTGGTAAAGATAAATGTACCAAAGCAGGTTTTCGTGGACATGATAAATGTACTTGGTATGATTTTAACATCGGAGTAGGGCAAATATTTGAAGATTGGTGTACATATAAATATGGTACTAAGACGGATATTAAATTAACTAATAGTAATCCTTCATCTTTATCTGCTGTTGTAACTAATGGTGATGATAAAACTAATGCAGTAATAACATATAAAGGTTTAAAACCAGGTAGAGCTACCATTTCTTATACTTTTAATGGTACGAAAGATACTTATACTATTAATGTATTATGTGAGGATGGTAAACTTTTAAGTTCTGATGGAAAATCATGTTTAACATCATGTCCATCTGGTGAAAAAGCAGATGAATATCGTGTTTGCATTAAAACGCTTACTTGCAAAGACGGTGAATATATAAAAGATTCAAAATGTGTATCTTGTCCTGACTCATATAATCATAGTGATGGTGATAGAAAGAGTATTAATAATTGTTATTTAACGACTAAACCAGGTGAATTTGTTCCAGAACCAAAAACTGATTCACGAGTTTGTCCATATAGTACATATTCTGAAGGAAATGAAAAAGTATATTATGGAAAAAATAATTTTTGTAAAGTATGTCCTATAGGAACAAGTGCCAAATCATATGGAAATAAATCAAAAAGTGCATGTACTTCTGATAAAGATAGTAAATATAGTAATAGTAATTTCTGTATGGTTCCTGGATTCTTGGAACTTAATAGTTCTTGGAAAGGATATAAAGCATTATGTGTATATGAATATGGAAAAAATGTATCAGTAACGGTTACTTCAAGTAATACATCAGTTGTAAAAGTTACACCACATAATGGAACTAATACCCAAAATGCAAGTATTGAATTTGATCCTATTGCTTCAGGTTCATCAACAATAACTTATAAAATCAATGGTCAAACAAGAACTACTACAATGTATGTAAAATGTAATGATGGAAAATTATTAAGTTCAGATAATAAGAGTTGTGTTACAAGTTGCAAAAGTGGTGAAACTATTGATGATTATAAAATTAGGTGTATTGCCTCACAAACAACTACTTGTAAGGATGATGAAGAGTTAATAGATGGTAAATGTGTTAAGAAAACACCTACAACAACACCTGTTTGTGGTAGTGATGAAGAACTAATAGATGGTAAATGCGTTAAGAAAGAAACACCGCCTCCACCATCATGTGGTAGTGATGAAGAACTAATAAATGGTAAATGCGTTAAAAAGGATACTCAAACACCAACTAAATCTTGTAAGAAAGATGAAGTACTAGTTGATGGTAAATGTGTTTCAAAAAAAGAATATCCATGTAAACCCGATGAAAAACTAGTTAATAATAAATGTGTTAAAGTTGAAAAGAAGTGTTATAAAACTTGTGATGATGAGTATGTATGGGGAGATTATGAAAATCAAGCTTGTTATAATCCTGTAGAAGATATTACTTCCGAAGAAGATTGTCATGGAAAAGAAGAAGTTAAACCACCTGTTGTAAAAGAAGATGATGAATCTAATAAGACCCTTATCTTCATAATAGTATTCGTTGTTATTCTTATCATTGCAATGTTTATTAGTTCATGTTTTTCTAATAAAAAACAAATTACTGTTTCTACAAGAAAAGTAAAAAAAGATGATGATGATTATAATGATTATTCCGATTATTATAAATAAAAATAAAAGAGACTAACGTCTCTTTTTCTTTATACTTGAAATATTCATAAATATTATCACAATTACGATAACTATGCATATTATTAATAATATTGTACTATAATCGATTGATGGTAAGTTATTTAAGTCTACTTTATATATTGCAATATTATCACATTTATCTTTTACATAAATATTTTCATTAACAGTTTCGACATTATTAAAGATATTACTTTCTTGATAACTGGTTCCATCTATGGAGTATGAACTAATACCACATTCATTATCACTAGCTTCGATTTCGATATTATATGATGAGAAATTTCTTGTAATATTAACATTAGTTATCGTAGGTGGAATATTATCAATATTATTTATGGTAATACTTTTATTTGTTATGATACCTCTAGTAGTTTTTATCCAAAAGTAATACGTTCCATTAGATGTAATATTATATGTCATATTATTTGTATAACTATTAAAACTTGTTGGTTCTTGATCATTTCTTGTAACATTATATCCAATAATACCTTCAGTATCAGTAGCGTTAATTGTTACAATAAGATTTTTCGTGTATTCAGTACTATAATTTAAATTAATTGTGGGAATTAAATCATTTGGTAAATTTAATACATATTCTGTAACATTATTAGCTGTATCTATAACTTTAATAGTATGTTCACCAAAGGAAACATTACTAAATTTATTACTATCTTGATATTGTGAGTTATCAAGTGAATACATGATTTTATTTTTATCTGTTGCAGTTATTTCAATATCAAAGTTATTAGTACTATAGTGATATTGATATGATACTTTTGTAATAACAGGTTTATCATCATCAATGTTACTTACAATAAATTCATATTTTGTTATTTGTCCTTTAGTATCTTTAGCATATATATAGTATGTACCATTATCTTTAATAATTTCTTTTGTAGTATATGTTTTTAAGCGATTAATTGATTTGTAACCTGTTGGGTTTGTTTGAGTTATTTGATATCCTGTAAGTCCCTTATCATCGGTCATTGTTATTGTTATTTCAAGTTGATTATCATGAAAATCTTTTTTAGTAATCTTTATTACAGGCTTATCATCTTTATCAGATAAATCTTCAGTTTTACCAGTATCTGGCCATTTTATTATCGTATTTGCTTTTTTGGTAGTTGGAATAACACCATCTTTAAGTCTTATAACCGATACTTTGTTATTAGGATATTTATCTTTTAGTTTAACAACTTCACTTCCTAAGTTGGAACCTTTTTGGATAGCTGATGAAGAAAAGTGAGCGATATTCCCATCACCAATATAAACCATAATATGTGATCCAACAATGATTACTAAGTCTCCTTTTTGCATGCGACTAAAATCAATAGACGATACTTTAACATTATTCATAATAAAATAGAAATAACGTTTACTATGTGCATCTTCAACAAATTTAGATACAACATAAGGATTTCCTGAACCATAAGTTGTATTAATTCCAAAACAATGATAATAAACGTAAGCTGCAAATGAAGAACAGTCAAAAGTCCATTTTCTAGCATTTATTTGGTTTACACTTTGATAATCTCTACTCATATAAGATAATTGATTATTAAAGCCTTCTTTTCTTGTACCTTGATTATATGCAAGAATACCAAAGGAACCTTGTCTGTGTTCATTTCCATTGCCTTTTAATATCATATTTTTCGAAAATGATGCAATATCATCCTGTTGTTCAGGTGTTAAATCAGCCCTTGGAAATAATGGAATTAATAAAATTAAGAACATAATTATTATTTTTTTCATATTATCACAATATTATTTTACCAAATTATTTCATTTTGTTGTATAATAAATAACTAGTTATTTTTATATATGTAAAGGAAATTGCGTTATGGAAAATAATTATGAAATATTTAATGAATTAAAACCTAATGAAAATACAATTATTTCTAATTATCAAGGTTATGATTTAGTTGATTTGTTAAGATTAATAAATGGTTATTATTTAGAGTATCGCAATAGATTAACTTTCAAAAATAAAGCATCAATTGGATGTGAAATAGAGTATGAAGATCCCAAAAGAGAAGAATTTATTCCAATAAAAGATGATGAAGTTGAAATAAAACCAGGATGGCTTTTACATGAAGATGGTACTCTTGATAATGGAGGAGAGATAGTAAGTCCAATATTTTATAATAATCCGGAGTGTTGGAAAGATTTAGAAGAAACGTGTGAATTATTAACTGATAATGTAACAATTAATGATAATTGTGGGGCTCATGTTCATATTGGAGCTCATTTAATGGGTGATAAGCCACGAACATGGAATAACTTTCTAAGACTTTGGAGTAGTTATGAAAATGTTATTTATCGTTTCGCTTTTGGTGAGTATTTAAATGCAAGATCGAGCTTATATCGATATGCTAGTCCAATTGCTGATCAGATTGACTTGTATTTTGCTAAAATAAAAAAGCAATATGGTAGATATGTTAATTATGATAATATCATGCCTTTTAAAGAATATGAGTTTCAAAAAAGCTTATCAACGACTAAATATCATGGGGTTAATTTATGTCACGTTCTTGATTATAATCAATTAATGACAAATAATACTATCGAATTTAGAGCAGCAAATGGGACAATTAATCCTATAATATGGCAAAATTTAATAAATCTATATATCAATTTAATGAGGTATTCTAAAAGTGATTCTTTTGACTTAGATACAGTTTTAAGAAGAAAGAATGATAAAGTAATTAAATATTTAAAGCCTTATGATTTTACTAATCTCTATATTGATCAAGCAATTGAACTTGTGGATTTAATATTTAATAAAAACATTGATAAGGTATATTTCTTAAGGCAATACTTAAAAGATAAAGATAAATCATTTCATTGTGAATTAGTTAAATCTAAAAAATTCACAGTATAAGTGTGGATTTTCTTGAAAAAAATTATAAAATGTGGTATAATATGCATAACTATGGGGGAGACTATTTATGGCAACAAATATTAAGATGAATAAAAAGAAGTTGGGACTTATAGGAGGAATTGTTCTTGTAAACACTTTCCTTGTTAGTATTTTTTCACTAGGAGGTCATATTCCAGGTGTTTTAGATGATACGAAGAAACATTTAATTACAGAACGACATGAAATAAATGAAAAAATTAAAGAAAGTTCTTACTATGCAAGTAGACTTGATAAAAAGAATTTTACTCTTCATTATGGAAAACCATTTCTTTATGATAACAAGATTTTAAGAGAAGTAACTTTAAAATATGAATCTGATAAAAACGGTTTTCATGAAGAAGTTAAAATAGTTCCTTGTGATAGTTTAGATGAAGAAGAATACATTGAAAAAGTTACTTATAATCAAGATTATGATGATTATTTAGTAGTAAAACAGTCAATACAAGGTGAAATTCTTGATGATGTTGTATTACTAAGTAGCATGGCTTTTGCATCAACACTAATGTATTCTATTGGTGCAAGCATCATTGATCGCGAAGAAGAAGAAAAAAAGAAACTTGTAAAAGAATAATTTTATTTAAAGAGGGGGTTATAAAATGAAATTATTAAAAAAAGTTATACTATTAAGTATATTATTATTAACAATTAACATCAAAGCAAACGCTAGTGAAACAGCAACTGTAACTATTGGTTATAATGACATTAATGGTCATGTAATTAAAGAAAAGAAAGATAAATGTACAGTTGGAAAAGATTATACAGCTACAGCTATAACAATTAGTGGTTATGAATTAACTACAGAAACACCAAAAAAACAAACTATTTATTGTGATTCTGAATTTGCAAATAATATTGCGTTCGTATATCAAGTTAAAGCAAGTAAAAAAGAAGGTACTGTAAAAGCTTCTTATGTAGATACTAAAGGTAATAAAATAAGTGAACCTGATTTAAGATCTGGAACACCAGGTGTTGATTATTACATAACACCTAAAACAATTAATGGTTATACTTTAGTTAAAACTGAAGGAGCCAATAATGGTAAGTTCACTGAAGGTGAAATAAAAGTAAAATTCATTTATCAAAAAGATGGAGTAGAGGAAACTCCTACTGAAACTAAAAAAGAAGAACCTAAAAAGATTGTAACGAAAAAACAAGAAGTTAAATCATCAAAGAAAACTACGAAAAAAGTAGAAGTTAAATCTCCAGTAAAAGAAGAGATTAAAGAAGATGATCAATTAAATGATTCTATTTTTGAACAAGTAAAAATAACATTTGATAGAGATCAAACTAAAACAACTAATAATAAATATTTTTATCGAGTAAAAGTTTATTTTATGACTTTCGTTAATAGATCTTTACTTGTTATAAGAAAAGTTATTATTTAATATTAAAATCATAAGTTTAACTTATGATTTTTTTTGCAATTTTTATCATTTTGTGGTATAATGTAGCAAGAAAAAAAGGGGGATATAAAGATGAACAAAGAAATTTTAAGAAGATATAATCCTAAAGGAAATACAGCGTTTTCAAAACTTTCTACAAAGGATATAGATCTTCTTTTAAATATGCTTCAAAATTATTACATCTCTTTTCAAAATAAACTTAATTTAAGTAAATTATATTCATTCGGATTTGAATATGAATGTGATGATATAAATCGTGTTGGCATTGGTCGAGAATTCTTTAAAAAAAGATTATATCCCGAATATCAAGTTAAAGAAGAAGATACTGTTCATAATGGAGGAGAGATTGTAACACCAATTCTTCATAATATTAAAGCTAATTGGAAAAAAGTTGAACAAGTTCTTGGAATTATAAAACAAAATAGTACTAATACGGAAAATTGTGGAGCACATATTCATGTTGGAAGTCATATTATGGATACAAGGCAAGAAACATGGGAAAACTTCTTTATGATATGGAGTATCTATGAAAATATTATTACAAGATTTTTAAATGGTGAATATCTTAATACAAGAGTTTATGCATCAACATTTGCTAAACCTGTAAGTGACTTATTTAAAGAAGTTGTTCTATCAGGTAAACTAAAAGATATGAATAATCAAAGTAAGATGGATTTTCATGATATATCAGTAGATAGATATTTATCAGTTAATTTAAATTGTGTTCATAATGTAAATAATGAAATAGCTAATGATACAATTGAATTTCGTTCTCCTAATGGAACTTTTAATCCTATTATTTGGCAAAATAATCTTAATATGATATTACATTTATTATTAAAAAGTAGTCATTATAGTCATACTATTTTATTAGATAGATTGAAAAAAGAATATATGGATACTTCTAGTTATTCTAAAATAAATATAATTAAAGCTTTAGAATTTGCAGATTTAATATTTGATAATAACTTAGATAAACTTAATTTTTTAAGACAATATTTTAAAGATTATAAAGAAACAGATGAAATACAATTAGTTAAAAGTAGACCATTTACATACTAATCATGTTTGACTACATATATTAAATGTGTTAAATTTATAATAGAGGTAGATATGGAAAATGATAATAATGAAATATTAACAGATGAAGAAATAAATAATTTATCTTTTGAAGAAGCAGCTTTTTATTTGCAAACATTAAATCAAGTTAAAGATTACTATGATAGTGTAGGTGATGATACTAATGAATAAAGAAGAATTTGAAAGACAGTATCCAGCTACAAAAGGCAAATTAGTTAATGTATTAATTGATAAAATGTATGAAGAAAAGTTAAGATTATTAAAGACTTTTCTTGAAGAATCAAATATTTTTTATGATGATTCAATTACTAATTATGACGAGTTAGTTACTTATTTAAAGAAAACTTTAACAGGTAGTACTAAAGACTTAGTTTTCGAACGAATTAAAGCAATTAATGATACTGTAGAAGATACAATAGCTGAATTATCTAAAGGATCAACAACAGCTTTTTCTCGTTTTGCTGATAAAGTTAAAGCATTAATTAAACCTCTTGCTATTGGTCTTGCTTTTAATACAGCAATTCAATTAGCGCCTGGTGGTAATATTGTTCGTTTAACGCTTTTTGGTGTATCTGTTTTATATAATGGATACAAAATAATAAAGACTAATATTGCAAATAAAGAATATGTAAAAGAAATAAATCTAGATAAATATTTACGTAATTTAGAATTATCATTCTCTGGTAATAAGTTAGTTGATACAAGATTTAATGCTGAAGATCAAGAAAAAATAAGAGCATTCTTAAGTGCTCATAATATTCCCTTTAATGATACAGGTTATCAATCATTAAGAGAAATTATTTATTCTCTTGATTTTGATACTAAATTAGAATTAGTATGTGAACTTACAGGAAAAGATGAAAAAGAACGTAAAAATTTCTTAGACAATTTAGCTCATCAAAAGAAAGTAGAAGATTTTGATAAAGAAAAAAATAAATTATTTGAGTTCTTAAAAAGAAATAGTGGAGTAGGTGTTAAAGCTGCTCTTGCAACAGGAGCTCCATTCCTATCTGGATTTGTTAATGGTCTACTTGCTAAAGAAATAACAGAAGGTGTCTTTAAAAATGAATTCTTAGCTAAATTTAGTGGAATAGCTGCATTCATTGGAACTCTTGCAAACTCTAATAAAATACTTGTTGGTGTTGAATCGTATTTACTTTTATCTTTCTTAGGAAGCATTGGTAAATTAATAAAGAATTTATTTAATAACGTTAAAGAACGTAAAAAGAATTCAGCTCTATTTGAAGAATATGCTCGTATTGAAGGTAGTAAATACGCTGATGATGATTTAGTAGAGAATAGAAAAATATTAGAAACTTATAGTGATGAAGAAAGTAAAGGTACACCATATATCATTATTGATATTTTAATTGAATATTTAAATTATCTTGGTGTTGATACAAAAGATGCACCACGTAATATTGATGGTTTAACAAGATTCTTAAAAAGTGATAAACTTAATAATTCACAAAGAAATAAAGTTCGTAGTTTTATGAAAGAACTAGCTTACTTTAATGAACATAAAAATAATAAATTTATAAGAAACTTAGAGAAAATATTAAAAGGTACAGGAACCATTGCTGTTTTAGGTCTTGCTGGTATGAGTGTATATGACTTAATATCAGGTCATACCTTCTTTAATGACTTATATCAAAAACTATATTTTGAAGAAGCTGATGTTGCAAGAATTGTATCGCAAGAATCTAAAATTGTTAGTACAAGAAAAGAAGCCTTCCCAGAAGCTGAAGGATATGATGTCTTTACCTTTAAACTTACTGAAGGAGAGAATGCTGGTCTTTACTCAACAAATAAGATTAAACTTCAAAAAGGTGCTGACTATGAATTATTTGATACGGTTAATGATGCGATTGCAGACTCTATTATTGCTCGTGAAACAACATATCAAAGAGCAGTTGAACTATTAAACCCAATTAACAACGAATCACTTGCTCATATTAGATCATATGCTGACTTGATGAATATTCCTGAATATGATGATACAAGAACGCATTTATTAGAAATTATTGATCAAATAATTGAAGCTCGTCAAAGAGATCGTATGCTAGCTAATCAAGAAGGACTTGCTGCAGCTGCTCTTGCTGCTGGAACTGGTCTATATAATGAAGCTAGAAAAAAAACTAGATAAAAAATCGTAAGATTATTTCTTACGATTTTTCTTTTTATTTATAATGAAATAGAAGGTTGTTCCTAAATCTTCTTTAGATACAATACCATATTGGTAATTATGAAGATCAAAGATATGTTTAACAATTGATAAACCAAGACCAGTTCCAATAACATTTCTTTTATATTTTTTATCAATTTTATAATATTTGTCCCATATATCATTTATTTTTTCTTTTTTGATACCAGGACCTGTATCTGTTATAAAGATTCTAATTTCATTTTTGCGTTCAATTATTGTTACATAAACATTTTTCTTATCATTTGAATAATTAATAGCGTTACTAATTAAATTATAGATTACTTGTTCTAATTTTTGTTTATCAGCCATAACCATTATTTTTTTCTTATAATGAGTTATAAACTTACAATCTTGTGTTAAACTAAAGATTTTAAAACGACCAATTATAGTATCAACAAGACCAGATATATTTATTTCTTCAATATTTAATTCTTCAATATTATTTTCGAGTTTAGATAAATCTAATATATCGTTTACTAAGACATTTAAACGATCAACTTCATCCATGATGATATTTAAATCGTTTTCTCTTTTAATATCATCTTTATATGAGAAATCACGTACCATTTCTGCATAAGCTTTAATCATTGTAAGAGGTGTTTTTAAATCATGTGATACATTAGCCATTAAGTCTCTTCTTAATTCATCATTTTTCTTTAATACTTCTTTACTATAATTAAGACTTTGAGCAAGTTCATTCATTTCGACAATACCAGTATCAATATTGAAATTTACATTTAAGTTACCTTTCGATAATTGAATAGATTTATCTGTTAAATCCGTTATTTTTTTGGCCCATTTCTTTGTTAAATAATAAGCAACAAGTGATGATATTGATATAATGATTATCGTTATAATGATAAATTGATTTTTTAAACCACTAATTGTTGAATTAATAGATTTAATATTATCATTAATATAGATTGTTTTATTATTATCTAATTTTAAACCAATAATTACCATTTTATTATTTTTAGATAATGGTAATATATTTCTAAATACTTTTTCATTACTGTTTTGAAATTTATTTCTTGCTTCTAATAATGTTTCTTTATTTTTTATAGTATTTAGACAACTATTAGTGAAATGATTAGTAGAGTAGGATAACTCATTATCAATTAATAATTCTGAACAAAAATTATTTTCATATGAATATTTATCAAGTATTTCAGTAATAGAATTATTTTTTTTATATTCTTCTTCAATTTTATAGATCTTTTTTTCTAATTTATTTATTGAAGATGATTCGTAAAAATGAACAAGATATATTATTTGGGATACACCAATTATGATAATAACAAATAGGGAATAAAAGATTAGATATAAGAATACGTCACGTCTTAATGTTCTTTTATTTTTCATAGAATTTATACCCAACACCACGAATAGTTTCAATCATATCTCGATATTTTCCTAAATTAGCTCTTAACATTTTGATATGAGTATCAATCGTTCGATCGTCGCCATAGAAATCATATCCCCATATTTTATTTAATAATTCATCTCTTGGAATCGCGATATTTTTATTATTTATAAAATATTTTAATATTTCATATTCTTTAAGAGTTATTTTAACTTCTTTATTATCAATTGTTAAAACGTGAGCTTTAAAATCGATTTTTAATGTTTTATATTCATATAGATCTTCTTCTTTATGATATCTTTTAGTAATCGCTTTAATTCTTGCGATTAGTTCTCTAGGACTAAATGGTTTAGTTAGATAATCATCTATACCTAATTCAAATCCTTGAAGTTTATCATATTCATCATTTCTTGCAGAAACAACGATAGTAGGAATATCATATTCATTTTTCATTTCTTTAAAGAAAGTATATCCATCCATTTTAGGCATCATGATATCAAGAACAATAACATCAAAATGATTATTTCTTAAAAGATTTAAAGCGATAATACCATTTTCAGCTTCCATTGTTTCAAAGTTTTCATGATTACAGTATTCTTTGATAACATCACGAATTAATTCCTCATCATCAATAATTAATACTCTCATTTGCATCACCTATAAAAAGTATACTATATAATTGTGAATTTTAAGTGAATTATTTATAGTGTTTAATTGAAATAATAATGCGTTTATGTTATTATTTTCTTATAATAGGAGGTCTTTAATGCATACTGATGAACAAGAAGAAGAAGAAAAATTACAAAAAGAAGAAAAAAAGACTTCCAGTGAACCTTTATTTTTTGATTATAGTCAAGAATATGATGAAAGAAAAGAAGAAGTAAGAGATATCAAAAAACAAAAAGAAAAAGAAGAAAAAGATATTAAAGAAACCAGAAATAATATTTTTATTGAATATTTTAATAAATTAAAAAATAAAATAAAAGAATTTGATTTTGATAAATATAAAAAAAGTACTAAAAAATTATTTAGTAATAAACTGAATGTTGTTGTATTAATTTTATCAGTATTAATATTAACTTTAGGAATTATTTTTATTCATGGAGTTATATATGGTGAAGAAGATATTATTATTAGTGGAGATTATGTCGATGGACGATATGATTTCAATAATACATCAATTGTAATTAAAACTGGTAAAACTAATAGAATAATGAAATTAGATGAATTTATTGAATGTTTAGCTCATACTAAACTAGATAGTCTTCCATCATTTAATCGACTTAAAAATGATCAAAAAAAGAATATATATAAATCATTCTTTATTATCATGAGATCTCTTGTATTGTCTCGTGGTTACAATAGTAATACGAAAACAATATATTTAAATGAAAATGATTTTAATTGTTGTGGTAATGCAAGTTGTGATTTGACAAGTGAAGATTATCCATTAATCTTTGATGCTTATCTTGATAGTAGACATGAAATAATTGTACCTAAGGGTTTTGATACAGAAAAAGCATTTGTTTCTTATACAGAGAAAATAAACTTTAATGTAACCGATGAAATAATATCAAACATTATTAAAATGAGTACTGATGGTAAAAAATATAATACAATTATTAATCATTATTTTGGTGATAAGTATAAAATATATGATATTTCTAAACATGAAAATGCTTATAAACCAAATTCTAATATCAAAACAACATTCTATTGGCCAATAGGTAGTAGTAATGCTACAGATGCTAAAAATAATATATATGCAGGAACTCCAGATAATTCTCAAATAATTACATTTTATAGCAATAAATCAAAAGGTATTGAAATAGAAGCTAAATATGGAACAAGAATTATTGCGATAGATAGTGGTACTGTTGAAGCTGTTATGCGAAATGAAGAATATGGATGGTTTGTAAAAATAAAACATGGTGATTATACCGCTATTTATGGTAATTTAAATCCTAATGTTGTTAACTACATGAAAATGAATTATAAAGTTAAAAAAGGTGAGTTAGTAGGGTATTTACATGATGATAAAACAGTTCTAGCAGGTGATGGTAAATTATATTTCCAACTTTATAAAAAGAATTCTTTGGTTGATCCATTACAATATATATCAGAAGCTAATCCACGACCAAAAGGCTTAAAATATTTAACATATGTTCAAGGAAGTAATAATAAACAAACAATATGTTTAAGTTTACTTGCAACAGGATTTTCTAATGAAGCTGTTACAGGATTACTTGCTAACATTCAAGCAGAAAGTAACTTTAAACCAACAATCTATGGTGATAATGGAACAAGTTATGGTATTTGTCAGTGGCATAAAGGAAGATTTACTAATTTAAAGAAATATTGTGGTGATAAATATAAAACAGTTGAATGCCAATTAGATTATTTATTACATGAATTAAGAAATGGGGAAAAGAATAGTTTTAAAGTACTTCAAAGTAAGAATTCTGCTTATCAAATGGTAACTAAATTTTGTCAGGTATTTGAACGTCCTGCAGGTGGAGCTAAATCTTGTAATAGAAGAGCAGATAACTATTCAAGTTCTTTCTATAAATATGTAAAGAATAAATGTAAATAGTATTGTAAATATAACGTAAATCTAAAAAATCAATTAATTAAATAGTATAATAGAAATAGTAGGTGATATTATGTTTTTGATTCCTCGGAAAAAAGAAAACTTTGAAATGGATTATAAAGTAATTAATAATTTAAGAGGTTTATCCATTGATATGATTAATAATGCTAAATCAGGTCATCCAGGTATTTGTCTTGGAGCAGCAGTAGTTCTTTATACATTATTTAGTAGACATTTATCATTTAATAGAAAAGACTTAGATTGGATAAATCGTGATCGCTTTATCTTATCAGCTGGACATGGAGCTCCACTTTTATATTCCATTATGTATATGTTAGATATTTTAACGATGGAAGATATAAAATCATTAAGAGTATTAAATAGTAAGACGCCAGGCCATCCTGAAGTTGATATTCCTTTTGTTGAAATGACAACTGGTCCACTTGGACAAGGTGTTGCAAGTAGTGTTGGTATGGCTATTAGTGAAGCTCATTTAAATGCTACAATGGGAAACATTATTGATCACTATACATATGTTTTAGCAGGTGATGGTGACTTAATGGAAGGTGTTAGTTACGAAGCACTAGCATTAGCAGGTAAACTAAATCTTAATAAATTAATTATTTTATATGATTCTAATGATGTCACTCTTGATGGTGATTTAGATAAATCAAGTATTGAAGATGTTAATGCCCGATTTAAAGCAATTAACTTTGATGTTCACACGGTTGATGGAGATTCCGTTAGAGAAATTGATAACGCTATTACTAAAGCAAAGAAAAGTGATCGACCATCAATTATCATATGTAAAACGGTTATTGGTAAATATTCTGAAAATGAAGGATCGAATGTTGTTCATGGTAAACCCTTATCAACAGATGATATATCAAATATCAAAACAAAACTTGATTTGTATGATAGTCCATTTACCGTTAGTATGGATGCAGCTACTTATTTAACAGATCAAATTGATGCAAGAATGAACTTAGAATATAAAGATTGGAAAAGAAGATATAATAATTTAAAAGAATCAAGATTAAATGATTTAAAACCATTAATAGATCAAAATTCAAAATATGAGATGGAAAATATTATTCTTGATTATGAAGGCAAATCATTAAGAGATTTATCAAATGCTATTTTAAATGAAGTAGCAAATAAGTTTCCATTATTAATTGGTGGAAGTGCAGACTTATCCAGTTCTTGTAAAACGAATTTAAATAATTATCCAGTATTTGATAAAAATAATTATCGAGGAAGAAATATCTATTTTGGAATTAGAGAACATGCAATGGGATCTATCTTAAATGGTATGGCTTTATCAGGACTTCGTCCTTTTGGAAGTACATTCTTAGTATTTAGTGATTATTTAAGACCAGCTATTAGAATGAGTGCTCTTATGAATTTACCAGTAATTTATATTTTTACTCATGATTCAATAACAGTAGGTGAAGATGGTAAAACACATCAACCTATTGAACAGTTAGCATCTCTTGAACTAATACCAAATTTATATGTATATAGACCATTCGATGTTAATGAGTTAATCGCATCATATAAAGATATTTTGGAAAACAGTAGGCCTTCTGTATTAGTT
This sequence comes from uncultured Clostridia bacterium, assembly GCA_946409545.1. Taxonomy (GTDB): domain Bacteria; phylum Bacillota_I; class Bacilli_A; order RF39; family UBA660; genus RUG12783. The sequence goes on along the minus strand of CAMJWT010000006.1, from coordinate 47,667 downwards.
CTTCCAAGAGATAATAAAGAAATTAGTGAATTAACCAAAGGTGGTAATGTTAATAAAGGGGCATATATTCTTAAAAAAGAAGAAACTGATGATTATCTTGTTCTTCTATCTAATGGTGAAGAATTAGGTTTAACAATTAAAGTTTCTGAAGAATTAAAATCAATTGGAATTGACTCACGAATAGTAAGTATTCCTTGTCCACAATTATATTATGATAATCCATATGATTTTAATCCTGATAATAAAGAAGTTTATGCTATAACATATGGTGTACCAGATTATTATTATCGTTTTACAAAAAATGTAATTGGTATTGAAAGTTTTGGTGCAAGTGCTAAAAAAGAAGATGTACTAGAAAATTTTGGATTTACTTCCAAAATAATAGTTGACTCAATATTAAATAAAGGTAAGAAAGAAGAAGATGAAAATGAAAAAAATATTAATGAAGAAGATGAATAATAAAGGGTTTAGTTTAGTAGAGTTATTAGCAGTTATTGTTTTATTAAGTATAATTGCAGGTCTTGCCTTACTAGCATATGATTCTTATTATGATAATTCCAAAATAAAAGTTTATCAAAATTATGAAGAAGGTATGCAAGAAGCTGCTATGGAATATATTATTGATACTGGTGATATGCCAACTACGACAACAAAATTAAAACTTCGATTAAAATATTTAGTTGGAGATGAAAAATATAATGGTAAATATGCTAGTCCCCCTTATATATCTACTTTTAAAAGCCCTAAAGGATCTAGCGATACTTGCCTTGATCAAAGTTATGTTGAAGTATCACAAAGACCAAAACAAGCAACAACGGATGGTAAAGTCGATTATAATAAATCATTTGATTATAAAGTATGTTTAGTATGTAAAGAGTATAAATCTGAAGGATGTTAGTAATAATCTATCTAACATAAGAGGTTAGTTATGGAAATAGATATAGGATTAAGTTTATTAGAAAAGAAAGTTAAATCGTATAATAAAAACGATTGGAACATTGTTTATAAAGCATTTAAAATTGCTAATAAGTATCATAAAAATCAAAAAAGAGAGAGTGGAGAAGACTATATAACACACCCTCTTGCGGTAGCATGTATTTTAGCTAACATGCACGCTGATACTGATACTTTATGTGCTGGTCTTTTACATGATGTAATTGAAGATACAAAAGCATCATATGAAGAAATTGAAAAAGAATTTAATCCTACGGTTGCGTTCCTAGTCGATGGAGTAACTAAAATATCTAAAATGACATTACTATCTAGTAATGAACTAATTGCTCAAAATATAAGAAGAATAATCGTTGGTATCAAGAAAGATGCAAGAATTGTCATAATCAAATTAGCCGATAGATTACATAATATGCGTACATTAAATTATAAGAAAACGGATCGTCAAAATAAAATCGCATTAGAAACACTAGAAATATATGTACCACTTGCATATTATATTGGATCTTATCAAATAAAAAATGAACTTGAAAACATTTGTTTCTATTACTTAAAACCAGATGCATATCGTGATTTAGAAAAGAAATTAAAAGTAATTCATGATAGTTCTAAAAAACTATTAAATAAAATGGTTCTTGATGTTAAAACTAAACTCAAACAAGAAGGTATTAAATCACATATAGAACTTCAATATAAAGATGTTTATAGCGTTCATAAGAAGTTAATAACAAAAGCTACAATTGAAAATATACATGATTTATTATGTATTAAAGTAATTGTAAAAACAGTTAAAGAATGTTATCTTGCTTTAATGGTTATTCATTCTTTATATCCACCATTTACTTATAAATTTAAAGATTATATTGTTAAACCAAAAACAAATATGTATCAAGCTATTCATACTACAGTATTCTCAGAAGGAAATCTTTTAGTTCAATTTCAAATAAGAACAAAAGAAATGGAAAGAATTGCAATGTATGGACTTACATCATATTGGTTTAAGAATAAAAATATGGCATCCATTAAGATGCAAAAAGATTTGGAAAATAACTTTCAATTCTTTAGATCAATTTCTGAACTTGATAGTAGTATTAAGGATAATATTGAATTTGTTAAAAGAGCTAAACAAGAATTATTTTCTAAAAATATATATGTTCGTACAACACAAGGTGAAATTATTGAATTACCAACTGGAGCAACACCAATTGACTTTGCCTATAAGATTCATACAGATTTAGGTAATACGATGATTGCATCAATAGTAAATGATCAAGCAGTACCATTTGATTACAAACTACAAAATAATGATCGTGTAAGAATTGTAACAGACTCTAAAGTATTTGTACCAAAAGATGATTGGTTAAATAAAGTTGTTACAACAAATGCAAGAAGAAAAATTATGGATTTTATAAAATCCCATGAACAAGATGATGATAAATAATAAAGTATTAGGATGACAAAAATCATCCTTTTATTATGCATTTAATTTAATATAATAAGAAAGTATTTATAATGAAGAAATAATACTTTAATTTTATTTAATACTATTATATAATGAGAATAGAGGTAAGTATGAAAAAAATAGCTAAAGAAAAATTATTTATTGTAGTAGGAATAGCATTAATGATTTTTTCAATTACATTCCTACTATTTAAGGTAAATGTATTTAAGACAAATACTAGTGATTATGAAAGAGAGAAGTTTGGAGCATTAGCATCTGCTAAAGTTACGATAACTTTTAATCCTAAAAATGGTACAGTATCACCAAAAAGTGCCACGATAAAATCAGGAACTAATATTGAAACACTTCCAACACCTAAAAGAGATGGATTTATCTTTGTAGGTTGGTATACAGAACTAAATGGTGGTTCTAAAGTAACAACTAGTACAAAGTTTAGTAAATCAACAACCATTTATGCTCATTGGAAAAAAGAAACATCTAGTCCAATAGCCGTTACAAGTTTACGTATAGATCCTAATAATATTAAAATGGATGTTGGAAAAAATATAAATCTTAAATCAAGATTAACTATTGAACCAGGTAATGCAACAAATCAAACTATTACATGGACAAGTAGTAACGCTAGTGTTGCAACTGTTAATGAAAATGGTTATGTTTCAGCAAGAACAGCAGGAACAGTAACCATAACAGCAAAAGCCCATAATGGTAAAACAGCAACTTGTAAAATAACAGTTATAAAGCCTGCAACTCCTGTAACAACATATAAAGTAACTTTGAATCCAAATGGTGGTAGTGTATCACCAACAAGTTTAAGTGTAGTTGCTGGTAAAAAAATTGGAAGTTTACCAACACCAACAAGAAGTGGTTATACATTTAAAGGATGGTATACTAAGGCAACAGATGGAACTAAAGTAAGTTCTGATACAATAGTAAATTCAAATATGACAATTTATGCTCAATGGAATAAAACATCAACAACAGTTGCTGTTACAAAAGTAACTTTAAGTAAAACATCTTTATCACTTAAAGTAAAGGGAACAGATACTTTAAAAGCAACAATTATTCCAAGTAATGCAACGAATAAAACAATTACATGGTCAAGTAATAATACTAAGATTGCTACTGTAGATAAAAATGGAAAAGTAACTGCAGTTTCAAAAGGAACAGCAACGATAACAGCAAAAGCCCATAATGGTGTAGCTGCTACTTGTAAGGTTACAGTTACAAATAGTGGAACTCCTACAACAACCTATAAAGTAACTTTGAATCCAAATGGTGGTAGTGTATCACCAACAAGTTTAAGTGTAGTTGCAGGTCAAAAAGTTGGTAAATTACCAACGCCTACACGAAGTGGCTATACATTTAAAGGATGGTTTACTAAACAAAGTGGCGGAGATAAGGTAACATCAAGTACAGTAATAAAATCAAATATTACAATTTATGCTCAATGGAATAAGACATCAACAACAGTTGTTGTTACAAGTATAACTTTAGATAAAAATTCTTTAAATCTTAAAGAAAAAGAAACTTATACATTAAAAGTAACAATAATTCCATCAAGTGCTACAGATAAAACCATTACATGGTCAAGTAGTAACACGAGTGTTGCAACGATAGATAAAAATGGAAAAGTTACCGGAGTTAAAGCTGGAACAGCAACAATTACTGCTAAAAGTAATAACGGTAAAACAGCAACATGTAAAGTTACTGTTACTAAACAATCTGGACAAACAATTCCACCAACTCAATCTGGTAAATCAATTGAAATAATGAATTCAGCTGCTAACGATTACAAGAAAAATATTAAAGAAAAAATAATTACAGATCCGGAAAAGGAAAAGGCTTATATTGAGGATATATATACAAAACACAACTGTAGTAAGAATACTTGTTGGTGGCCAAATAACAGTATTACAACCTTAACTGGAGAGATAAAAGTATATGATCAAAATAATAACTACTTATTAAAAATTGATAGTAGTAAATTAGCAAATGTTTTAATTCCAGGAAATTCTTATTATTTAAAAAATGGTAACACTACAGAACACATTATTGTAAATAAAAATGCGTATAGAATGATAAAAGTTGACGGGATTCCTAATATAAGAGACTTAGGTGGAATGAGTGCTTCTGGTGGAACAATTAAATATGGATTATTGTATAGGGGTTCTAATCCAAATAGAAATGGTAGTGTTGCTGCTTCTGTATTTAAACAAATTGGAATAAATATGATTGTTGATTTGAGAAGAGATGACACAGCTGAACTAAAAGCCAAAAAACAAAAAGAAGATATATCTCCTTTAAAAGATAATAAAATAACAAAAGTAACTAAAGGTGTTAATTCTTATCCTAGTTCACAAAGTACTGGTAATAAAAGTGGGGATCAACTAAATAGAATTGCTGTTCGATATATCATGGAAAGGATTGTAAATGGTAATAAAATCTATTATCATTGCGCTGTTGGTAAAGATCGAACTGGTACTGTATCTTATCTAATAGGAGCTATTTTAGGAGCAGATAGTAATAGTCTTTTGAAAGATTATTCATTGTCTTATCTATCATATCCAAAAGGTGGAGATTCTCTTCATTATGATAAATTTAATAATTTAGTTAATTATATTAATAAAACATATAAAGGAGATAATCTTGAGGCTAAAGCAATAAATTGGCTTCTATATGAAAGTAAAGATAAGAATGCTGATATTAATTTAGTTAATAAATTTAGAAGTAAGATGATTGATGGTTCACCTACAAGTTATAAACTTGATAGCAATGGAAATGCGGTTAAGTCTTCATCTGGTACTCCAACGCCAACACCACCATCTACAACTTCTTCATGCAATAGTAAAAATCAAAAAATTCACTTTATTAAGCAAGATGGTGCAGGGGATGCCATATTACTAGAATCCGATTGTCATTTTGCAATGGTTGATGTTGGTGTACCTCACTCTGACACAAAAAAAAGTGATGATGTTAGATGTTCAAAGGTTATTAATTATGTTAAAGCTCGTATGAAAGAAGCTAAAGTTAATTCTCTTGATTTCATTATATTAACTCATGCTCACAATGATCATATTGGATGTGGCGTAAGTATTTTAAATAATATTAAAGTTAATAGTATATATCTAAAACGAGCATTTAAAGATCAATTGGGTTTAAGTGGAGCAAAAAATAAGATAGTTAATGATATTGTTGATAAAGCTAATGAGAAAAAAATTGCAATAAACTATGTAGATACCAAAAGTGATTCTGATGATTATGTTATGAAATTAAGTTTGGGTAAAATGAGTCTAAGATTATATAATACAAAACAAAGACTAGATGAAGCGCCATGGAATACAGCTGAAGGAAATGGATTTTATGATAATGAAAATAATAATTCAATTGTTACATTAGTAACAGTTAACAACAAAAAAGCACTTTTAACAGGTGATCTTGAAGATTACAATGTCATGAAAAAAATTGTTGCTAAGACTGGCAATGTTAATATTTTAAAATTACCTCATCACGGTAAAGGAATATATAATGAATTACAGTTAGGTTTATGTGGTTTAGCTATATATAATATTAATGGTAAAATAAAAGAAACATTAGTAGGCACTGGTCAAGGTAAACTAAATCCAACATATTTGGTTTCAACTAGTGGAGAGGATGTATATAAAGGAAAATGTTCTAGAGACTTAAAAAATTGTAATGGTGAAAAAAACACAAAAGAAAATCTTAATCTAGAAGGATATTTTTGCTTTACAAAAGCAGGGTTTACAGATAGTAATTATTCAAAAAAGACATATACTCCAGGTGCTAACTTATTTGCAGTTCAATCAGATAAAGTAAAATCTGCTGTTGTCTTTGACATTGCAGCAAATGGTACGATTACTCCATCAGGATATAAAAATATTAATGGTGGTATTAATAATGTTAATCTTAATAAGATTTACAATTTCTTAGGTTTATAAAAAAAAGAGGCTATATAGTCTCTTTTTTATTACATTTACTACTATTTTATGTAATTTTGTAGTATAATAAGCGTTGGTTGGTGATAGTATGAAAAAAGTGGTAATAGGAATGAGTGGTGGCGTTGATTCATCAGTAGCTGCAATTATTCTTAAAAAGCAAGGATATGATGTTATAGGACTATTTATGCGTAATTGGGATAGTACTATTAATAATGATTTCTTAGGTAATCCTAATTTAGCTAATAATATATGTCCTCAAGAAGAAGATTATAATGATGCTAAAAAAGTATGTGATGCCTTAAATATTCCACTTCATCGTGTTGATTTTGTAAAAGAATATTGGGATTTTGTTTTTACTTACTTCTTAAATGAATTAAAGAAGGGTAGAACTCCTAATCCTGATGTTATGTGTAATAAATATATTAAGTTTGATTTCTTTATAAAAGAAGCTAAGAAGCTAGGAGCTGATTATATTGCAACTGGTCATTATGCGAGAATGAAAGATGGTTATTTATTACGTGGTGTTGATGATAATAAAGATCAAACATATTTCTTATCTCAATTATCTCATGAACAATTAGAGAATGTTCTATTCCCTGTAGGTGATTTAGTTAAGAGTGAAGTTCGTAAGATTGCCGAAGAATATAATTTAGTTACCGCTAAGAAGAAAGATTCAACAGGAATATGTTTTATTGGTGAACGTAACTTTAAAGAATTCTTAAAGAATTATTTACCTAATAAACCAGGTGATGTCATTGATATTGATACAATGAAGAAAGTAGGGGAGCATATTGGCTTAATGTATTATACAATAGGTCAAAGAAAAGGCTTAAATATTGGTGGTTTTAAAGATAAGATGTTTGTTGTTGGAAAAGATCTTAATAAGAATATCTTATATATATCATTTGGTGAAGATACTAAATATTTAAAATCAAATAGTTGTATTATTGATACGGTTAACTTTAATTGTGATGAGAGACCAATTGAATGTACAGCTAAATTTAGATATCGTCAAAAGGATTATCCAGTCAAACTTGAGTATTTAGATAATGGCGAAATTGAAGTAAATTATTCTGATGTCAAGTCCGTTACTCCTGGACAAGCATGTGTTTTCTATAATGGAGAAAAATGCATTGGTGGGGGAATTATTAAAGAAGTAAGATATAATAAAGAAAAACTTTGGTATTTGCTTTAAAAATCTTTACAAAATTTGTCATTTTGATTGACAAAAAAGTGAATAATGTTAAAATAAATTGTAGGAGGTCTTTATGAATAAGATTAGTAATGTTTTATCAGAACTTGGTGTATCAAAAGTTCGTTTAGCGAAATATTTAGGGGTTTCAAGACAAATGTTATATAATTATTTGGCGTGTGATTCATTAGATGACTGGCCTAGTGAGAAGGCTACAAGATTAATGCAATTATTAGAGATTAAAAATGAAACGGATTTGGATGATCTAACAATTGATGGAGACTACATCATTAAGATTGATACAAAACTTAATGAAGGAGTTAAGATAGCTTTATCTAGTAGTAATTTAGTTGATTTAAAAGGATTTAACCGTAAGGAAGTTGAAGTATTAACTGATATTACAACCCTTTTAAAAGATCGTCTTAAAGATGATAAAACAAAAGATACATATAATACATTTGTATACTTGTATCATTACTTACAAAGTATGGAAACAAATAAAGAATTAAAATATTTATTATGCTTTGTATCTAAACTAACAGGATTCACAAAACCTAGAGAATTCTTATATAATCAAGAACAACAAATTTTATTTGAAAGTATCATGTATAGTGGTTTCACTCTATATAATAATGGTGGAGCAAGTCGTACTAAGATAGGTGATACTCATGAAAGATTTGTTCGTGAAATAGAACAAAAACATGAAGAAAAACTAAGTAGAACCCAAGAACTTAATGCAGTTAAACTACAAGCTTTAAAAGAACTTGGATATACAACAATTACAGCAGACAATGCTAAAGAAGTATTTGAAAAGATTGCTGAAATTCAATCACGTAAGGTATAAAAGGGAAGAGTAGTATGATTCTAGCAGGTAATGAAGATTTTAATAAGTTATTTCTACTTATCTTTATTGGTGCTGTTGTAATTAGTGCAATAATTACATGTATTAAAATATTTGGTAAAGATAAAAAAGTTGAAAGAGATAATGAGAAACTAATGCATGATGAAAATGTATTAGATGATGAAACAACTATTATTAAAAAGAAATAAAATACGATTTATTAGATCGTATTTTTTATTTATATATATAAATATATATGATAGGGGAGTAAATTATATTAATAGTAAATATATCGATAATAAAGAACTTAACATAATATATATTATAGGAAATAAGGTGTTTTTCTTAAATTATATATTATTATATATATAAAACCACTTCTTTTAATATATTATTATTTATAATATATATTTATTATACTACTATAATTAATTATATTTTAATTCTAGATATATAATTGTATTAATAATTAAATTTCGATTTAAATTATGATTTTATATTTAAATCTTATATTTATTTTATTTCTAAATTTAAATCCAGATGCATAATTATCCATCTATTTGATTCTCGATTTAAATCTCATATTCTATATTTAATTCGAGATGAACATTTGTACGTCTTTTGCTTTCTCGATGCAAATTAGAAATTCTATTTTTAATTCGAGCTTGATAATTGTCCATCTTTTTATTTGTCGATTTGAATTTCAAATTCTAAATTTAATTCGAGATGGATAATTGTATTACTTTTATGATCTCGATTTAAATTACAATTTATATATTAATTATATATTATTAGATATATATATATATGAATCAATATATTATATATATTAACTATGTATTACTTCCCCTTTTGGGAAATAAATTTGGATAGGGGAAGTCATTATTAGAATATGTTAAGTTGTTATTACATATAAACTTGTCATTAAATAATTTTTTTATATTAATTCAATTATTTAACTTTATAATTTATTTTTTGATAATAATAATTATTATTATTAAATTATTTTTATATTTACTTATTCTATAAAAATAAAATAGGGGAAGCTTAACTAACACTTCCCCTATTCTCCTCTACTATAATGTTACTATTATTTCTTCTTGGCAATCATTAATTATTTCTTTTAATTGATTATTATCTAGATATGATTTAACAATATTTAAAATATATATTATTGATTGATTATATTCAGATTGTTGTTCTGTAGACATATTTTCAGGTAATTTCCAAGATTTTAGTTTTTTAATTAATTCAGTAATTAGTTTTTTTAAATCATTAATCATGCGTTTTGCATATTCTTTTTTAGTATATTCTTTCATTAATACTGCATTTCCACCAATATTAACGGAAATTGTATCTTTATCATATTCGTAATAGAATTTAATGATTTTATCAATAGTATTTTTAATGTTTTCTAAAATATAACTATAATTAAGTTCATATCTATTTAATTTAGTAAATTCATTAATTAAATTATCATGAGATGCTAATTCAGTTTTTTCTTGTTGTGGTAATAATTTTGGTTCGATACTTACTTTAAACCATTTTTGAACAACCATCATTAAATAATTACTTAATTCTTCTAAATCTTCTTTTGTATAATCATCAAGTGTTTTACCTTTCTTTTCTATATACATTTCAGCTTCTTTTAAGATTACATCTGAATTGGTTACCATTGAATCTAAATCTTTTGGTTGCTTATTTTTAGATAATGTTAAGGCATTTATTAAGATCATTCCCATAATTGCATTTAAAACTGGTGCATAGATATAATCATAAGTAAAATCATGTTCAGAACCAATTTTTTTTGATAATGAACCTTGTCCAAATGATCTATATAAACCTAAAAGACATGAATCTTCATTTTTGAATTTAAATACTGAATTTTCATCATATTCTTCATCAGCGTAACTTGGATTTTCATAATCATGAATGTTATGAATAATAATTGATGTAACATATGGAAACATTGAAAGTTCGTGATTATTATGATAATTATCAACGACTTGTAAAACAAATACTTGTTTCATTATTTCTTGGGATTCTTCTTCAGTATAATTTTTTTTAAGTAATCCTTGATATAATCCTTCGATAATTTTCGCTGTATCATCATGTCCTGCGCAATAAGATACAATGTTAATATTACCTATGATTTCTTTGGCTTTACGAATATCATTTTCAGGTATTGAATTTAGTATAGGTGTTACAATATCATCTTTTTCTTGTCTAACTAATATATCAAATGGCATATCTTTAATATCATAATCACTATCAACACTTCCTGTATATCTAATTTGTAATAAATATATTAGTTTATTCATATATCCATTTAATGATGAAATATTTTGGTCTTCTGGAAATACACCAATTAAGATGGGTTTAGTAAATTCTGGATTAATTACTTGTTCACATCCATAATAATTTTTAAATGATTTAGATGTTTTTTTTAACATAAATTCTCCTATTTCAATTTATTTAAGAATGATGTACCTATCCATGGCTTTTGTTCAATTTCAAAAGCTTCTGTTATCGTTGCACCAATATCAGCGAATGTATCTAAAATATCTATTTGGCCACTTCCTGTAAGTGATCTAGAATATATCAATACCGGAACATTTTCTCTTGTATGAGATACTCCTTCCATTGTTGGATCATTTCCATGATCTGCAGTAATAATTAGTAAATCATCTAAATTTAGTTTATTAATAATAAGTGGTACTAAAACATCAAACTCTTCTAGAGCTTCTTTATATCCCATAACATTACGAGCATGGCCATATAAAGTATCAAAATCAGGTAAATTAACAAAACATAATCCGTTAAAGTCTTTATCCATGATATCTAATAATTTATTAATAGCATCATTATTTGTTGATGATTTTATAATCTTTGTTATTCCTTGATTATTAAAAATATTACTTATTTTACCAATTGATATTGTTTGTAAGTTATTAGCTTTTATATTATCTAATACACTAGTTGTAGGTGGGTCAAAAGTATATCTTTTAGTATCACTAGTAAGGACATATTTATCCCCTACTTTCTTATAGGGTCTAGCGATAATGGAATTAACTCGCCATTCATCTTTCATTGTTATATTTCTTATTAATTCACAGTATTCTTCTAATTGATTTAATGGAATAACATCTTCATTAGCAGCAATTTCCATATTAGAGTCTCCTGTTGTATAAATAATTAATGATTTAGTCTCCTCTTCTCTTTCACCTAATCTATTTATTACTGTTTCACAATCACTTATAATATTTCCAATAATTGGTACTTGAGTATCTTGAGCGATTTTTTCTAATAAATCTCTCGGGAAAGCTACTTTCGTAAATAATGGTTCTTTAGTATTTTCGACTCCCATCATTTCATAATGTCCTGATAGACTATCACATCCTACATTTTTAGGTCTTGCAATGGTGTAATACGCATCACTTTCTTTATTATTCATTAGAATCGTATTAGTTAGTCCTAAATTAGATAAATTAGGTATAAATAGATTATTATCAATTAAATGAGAAAGTGTATTAGCTCCTTTACTATTATATTTTTCAGCGTCAATAGCTTCACCAACACCTAAGGAGTCTAAAACAATTAAAAAAATTCTTTTAAATTTCATTTATCTTCACCTCTTGTTTGATATTCAATATAATTATCATGTACTTGTTTCTTTGATATATGAGTATATATTCTTGTTGTTACGATATCAGAGTGCCCTAAGAGCTCTTGAATAGTACGAAGATCTGCTCCATTATCTAACATATGGGTTGCAAAAGAGTGTCTTAATGTATGGGGAGTTACTTTCTTCTTAATACCTTTTTCTTTTAAAATATTATTTAGTAAAAAATTAAAACCATTTCTTGTAATAGGTAATCCGTGATTATTAAGAAATAATTTATTAGGATTTCCATTCTTTCTTTTAATTAAACTATTTCTAATTTCTAGATAATCATGTAAGTATTTTTTGGCAACATCACCAATAGGAACAATACGTTCTTTACTTCCTTTACCATTAATTAGAATAGTATCATTATATACATCGATATCAGATAGTTCTAAATTAACAAGTTCAGATACACGTAATCCTGATGAATACATAATCTCTAACATTGCTTTTGTTCTTATATCATAAGGACTTTTTATTTCAATATTTAATAGATTATCTACTTCTTCGATACTTAATACGTCTGGTAAATGCCTTCCTAACTTCATATTATCAATATTGAGTGTTATATCACTTTTAACTATTTCGTTCTTTACAAGGTATTTATATAGGCTTCTCAACGTTGTTAAATGTCTTTCAATACTTCTTGGTTGTAACTTCTTTTCATTTTTTAAATATTCAAGATAATTTATTAAATCTTGTTCTTTAATATCTTCTAAATTATTAATCTTTTTTTTATTTAAATAATTAGTAAATTCTTGCATATCAAAACGATAACTATCTTGTGTATTAATACTTAGTCCTTTTTCTACTACTAAATAATCTATAAAGTCGTTTATATAATCATTCATTTTGTCCTCTAATTATTTAACTTAACATAATTATACCATATTTTATATAGTAGTTATATAGGTTGAAGATATTTATAAGTAAATATACGTAAAGAAAAAAGACTACTTTGTAGCCTCTTCTATATATTCTTTCACTAACTTTTTACCCATACCTAGAATATTAGTGTTATCAATTTCTTTAAATGGTATTAAGACAACTTTAAAACTATTATCAGGATTATTTCTTTCTTTTTCTTCGCCACCTAATGTTGGTGTTCCAGATATATATTTTCCTAAAAACCAGTGACATATTCCTGATCCATAATCTTCAACAGGTAATTCTTTAACAATTTCAATATCACAACATGTTTCTTCTTTAGTTTCACGTATTGCGGTTTCAGAATATTCTTCATCATCTTCAACACCTCCACCTGGGATTGTGAAATAATGTAATAACTCTTCCCCTTCTCTTCTAAATCTTTCTATTAATAATACTTTGTTATCAATAAAAGTAATTGCTCTTGCTACAATTCTTTTTCCATCTATATATTTAGTCATAAAAGCCTCCTAAATAAAAATAACCTATTTTATAGGTTATTTCAAGTAATATTATTATTTTCTAAAATTTCTTGTAGCGATTAAATAAGCATAATCATCAGTAGATGGATCATATATTGAACGAGCAATAATGCTATTACCAAAAGTATCAGCTATTTTATTCATTGTATTAACTTTTTGTTTACGATCATAATCATGATCCATTCCATTAATACCCATTATTAAATTATATTTACCTACTTTAAATATTTCAGAAAAATATCTCATAGCTTTAACTCTAGGATTTGTAACCATAATTGTTTTAAATGAATCTAGACTAGTGAAAACCATTGTACCATCTTTTTTTGTTACAAGTTCTGGAATACCATTAAATACTTTGATATTACCAATCATAACACGATCTCTTCGAACATCATCATATATTTTTCTATCTGATGTTGCTACAGTCGTATCATAATCACATGTACGTGATATTAAAAACTCTTTAGCATTAATATTTTCAATTGTATCACAATCACGACAATCTAACATTAAACAATCTAGTAATTCACCATATAGATCATTACTACGTTTACGTTCTTTAATAAATTTTTCTATATCTTCCATAATTACGGGATTATTAGGATTTATTCCTGTATATCCTCTAGCATTTTGATATTCTTCTAATAAAGAATCACTATAATGAACAAATTCAAATTGATTATTTTGCATAAATAATTTCCCCCTTAAAAAAACTCTCTAATTGTATCATAAAAAGACCGTATTGTCAATTAATACGGCCTTTTACTACTTATTAATATTTCGTTCTATCTCACGATATTTTTGATTACAACGGTCAAATAAAGTTTGTTTTACAAGAGGCTTTTTAGCTAGATAATCATCATCTTCATATCTTGTATAACAATCATCTAAATCAATAAAGACAATATCTAATGTTTTAATATTAATTAAGATATTACTTCGACTTAAATCTTGAGGGAAAATATTATTTTTTAAAAATTCATCAAGTTTCGTTCTAATACGATATAAGACTTCTGTATAATTTTCTTTTTCTAAGTAATCTCTTGCTTTATTTAAAGGAATATAATCTTCATAATAATTCATCTCAATCCCAATCATATATCCTTTATATGTTAATACTCGTTTTACTAAACCTATTTTATGTAAATATTCTAATTTTTTTCTTTCATTTTCTCTTATTTCTTGCGTGTTTTTATCACTTGATGTATCTTCATAAACTTTTATTAATAGATTAATATCATCATCTAAGGCATTAATATCTCTTTTAGCATAAGTATTAAAGATATCTTTATAATATATTTTTATACAAGTATCATTATTAACTTTTTTTACGACACCATAACTTCCTCGATCAATCTCTTCAAGAAAGAATAAAATATGATATATTTCTTCTTTTGTAAGTTCTTTACTTTCCATAATGTCACCAATTAATTTATATATTATAAAGCTTTTTTAGAATAATTCAACTAAAATAAAAAGACCCTAAGGTCTAATTATTTGTTCCATTAAATTTTCTTTCATATTTTGCTAATGCTTTAGCAAGACATTCTTCAGCATCGGCACCTAGTTCGTTAGTAAAAGCTAAGATATTAAAGTATACATCACCTAAATGTTCTTTCATTTCATCAGTTAGTTCAATATCTTTATCAAAATATTGGTTACCTCTTAAAAGTGTTCTTCCAAGTTCACCATATTCATTGATAAAATCAATATACCAACTTAAATAATTGTTTTTGATTTGTCTTCTTTCTACATATCCTTTTACTAAATTTTGTCCATCTTTCATTTTATAACTCCCTATCCTATACTAGCACAAGTAGAACCCTTCCATTCTTTTGGTTCATAAACGATACCAAAGAATAAAATTTCATTTGTTCCAGTTTCTCTAATCATATATACGAATGGTTTATTAAAGTTAATGTGAACTACTTCTGGTTGCTCAAGTACAGCTTCATTCTTATCAACACCAAAATATGTAACAGCAGCTGCTTTTGTACCTACTTCATTTAAATCAATAAATGTTTTGTGTACAGCCTTAGTAACTGACATATTAGGTATATTAACTTTTTCCATATTTTCTCTTGTAATAAATCTTGAGAAATCAGCTTTTACAGCATCAAATGCTAAATTAATTCCAAGTTTATTTAATACTTTTATAAAGTCATCATCTTCCAATTTAAAATCATAATTAAATTGTGGAAGACTTAGATATACATTCGTTTTATCATTTGCTTCTTTAGCATCTTTCATAACATTATTTAATTTTTCATCATTTAAACTATTAATGAATCCATCTAAATCTTTTGGAAGAACAGCTACTAATTCATAGTTATATTCTCCTTCACTCTTATAAGGAAGAGCAATACTTGAATAATCATCATTAACAACATATTTAATATTTCTTTCATATGTTGCATTCATCATTGGAACTTTCATTTTTGTATTATCAACTTTTGTAAATTCAATTTCTCTTGTTCTATTACATTCAAATTGATATTGGAACTTCAAATCAAGAGCAACAGCATTAATAACACCGAAGACAAAATCTGGTGTTATTTGATCAACTACTTTATCAATCATACCATTTGTTTTTTCTTTAGCCCAACCATTAATAATTTCAGGTGTAATGTTATCAACGATTGCTTCTGCATGATATTTATTAGTTAAATTATCAGTAAATGTTTTTTCAACTACACCTTTATATCTTTCATTTATAAATGTTGCGTTACTAATTCTTACATTAGTACTATTTAAATCTTTAAAAGTACGTTCAGGAACAGCTTTATTAAGTTCTTTTAATGTATCATTATTAGCTCCTTCTTTAAGTAAATCTAAAGCTATTTCAATTGAATATGGACTTAATAAATAATTACTTCCTTTTTTATCTTCATGTACGGCTTTAATTAAATTTGAATTGTAGTTTCCTACATAAGTTGTATCATTATTACCATCGTTATTTCCACCATTACCACCCTTATCATCTATTTTATCTTTAAAAACAAATGATAGTCCAAAGCATAATAATCCAATTACAATAACTATTATTGGAATTAATACTTCACTCTTTTTATTCATATTCACCTCTCTACTCTTAATTTTAAAACTTATAATAGTTAAAATCAAGTTTATCTTATAAATAATTTATTCTCTTTGTAAACGAATTTATATAGTTCATTATATATATAAAAAGTTAGTTGTTGATTAGGAACAACAATATTTTGATGCTTCTCTTTAGATAACATATTTATAAAACAATTTATTTTTTGATCATTCATTATTTCGATTCTATCAATATTATTATTTTCATAAGAACTTATTAAATATTTTACAAAGATTTCACTTATATTAAATAAACGTTTATGAAAATCTTTTTCGTTAATAAAACTATTATAATCAAATGAATTAATATTAAGTTCTTTAATTAAACTATTAAATTTATTAATAAATGATCTTGAATCAATAAATTTAGCTTCCATTAAATCTTTACTAAAAATATAATCATATGTTTTACCTAAAGATGAAAAGATATTATAACCTATTCGATAAGAATCAATATATTCTTGATAATCAGGTTTAATTGTAATAATATCTCTTCGATAATTATATATTTTTCGTCTAAATAATAATAGTTGGGCATAATAATCAGTCATTATTTCATCAAATAATGTTCCATTATTAACTCCTAAACATAAACCTTCTTTTAATTCATTATCTTCATAATGAGAAGATAAACAATGAATAAGTTCATGATACATAAATGATTTAATTGTACTAAAAGGAGAATCTTGATACTTAGAATTTAAGGCAATATAAAAATAGATACCTGATCCAAAAGTAGCATCTGCATCAAATACTTTATATTGATCTTTTTCTACACCTATATATTCTAATCGATTAATTCTTTTTAAGATTTCTTCTTTCGATAAAATATTAAAAGTTTCTATAAAATCATTAATAAAGTCAATAATAATAGTTATAAAGATACTATTACTATTATTAACTAAGTTTTCTGATAAATCATTAATTGTAATCATAAACACCTTTTTTATAAAATAACATATATTTTTCTTTATATAATAAAAATGACTTAATTTGTCATTATTAATTTAATTATTTATGATATACTCATAATATAGAGGTCATATGAAAAAAAGATATTTAATAATATTTTTGCTTATGTTTATATATATTAATGTCTCCGCGGAATCATGTGTTACAGGACTAAATGTTACTGGTAAAACATATAGAGTTAATGGTCATCAAAATATGTGGTTACCTAATGGTAATTTTACTTATAAAGGGTCACTTCCTTCAAGTGATTGTTTTGAAATTAGTAAAAGTGATATTGTAGCAGTACGTGTAAGTGGATCTAATTTTCAATTTCAACCACATAAATTTGGTAATGCATCAATAAGAGTTTCTGTAAAAAGTTCTTGTCTTTGCGATGGAATATCTTCTCTTAGTAAAACTGTTTATTTTAAATTATCCGAATGGGGACTTAAAAAGTTATCTGTAAAAGGATATAAAATAAGTCCAGAGTTTTATAATGGAACAATGGATTATACTTTAAAAGTACCTTATAGTACAGATGAAATCGTTATTGAAGCAGAACCAAATTGGCCAACAAGTACCATTAAAGGTGATGGTGTAAGAAAACTTAATGTTGGAAATAACAAGTTAGTAATCAATGTAACAACAACCCAAGGTGATTCAAGAGATTATACAATCACTGTTACAAGAGGAGAACCCGTTAATCCAACATCAATTAAAATAAATGAAAATGATATTAAGATGCATGTTGGTGATAAAGAAAAGTTAACATACACGGTAACGCCTATAGATGCCAAAATAGACCCTAAATGGGAAAGTAACTATCCAAGTGTCATATCAGTAACAAATGGCACGATAACAGCCTTAAAAAGCGGTACAGCAACTATTACTATTAAAGATGGTAATTTATCTGATTCGATAACTGTTACCGCTATTCCTGAAGTATATGATATTAAGACTGATGATAATATAACATTATTTAAAAATGAATCAAAGAAAATCGAATATTCCATTTTACCAGAGAACGCAATTGATAAAGAAGTAACTTTTACATCTAATGATGAAACGTTATTAAAGGTATCAAATGATGGTATTATAACATCAACAAATAAAGTTGGCACTGGAACAATTACTATAACATCAAAAGAAAGTGGTTTTAGAAAAATTATTAATGTTACTGTTAAATCTAAATTAGAAAGAATATATTTTGATATTCATGAACTTGAATTAAGAGAAAATGAAACAAAGAAACTTAATGTTAATATTCAACCAAGTGATGCTGAAGTAACTCTTAACTTTACTAGTAGTGATCCCAATATTGTATCTATTAATAATGTAGGTGTTATTAAAGGATTAAAAAAAGGAAGTGCTACGATTAAAGTTAGCACTCCTAATGAAGATTTAACTGATAGTATTAACATTACTGTATTAGAAGAAGTTGGACCAGTTGTTGTCCCTCCTGATAAGAAAGATAATAATATTGAAATATATTTAATACTCGCAATCATTATTGTAAGTATTATCATTATTATAATGTTACTTAGTATGAAAAAGAATAAATCAAAAAAATGATTTATTCTTTTTTTAACGATAATTAACACTAACTAATTTAGGACGAGCAACTAAAGCACCCCATCCAGCTTTACATACAATATCAACATTTCTTTGACTTTCACTTAGATCTATTTCAATAGGAACACTATGATTTACTTTTTTAAGTGTTACATTGTGATGTCCATATGGAACTGTGAATGACAAATTCATATCACTTGATATTTCACCCATAGGGACATTATCAATAATTATATTGAAACTAATTGCTACCCCAAAGAATTGTTTAATACGACTAATATTAATTATACCAAAGTTTTGATTATTCATTATTTCCAGCATCCTTTTCAATAGCTTCATATAAAGCTTTTAATAAATCAATAGTAGATGTAATATTTTCAAAAATATATTCTTTACCATTTTTTAATCTAACTTTAATCTTTTTACCTTCAATAATAATTGTTTCAATAACTTTTTGTAAGTTATTAGCAACTAGGAAGTTGTTAACATAAGTTTCCCAATTTTCAATATCTCTACTATATACGTTATCATATTTAAGTAAATCTAGGTAATAATCAATATTTAATGTAGTACCAGAATCATCATTACCTCCGCCCCAATCGCCACTGTAGTCACCATTACTATCACTATCGCCTTCACTAGGACATCCACTTACACTAGATAATTTAATTTCGACATAAGAAAGTCTCTCTGCTTCACTATCTTCTTCTAAACTACCATTATATTCATCTACAATCTTTCTTATATATTTAGTAGCATCAACAGATAAAGTATCAAGAGCCGTTCTTGATTTACCTAAAGTCTTTTTTATTTTGGAATTAATTTCTTTACCTTTTGCTTTACTATGAGAGACAATACTTTCTTCTTTAATATCACTAGCGATTGAACTTTTAACACTATTAACATCATCAATTAATGACATTAATTTAGTTTGAACACCATTAATAGCATCTTGATAATCCTTAGTAGTTGATTGTACTTCATTAATTTTATTTTTCGTTTCTTGTAATGTCATATATCCTCCTATAGTTTTGATAAGTAGCTATAAATACCTGAATCTTCAAGCATACGATATCCATGAGAGTGACCACTCCATCCTTTATGATTACGATTATTAGCAAATTGTCTCATCGTATTTATATCTTCACAATATGCACCATATTTTTGACCATATCGATATAAAGTACCATCAGTTGTATAAATATGAACTCTACTCATTGATACACCAGCACTCTTTAAATTCTTAAGTAATGTTACATTGGAATCAATAAAACTATCGCCATTTCCTTCAAAGATATAGATATTTACATTTTTGAAATTAGCATAACTACCAAATTTATCAACGTTCTTTGGACCACCATTAACAATGGCCATATTCTTATATAATCCTTTATTAGCAGAAACAGCAGCATATGCTCCCATACCACCTAAAGAGTAACCAACAATATTATTTGTTATATTACTACGTGTTTTACCACCAATCATATAATCAGCTATTCTTGTAGCACCTCCAATTTTATAAGGAACCTCATAAGTAGTACCTGATAGATAAGGTATAGCAAGAATTACATTAGAGCCAACACCTAAATTACCACTTCCGAAGGCACTTGATTGTGTTGGATCACTTCTTTCACTAGATCCAGCAAGAAGGGTCATTGTTGATGTAATCGAATTAAAACTTACACCATCTTTAGCCCAAAAACTACAATATACTTTTCCTTCTTTATAACCATTACCACTTGGTATTGTAATTTCATGAGATTTAACATTATATCGATATGTTTTACCATCAATTGTTAATTCATAAGTGTTATCGCCAATAGATTTAGCTCCATTTTTTGTAAGAAGATCAGCTACTTTCGTATCACTAATTTTTTTCATATTAGCAGATTGTTTAGGATATGCAAAAACAAAGTCAATTGTTGCTCTTAGTTCACTTTCTACATCTGGAGATAAAGTAGGAACTTCCTCAGTTGATGCAGAAGGGTTTTCAATATCAACTTGAGCTTTTGATTCATCATAAGCTTCTTTATATAATCTTATACTTTCATTAAAACTTGTTCCAAAGTCATTAATACTATCAACGATTTCACCAATACCTTCTTGAATTGCACTATTATTACTTGGGGTACTTGGTGAATAAGAACTAAATACTCCGGCATCAATACCTTTAGCACCAGTAGCTATTTGTGAAGCCTCTGAAGCAAGTTCTGAAAAACTACTTGTTATTTGTGCTGCTTTATCAAAATTTATATTTATCATACTATCACCTATTATTAATATAGCATAATTAAATAAATAAAAAAAGTGAAAATCACTTTTTTATTCAAGTTCAAATAAACCTGTATAAAGTTTGTAATATTCACCTTTTAATTTTAATAATTCTTCATGATTACCACGTTCAATAATACGTCCATGATCCATTACCATAATAGCTTTACTATTTCTAATTGTTGACAAGCGATGAGCAATAACAAAGACCGTACGACCTTCCATTAATTTATCCATGCCATCATTAACGATTTTCTCGGTTCTAGTATCAATACTACTAGTTGCTTCATCAAGAATCATAACAGGTGGATCAGATATGGCAACTCTTGCAATTGAAAGTAATTGTCTTTGACCTTGCGATAATTCTTGGCCATTACCAGTTAACTCTGTATCATATCCTTTTGGAAGACGCATAATAAAATCATGAGCATTAGCAAGTTTACATGCTTCAATAACTTCTTCATCCGTAGCATCTGGTTTACCATATTTAATATTATCTTTAATGGTACCAGTAAACAAGTATACGTCTTGAAGTACCATACCTAAGGAGTTACGAAGGTCTTTCTTTTTAATCTTATTGATATTAATACCATCATAACGAATCTTACCATCTTCTAAATCATAGAAACGATTTAATAAGTTAGTTATCGTTGTTTTTCCAGCTCCTGTAGCTCCAACAAGGGCAATCTTTTGACCAGGTTTAGCATAAATACTAATATCAAATAAGACTTGTTTATCTTTTTCATATGAGAAATCAACATCAAGTAGTTCAATATGACCTTTAAGAGGAACAAAAGATAATGTTCCATCATGATGTGGATGACGCCATGCATAAAAGCCATTTTTATCTTCAATATATTTACCATCTTTTTCTATAACTTTAGTTAATGTTACATAACCATCATCAACTTCAGGTTCAGAGTCCATTAAATCAAAGATACGACTAGCTCCTGCTAAAGCCATAATAATAGAATTTAATTGATTAGTTACTTGATTAACAGGTTGTTGGAAACTACGAGTTAAGTTTAAGAAACTAATTATTGTTCCAACAGTAATAACAGAATATCCATTAATAACTAAATATGTTCCAATTAGGGCAACTAAAGCATATTCAAGGTATCCTAGGTTACCTGCAATTGGCATAACAACTGTAGCATTCTTATCACCATTAAAGGATACTCTATTTAATTCTTCATTAAGTTTATCAAATTCATGAATAGCAATCTCTTCATGATTAAAGACTTTAACAACTTTTTGACCATTAAGCATCTCTTCAATATAAGCATTAACTTTACCTAAAGCAGCTCTTTCTTTAATAAAGAATTTAGCACTATTTTTAGCAAAATATCTTGTAATAAAGAAAGTAATTACTGTAAATACTAAAACAAATAGAGTTAAGTATACATTTAGTGTAAACATTGATACAAGGACAGCTATAATCGTCATTAAACTAGATACTAAGTTAGGTATACTTTGACTTATCATTTGACGAAGAGAGTCTGTATCATTCGTATATCTGCTCATGATATCACCATGCTTGTTACTATCAAAATATCTTATTGGTAAAGATTCCATCTTACCAAACATTTCATCACGAACGTCACGAAGTATTCCTTGTGATACTTTACTCATTGTAATGTTATAAATATAGTTAGCTATTACACCAAATAAGTAAATACCTGATATGGTAATTAAAGCTTTCAAAAGAGGTGCATAATCAGTAGAGTTATTAAGAAGCATTGGACTAATATAATCATCTACTAAACTCTTTAAGAATAAGGCACCAAGAACACCTGTTACTGATGAAATTAAAATACATATAAAGACAACAACTAATCTTTTTTTATAATTACCAAGATATGATAATAATCTTTTAATAGTACCTTTATTAATCTTTGGTTTACTATTATTATTCATTATTATCACTTCCCTTCATTTGAGAAGAATATACTTCTTGATATATTTTATTATTCTTTAATAATTCTTTATGTGTACCGATACCATTTATTTTACCATTATCAAGAACAATAATCTTATCAGCATCCATAACACTATTAACTCTTTGTGCAATAATAATTTTCGTTGTATTAGGAATATCTTTCATAAAAGCATCTTGAATTAATTTATCAGTTCTTGTATCAACGGCACTAGTACTATCATCAAGAATTAAAATATTAGGATTCTTTAGTAAGGCACGAGCGATACATAGTCTCTGTTTTTGACCACCTGATAGGTTTACTCCACCCTCTTCTAGATAAGTCTCATATTTATCAGGTAAACTCATAATAAATTCATCAATTTGGGCAAGTTTACAAGCGTGTCTTGCATCTTCAAGCGTTATTTTATCTTTACCCCATTTTAAATTTTCCATAATCGTTCCTGTAAATAAAACATTTTTTTGTAGAACACAAGCAACACTATCACGAAGGGTTTTAAGATCATAATTACGGACATCAACACCACCAATTAATAGTTCGCCTTCTGTAACATCATATAGTCTTGGAAGAAGGTTAACTAAACTTGTTTTACCAGAACCTGTTCCACCAATGATACCAACGGTTTCACCACTTTTAATATCAATATTAATATTCTTCAAAGCTTCTTTGTTCTTATCACCAATATAACTAAAAGATACATTATTGAATTTGATACTTCCATCAAAGACATTATAAATAGGCTTATCTGGGTTTGTTACATCAACTTTTTCATCTAATACTTCACAAATACGTTCTAATGATCCACGTGATATTGTTGATATTACAAAAACAATTGATAACATCATCAAGCTACCTAAAATTTGCGTTGTATAAGTAAATAGTGTCATTAAGTTACCTGTTGTTAAGGTAGTCTCCCCACTACTTACAATTAAATGAGCTCCTACCCAACAGATAAAGATCATACATGTATACATAGATATTTGCATAAATGGTCCATTAAGAGCGATCATTCTTTCGCCCTTAACAAATAATTTATATATTTTCTCTGATACTTTATGGAATTTCTTATTTTCTTTTTCTTCTAAAGTAAATGATTTAACTACACGAATACCACTTACATTTTCTTCTACTACTTTATTTAAGTCATCATATGTTTCAAAGACATTTTTCATAATAGGATGAGCTCGTCTTGCAATTGTTATTAAGATAAAGCCTAATAATGGCCCTACAATCAAATAAATAATAGCAACATTTGGATTTATCCTCATAGCAAAAATAATACTTACAATAAGCATTAAAGGGGCTCTTGCTGCTATTCTAATAATCATTTGAAATGCAAATTGAATATTTGATACATCAGTTGTTAATCTTGTAATTAAACTACTTGTTTGAAACTTATCAATATTATGAAAAGAAAAGTTTTGTACTTTTAGATATAAATCTCTTCTTAAATTCTTAGCAAATCCATTACTTGCTTTACTTGATAAAACACCACTTGCAATACCAAAGAATAATGATATAGCTGCACATATAATTAAAATAATACCTACTTCGTATACAACACTCATATTACTATTTTTAATACCATCATCAATTAATCTACTCATTAGAAATGGTATTAATACTTCAAGGATTACTTCGATTAAAACACATATTGGTGTAAGAATCGCATATTTTTTATATTCTCTTAATGATTTAGTTGCTTTTTTAATCATTTTATCTCTCCTTTACTACAATAATAATGATATAAAAATTAATAAAAAAAGACAAGAAAAACTTGTCATTATTTATCTAAATATTCTACTATTTCAAAAGTATATTTATTTAACTTAGTATCTTCTTTACAAATATCATTTGGATAATAATTATCAATATCTTTATATAAACATTTTTCTTTATTAGTTGTTTTTATAAATAATTTATAATTATTATTTTTATCAAGTATTAAAAAGGTTTTACCAATATCATAATTTATACTTGAAACAATATAATTAAGTTTATTATCAATCATTAAATTAATAATATCATTATCTAATCTTATATAATGGGCATCTCTATATTTTTCATATAAAGAATTATTATAACGATTCTTTTTACCTTTATATATATCTTTAAGTTTTATAAGATTTAAAAACTTTTGAATTTTATAAAGATAATCTAATTCTTGATTACTATAATATTCCATATCTTCATCACTTATTTTAAAACTTTCGGGATGCATATATAAGTCATGAACAACATCTTTAAAATTATGACTATGTGAATGAAATAATTGTAGTTTAGCTTTAGTATCATTTTCAAGTCTTGCATAATCTTTAATGTAATATGGATATACTAGATAAGCCCATGAAATATCACCTAGTGGATAGACTAAATCACTATCAACAAATAAGTTTTCATTAAATGATACATATTCAAAAACTTGTCTTTCATCATCAAAAAATGGTGTTGGTAAGTTATTATCTTTAAACTTATCATACCTTTTATTAAATTTATCATAATCAAAATTATCCATAACCCACCTACTTTTTTGCTTTTATTTCTTCTAATTGTTTAATAATACGATTTCGATAATAGAATCTAACAGCTTCATAAAACTCTTTATATAATGATTCGTCATCACTTAAAATTGGTTCTAGTTCACTACAAATGATACTTAATTCATCATATTCTAAATCTTCTTCTTTAGTTGTATCTAAATCATTTATAACTCTAAATAATTGATCTGATGTACAAGAACAAGTAAATTTATCACTTTCTAAGTCATTAGAATCAGTTAATGTAACATTTTCACCATCAAAGGTTATATTACCATGATCAACAGCATTACGAATATTCGTTATTATAGAAACATTACGACTTTGAAATAATGGTAATAACATATTAAGAGTTGCATCATGAAAATCAGCAAGTACTTTATAAAAGCTACTAGGATCAGGATTATTAACACATTGTTTTAATCTTTTACGATACTGTTTAAGTATTAATTTAACAGTTCCTTTTATTTGAATATCAATATCATTATTTCTTATAAAGTTACATTTTAATTCTCGAAGTCTAAGATATCTGATTTTCTTTTTTTGTTCTTCATTTAATTCTAAACAATTAGATAGATACATTTGAATATAATTATAAATTGCTACATTCTTTATACCTATTTCATTTTTACCAGTATCTAAAAGTCTACATAACTCATTAATTAGTTCTCTAATCTTTTTATATTTTGCTAAGTCTTTATCAATACCTTCAAGAGCATCTTTATATTTTGGATTATTTAATACTTTTTCCGCTAATTCATAAGCTATTCTTTTAGTATCATCAGCAATATCTTTAGAATCACTAATAAACGTTAATAAGGTTTTTACTATTTTTAAAGCACTTTTATAATTAATATTAGTATTATCAAATAGTTTTTTATCATCGTGATTTTCAATAATGTCTTCTTCATTAATAAAATTAACATTTCGATATATTTCGTTATATAGTTGACTTTCAGTCTTTAATTCATATTCTGTCTTCTTTATAAAAGCATCACGATTGACATTAACATTAAATAATTTTTTCTCACCATTTAAGATTATATTAATAATATCTGGTGATAAACCTGAATATGAAAATTCTTCAAGTAAAGAGATAGGAAGTCTTCCTTCAATATGATAACTATTACCTAATTCATCACTATGATTATAAATAACAATTTCTTGTCTATTTATATCTATTTCATAAGCTCCATGAGCAAGAGCATCTCTTATTTTATTAAAGATTAATAATACTCTTTTTAATTCTTCGTTTTCATATCTTTTTGGTTCAATAGATACATTAATATTATTTAATACAAGTTTATCATTATCAAATAACTTAACAATTCTTTTAATTATTCTAAGATAATTATTATTCAATGAATAATTAAAATGGATAGTATTTGTTTGTGGATTTTTCTTAATTATTGATTCTTTTAATAATAAGAATTTTGATATTTGTAACGTATAATAATCATCAATTGAATAAGAATTGGTTTTACCACTAATACATTTAAGAGCAAAAGCTCTAGCTTTATCAATATTTCTTCTTTTATTATCTGATATTTTCTCCATTATAAACTCCAATTATATTATAACATTTATTTAACAATCATTTTATTTTTTTGTTTTAATAACGTGTCAATAAAATAATAATAGTTTTCTTGTGATATCAGAGGCCTTCCATTACCATCAATAATACCATTCATAATAAAAGCATCACGATAGTTATTATTTTTTAATTTATCAATTATTGTATCAAAACCTTCTATTGATAATTCATGTCTATTATTCCAATAATAGCGACATATAACATAATATATTGATTTATTAATATCATCTTCAAAATAATCTATTTTATTTTTAACAAAGACATTTAAGATATCTTTTAAATCATTATCAATAGGTATTTCTTCTTTATAAAAATAATGAAGAGCAAAAAAGATAGAATAATATGATTGATCATAAAAACGATCGTTATTTAATTCTTCTGGAAGATATAAACATGTAATGATTCTTAAAAATTGATTTAAATCACTAAAACAATAAAAGATATAATCATATGTTTCATAATTTAAATTAATCTTTTTCTTTTCAAGTTTCTTTTCAAGATAAATAATATCTTTTTGTCTATAAGATGGCATAATATAACCACCAACATTAATCTTTGAATCTAAAAAATCATATAATTTCATACTATACCCTCTTTACAAATTCTTTTAGATAATTATCATCTTGTATCATTTGATATTCATCACTAGTTAAATAAAGTCCATAATATAATCTTTTATCAAAAGATAAAGACATATCTGATAACATTTTATCGATATTGATAACTTGATCTTTAGCTTTATCATGTATACCTTCAATAAAGTCAACTGATGGACTATTAGTTAAACTATTTACTAAATGATAGCCATTTCGTATTTCATTTAACATTTCAAATTCTTCAAAAATACGGAAGGTTCTAATACCTTCATTTTCAATTTCTAATTGATCACAAAAAACATTAATTCTTTTGCTAGCTTCAATATTTGCCATACGTTCTGATGGTGATAAATCATGATGTTTCATATAATAATGATGATATTTGCGTGATATAAAGAAACTATTTATACGATCTTTTAAAGTTTCTTTTGATATCCTTGTTCTTAAATCATTTAAAACAATTAATTTTTGTTCTATATCAAATTTATATCCAAATTTATGTTCTTCTTGTTTAACATGCGTAAATTCATGGAATATTGTTCTTAAAACAAATAAATTGTACCAATATACATAATCATCATAATCAAGTTTTTTCATAAAGAATTTATCATGTTCTAGTTTTAAATTAAATGATATTACTTGATCAATTGTATTATAAAAACTACCATTACGTTTATCTTTATTATTAACAATAACATTTTTTAGGTAACCATTAGTATCAATATACTTTGTAATAATTAAAAATACTTGATTAATAAAATAAGTATCAATAAACTTTTTCTTATTACAATAGTCTAGAAATAATGCCATTATTTCACTTTCCATATTAACCCCTTAATGCGCTATATTATATCATAAAACGCGATTTTATTCAACAAAAAAAGACTTTAAACAGTCTTTTCTTTTGGTTCATAATTAAATTTAATATTTTTTGTTTTAATAAATTCAAGAATCCATTCAATACATCTTTGATGATTATTTAAATGAATATTTTCATTATTATATAAAGATGATTTCTTAAAGACACTTCTTAATCCTTCACGGAAAGAGTTATTAGCTCTATTATATTCAATATATGAATAGAAATCAGCTCCACTATAATAGTTTTGGAAATCCCATATCATCTTACGAATACTAGCTCTATTTACAGCATAAATACGTATATTTCTTAAATAATTAATCATATTAACAGGAATTGATCTTTTATATGGATGTGGTGTAATAATTCTATATCTGTGATCGAAATCTTCTACTTTTGTAGATACGTAATCAGCATCATCTTCAAAAGTCTCCATTCTTTTTGGTATTCTTGATACTTCAGAGAAGAAACTTAATTTTCTCTCTATTGGATTTTCTTCTATTTCTTCACTTTCTTCAAGTTCAGTAGAAGCTTCTTCATGTTTCTTTCTTGGTGTATATGTTGATTCAATAGGCTTTTTCATAACACGAGTATTATAACTTCGTTCATTAGATAAATCATGTGATAATTTCTTTTTATCTTCTATAGATAACTCTTCATAATTACTATTTGTTTCTTTTAATTCTTCAATTCTTTGTTCTTTCTTTAAGAATCTTATATATTTAGCGATATCTTTTCTTAAGATAGATGCATGTTCATAATACTTATTACAATCTTCTTCGGAAATACCACGACTAATTGCTTCTTTTTTAATTTTATTAATATAGTAATTTAATTTATTACGAATCTTTGCTATTTCTTCAACCGTTTTGGCTTCAACGATTTGTTTAGTTAAATCTTCAATTAAAGCTTGAGCTTTAATGACAGCTTTATAACTTTTAACATGTTCTTCATCTTTAACTAAAACTGTAACGATGTTAACAATATCATCTCTTAAATATTCATTTTGATCTTTAATAATATTTGCTTTAACTAAATCTAATAAGTTTTTTCTTTCATTAATGATTTTTTCAATACGTAAATCATTTCTTTCCATCTTATTCATTTATTTCACCTTCAATTTCTAATAATTCATCTTGCATACCATTTAAAGTATTTAATAAATCTAATAGTTCTTCATTAGATAGATTTTCTAAGTCGATATTCTTCATAATATACCCCTTTCGACAAGTTGGATATTATATCATAAATGAATAATTTTTGCAAGAAAACATAATAAAAAAGACATTTCTGTCTTTTTTATTTATTTATAAAGTGAGTCCATTCACCACGATCTTTTTTAGGAAGACCATATTTTTCCTTACCTAATGCGATTGATTTCATAAGAAAAGCCATATTTCTTCCTAAATTACGCATCGTTTGAAGTCCTTCTTTATCTTTTATTACATCTTCTTTAGTGAAACCATGAACTTCATTAAAATAAGTACTTGATACAATAGGCATGCCTGATAATTGGAAATATTTATATACCTCATCAAGAGTTGACGTACTACCTGCTCTTCTTGATGATACAACACAGGCTCCTACCTTCATTGTTTTACCAATGTAACTACTATGAAATAAACGATCCAAAAATGATATTAGAGAACCATTTGAACTACCATAATAAACAGGTGTTCCAATTAAGATTCCATCACTTTCAGCGAATATAGAAGCTGCTTTATTAACAACATCATCGATTACACATCTTTTATTTTCTTTACAAAAGTCACAATCAAGACAACCTCTTATATTCATACTTCCAATATTTAAGGTTACAGTATCAATACCTTCATTGTTTAGTTCATTTTCAACGACTTTTAAGGCATATGCTGTACATTCATTATCATGTGGACTTGAATTTATTATTAATACTTTCATGTTATTCCTTTCTTAAAAATTCTTCTTTAATATTCATTTTTTCATCTTTAAAGATTCTTTCATCCATTAATTTTAAATCACTAGAGATTAATGGTTTAAAGGCCATTTGACTTATGATATCTTTATGAAGATCAACACCAGGAGCGATTTCAGTTAACATGATTCCGTCTTTTGTTAATTTAAAGACCGCTCGCTCAGTAACATATAATACTTCTTGATTATTTTTAATCGCTTCACGTCCTGAGAAGGTAATTTGTTGTACACTATCAACGAACTTACTCTTCTCTCCTTCATGAAGAATATTAAGTTTTCCATCTTTAACTTCTTCAGTTAAGTTTACAGCAGTAAAAGTACCCATAAAGATTATCTTTTTAGTTGACTGTGTAATATTAATAAAGCCACCTGGTCCTGTTACACGAGTACCAAATTTAGATACATTAACATTACCATCTTTATCTACTTCCGCAAGGCCAACAATTCCCATATCTAAACTACCACCATTATAGGCATCAAATTGTTCGGCAGTTGGGATTACCGAATCAGGGTTAACTGATGCTCCAAAGACAATACCTCCTATTGGAACACCACCTGTTGGACCTGATTCAACTGATAAAAAGATATAATCACTAATTCCTTCTTCGGCACAAGCATTAGCAACAGAATCAGGCATACCAACACCTAGATTAATAACATCATTTTTCTTTATTTCCATTGCACTACGACGTCCACATACTTTTCTTTCATCAAGTGGTCTAATCTTAATATCTTCTAGTTTAATTCGTTTATCACCTGTTATTTCTGGTTTATAGAATGGTATATTATATTCTCCTAAACTATCATCTGGCTTATTTACAACAACATAATCAACGATTGATGAATGAATTAAAACATCCCTTGCTCTAAAAGAATTAGCAGGTTTGATATCTTTTACTTCGACAATTACAATACCACCACTATTATGAGTAGCAATAGCCATATTATATTGTTCACCTATAATTCCTTCTTCTTGAAAAGAAATATTACCGTTTTCATCTGCATAACTTGCTTTTAATAAAGCTACATTTATTTTAAAAGAATGATAGAAAAGATTTTCTTTACCATTAATATTTATTAATTCAACGAATGGATCAAGTTTTTTTGCTTTCTCATTAGCACAACATCCTTCAACACGTGGATCAGCAAATGTACCTAAACCAATATGCGTAATAATTCCTTCTTCATGTCCTGCAATTGCACGATACAAGTGATTAATTACTCCAAGGGGTACCGCAAAGGCTGGAAATTGATTACTACCAATGGCATTACCAAAGACTCTTCCCATTCCAAGATGAGCACATATTGCTCGTCCAACTAATCCTTCTTTAGCAAGCATATTCATACCTACATCATCATTTGTTAAATTACCTGGGGATATTCCACATGTTACACCAATATTTCTAGGGTGACCTGATTCTAAGAATGAATCCATCACACTTCTAATTAAAGCTTCGGGACTTCCTGAACCACCACTTCCTGATATGGCAACCATATCATCATCTTTTATTAATTTTGCCACATCTTTACTATCAATTATTTTCATATCTTACTCCTAATATTAATATAACAAAATAATATAAAAAAAGAAACGATTTATCGTTTCTTTTACTAATCTTTCTTTAAAATAGTTTTTTCCATTACATACTTAACAATAACTGATAAGCAAACAGAAATAATTACTGTAGGAATAAATACTTGCCAGAATGAATAAATTGTTTCTGGACTATTCTTTCCTAAGCATCTTAAAATTAGAATAGCGATTGGGAAGTGAATCATATATACATATAATGATAAACCTCCTAAGTATGATAATAAACCATTAGTTGCTTTATTATTCAATACTTTTGTTAATCCGTCTTTGTTTAAAATAGATAATCCTACAACCATAATACATAAGAAGGCAACTGGCCATCTTTGTAATCCAAAGTATGTTGGTTGATAAATAATATACCATCCAAGTAATCCAGTGAATACTAAGTTAAGGATTGTTAAGCACCAAGGGCACTTAAATTCACGTTCTTTAAGTTTTTCAATAACATAGTACATAATTACACCAATTAACATACCTAGCATAACAAAGATTAAACCGTTATTGAAACCAATTGTAGCAGTTGCACCTGTTGCACTACCACCCATACCATTAGTTGATGCTAATTGTGTACCAAATGTACTCCAAGCTGTTTGAGCAGCACGAGTATCTGTGAAACTCCACCATCCTGCTAAGAAGATAGTTAATAATGGAGCAACAAATCCAGCAGTTTTATCTTCATTTTTACATAGACCCCAATAAATGAAGTATCCAACAATAATAATTGCTGAGATAAACCATAGTGGTCCATTTAAGTTGAAGAATTCTCCAGCTGTATTACGTAATCCAGCAGCATGGAATCCTAAGAATTCCCAAATGCTATTAACAATCATACCAAGAGTTTCTTTTAGTCCATAATCAGGATAGAAGAATTTAGTACTAAATACAATACCAAGAATATATCCAAGAATTAGTACTGGAATTAATCCTTTAATTCTAGACCAAGTATACTCACCAGCTCTAGCCATCGCACTCCTTTCGTTATATTTTGGATCTTTAGCAAGTTTTTTATAGTGTGCTACCATGAAATATCCAGCTGTAATTGTGAACAACAATAATACTTCGCTTGCGCCAAAGAACCAATTAGATGTTTCCATAAAATAACCAGTTTTTTCATTGCATCCTCTAGCAATAATCCAACCTACATGGAAACCAACAATTGCAATTGCAGCAAAAAAACGCCAAAACTCAATTGCAACATTTCTTTTTTTGACTTCTTTTTTCTCCGCCATAAAAAAGTCTCCTTTCTTTCTTTTTGGGTAGCATCCTACCTTAATTTCATTCTATCAAATAAATCATAATGATACAATGATATTTCCCTAATATAATTTTTTTGACATTTAATGACAATAAAAAAGAGAGTATTCTCTCTTTTTTAATCATGATCATACGGTACTTTTTTTAATTCTTTGGTCTTTAAATTATATTCATAAAAGTACCCACTTTCCATACTAGTTACATATTCTATTCCAAGAATATTTTTATTAGAATCAATATACATAAGTCTTGCTTCTAAATTAGTTGGACTTTCGATTTTAAATAAATCTCTACCCATATCATCAACAACCATATCATATAAAACACCATCAATTTCATATTGAACTAAAATATAGTTGTTTGCAATACAGAAAACTTCATTAAATTCTTTTGATTTAATAGCTCTTTTACCATCTAAACCATATACAGAATATGTCTTATTATCAGTATCAACAACATATATTAAATTCTTATATATCGTATATTGATCACCTGCTCCAAATTGACTTCCTTGACCTTTAGAACTATATGATGTAATTACTTTAAATTGATCATTTAATAAATAAGAAACACCTGTATCACATCGAACATTAAAGAAATATTGATTTTCTTTTACTTTAATTACTTCAAAATCGATATATGGATCTTCATCTTTCGTCTTGAAATCTAAATTATTACTATCAAATAATACTTCATTCTTTTTATAATCTATTACTGAAATATTTCTTTCACCTGTAGCAACAACATAATCGTAATTAACAATAACAGGTATAGCTTCCATTTCATTATCTTTAAAATGTTCATAAGTTAAAAGTTTAATATCTTCATATTCTTTATCTGTGAAATATGTTTTATTTTCATTAATATCATATAATGTCTTAGTACCAGAATATTTGCCATTACTTGATAGAATTAACGCAAATACATTACCATCTTTATCTTCAAGAGTTTCATATATTTTATCTAAATCAACATCAATTTTTGTCTTCTTATTTTCAACTGGATTATAAAGATAATTTCCATCATCTTTTAATAAATAGTTGTTTTCAACTAAATGTGTTGAACTACAATTATTATCATTACATTTATATTTATATTCTTTGTATCGATCAACATCATATGCATAAAATCTTAATACTCTTTCTTTAGGAGTATTACCTGATTTATCTTTTTTAATTACTAAGAAATATACTAGTAATCCTGCTATAATTAAACATACTATAGAAATAATAATAATTAATAATTTTTTATTCTTCTTCATATTATCACCTTATTATTTACTTACATAACTTTCTATATATTTTTTAACTTCTTTATTAAATTCTTCTAATTTGCCATCACGTTCAATTTTATCTAAAAAGTTTTTTAATTGCCAATCAACAGTATTCCAATCATATTTAACTTCTTCATATTTATAAGCAGCCATAATATTACCAAAGAATCCTATTTCATAATATTCTTCATCATAGGCATGAGCATTTGAATCATCTAAATATTTATAGTACTTATCGTATAACTTTTTAAATGAATTATTTCTTAATTTTTCAGAATGATCTGCAAAATAATTATAAGATATCTTTTTAACAATCCTAAAGATTGGTGTATTATCATTAACAGGAATAGCTTCAGGTCTATAAATTCTATCTCGATAAGCTCTTACATTATATGCAGCATAATCATATTCCGTAAATAAATAGATATTTTGTTTAGCTTCAAACATTTTTTTTGTTACTTTTTCATTTGATAAAGTTTCTAATTTACCTTTTAATTCTTCTTTCTTTTTATCACTTAATTCATTATCAACATAAACGGTTGTATTCTTAATCTTATATTTCGTATATCCATTAACATAATATCTTGATAAAGCAACAAGAGCGTCAACATTATCAAACTCAGATTTTTCTTTATCTAATTTGTTTTCTTTTATATTATAGCGATAGAATGTACCTGAATATTCATTACTACCATCTTTAAATTCTAATATCGAAACATGTCCTTTTTTTGGAGCATATTTATTATAATATGTTGTATATTCATATTTTTTAGCTTCACTAGAGATATCAACTATTTTATTTTCATTGCTATCAACAATACTAATCTTATTATCATCTCTTACAATGATATAGCCATTATCTACAAATACTTCATCATATTTCTTTGATGAATGAATAATTTTACCTTCTAAATCATATATAAAGAATTGATCTTTTTGTCCTTTTACATCACGAGTAACTTTAATGATATTTCCATTAGGATCAAAATAATCAGGAGATGCAATATCATTAATAAAATTAAAGTTTTCATCGTATAAGAACATATTAGAATCATCTCTAGGTTCTACCATATATAAATCTTTTTTACCTGTATTAACAACTTTAATATCTCGTTCATAGTCTTCAGTACCACTATAGATGGTATCATCAGTATTAAAGATGATATTACCAGTATTAACATCAACAACATAATGACTTACGGTTGTACCATATTGAAGGGCTGTTAATCCTTTAGGATTACCTTCACTATCAACTAAGACATCTGTGATACAAATCTCCTCTTTAATTGGGAAAACATATTTTTGTTTAGTTTCAACATTATATAGTACATATTCACTATCTTCTCTTGCACATCTTTCAAGAGGGTGTTCATCCTTTTTATTCATATCATATATTAAAACCCAAGTTCCATTGATACTATTATCAAAACCACTCTTTTGGTATTCTAATGTATAAGGATGACAATAATCATAACGACATTGATATGTATATTCTTTAAAATTTGTTTCTTTTAAGTCTTTAGTATAATCTACACTATTCCAAGATTTAGAACCGTCTTTAAGAAATAATTTATCTTGATAACGATAATAGACAATCGTTTTATCAGAACTTTTTAAGAATTTGAAATAAATAAATATTAGAGCTCCAATTATTAATAGACAAACGATAATAATTATAATTAATCCTTTCTTAGATTTAGGTTCTTCTTTTACTTCATTTTCTTCTTTAAACTCTTCTTCAACATCCTTTTTTTCTTTAGCCATAAAACACCTCTTCCTTCTACTATAATTTAATTTTATCACCAGGAAATAATCTATTCAATAAAAAAGAATGAGATTAACTCATTCTTTAACATATTCTTTAACTTTATCTAAAGGTTTAATATTTTCATATAAAAATTCGATGTTTCCAAGTTTCTTTTCTGTGTGAAAGTGACCACAATACCATTTATCATAAGTAATATTTTCTTCAATACTATCAAGAAACATTTCGGTTCTTTTATCAATTAGTCTTTGATCAATACCATCAATAAAGGTTTCTCTAGGTTCATACTTATAAGGACAGGTATGTGTTAAGACAATATCAAAATGTTGTCCTTTAACTTTATCAAAGATTTCACTCATTTCTTCATCATCTAATTGTTCTTCTGGAAACCATTCTAATTGGTTAAACAAGCGATAACTTTTATCTATTGAATAAGCTCCACCTATAACTAATACACTTTTACCATCAATATTATATACTTCACCGTCTTTAGCGAAAATTAAATTGGGATATTCGTCTTCTATGTATACTTTACCACCAAACATTTCAACTTCATGATAACTTGAAATGTTTTGAGGTCTTTCTTCATGATTACCTCTTACTAAAAAGAAATTAGTATTAAGTCCTTTTAAACTGTCTTTTAGGGCTTTATCACGATTATCTAAATAATAATTGATACAAGCATCTCCTAAAATAATTACTAAATCTTCTTTATATAAATAAAAGTATTTAAATTTAACAAAATCACGATGTGTATCGCCTGTTATATATACCATATTACTCGCTCCATTATAATAGTATCATATTTAATTTTTTATTTCTAATTAGTTCGTCAATTGACAAAAAAACAGGAAATCCTGTTTTATCTTGCTTTTTGGTTAGAATTAACAATAATATCTCTATTAGATAATTCAGTAGCTTTAAAATTTAACATTTTCATAATAGCTAATGCTGGAACTCCATTATCATAAGCATCATCAATACTTTTAGATAAAGAATCTAAGACACTTTTTATATAATCAGTATTAACTTGTTTTCTATTGTTAACAATATCAATAATATCAATATAGCCTTTTGTATCTTCCATTTCTGTACGACTGCAATAATAAATTGTTTCTGGTCCTTGTATCATTTGTCCAATTTCAAATCCCCAGTCAGCTACTTTAATAAAATAGCTACTAGCTCCTTTTTCATATTTTGGATAAAGATAATTATTATTAGCATATAACTTAATACCTTCATAGAATAAAGGTAATTTAGCTACTTTTTCTCTATCTTCAGAACTTAATTCATCTTCAGCATATAACCAACTATTATCTGTAAATTCAGAATAAAGTCTTGTAAATTGTATTAACCAATCAGCATAATCATAATTTGAAAAAAGTTCTTTTCGATCATTAATTCTTTTTTCTTGTTCTTTAATTAATTTAGCCATATAAGCATCGATTTTTTCTACATTAGAAGACTTATTTAATTCGTTTTCTCTTTTTTCCATATATCCCCCTCACATGAGTGAGTATTATAGCATAAATTAGTTAAAATAGCAAATAAAAAGATGTTTTTCCATCTTTTTACTTAATAACTTCAATTTTTATGACATTGATTTGTGCAGGATATGATTCATTGATACCACCATTATATGTAATTAAAACGGAATCATTTACCTTACAAGAATTAAAATCACTAATAAAAGGAACACTAAATTTATCAGAAGACTTATATTCCATTTCATCTTCATTAGGTCTTACAATCATTGAATTATCCATACATTCAACAATAGTACCACGAAATGAATGATTATCTTCTTTAGAAAATTTAACTAGAATATTACCATTACCTAAATCATCTAAATTATCAATATGTCCTATTTTAGTATAACTATAACTAGTATCAAAGTCTTTATAGAATATTACTATACAGTTATCACCATATAACATAATATCGCCTTTATTAATTCTTTTAGGACTATATGAATTAGTTGGTAGCTTACTATCTAGATAGAAATATTTTTCATTACCATTTAATTCACTCATATTTAGTTCCATAGGTAATAATTTAATTAAACTATTTACGGTTTCATTATTTTCTAAATTAACTTGATATTCTTTATTATTAATTATTATTTTCATTGAATTAACAACCTCATTATTATCATTAATAAATTTCTTTATTTCATCATCACTAGAATTTGATGAAAATCTTTTTCCATCTTTTATATTTAAACTAGATTTATAACTTCTTAAATTACTTACACTATTTTCTATACCAGAACTGCCTGAAGTACAGAAAGGAATTATTGTTTTACCACTAAAATCATAAGAATCTAGAAGCGTTAAGATAATCTTGGGATTAGTTCCCCACCAAATAGGATAACCAAGATAAATAGTATCATATTTACTAATATCAATACTATTCTTTATCTTTGGTCTTGCTTTACTATCATTTTGTTCTCTATTTGCTCTACAATCATTATTATAATCTAAATCTTTACTTGTATAAGCTTCTTCGGGAACTATTTCAATAAGATCACTTTTTGATAAATTAGCGATTCTTTCAGCTATCTTTTTAGTTGTTCCGGTTGCTGAAAAATAGATAACAACGGAATTACCATTACTTATAATATCTTCTTTTTTATTATTTTTTTGATCACTATCTTCTTTATTATTACCACAACCAGTAAAAGAAATGATTGTAAGTAAAATAAAGATACTTAATAATATTTTTTTCATATAAACTATCTATACTCCACAAGTTCATTAATATCTTTTCTAATACTATGCATTGGATTAATAGGACAATCAGAATCTCTATATCCCATAGGTAGTATACATACTGGTACAATTTCACTTGGAATATTAAATTCTTCACGTAAGATATTTTCATCAAATAATTCTACCCAAATATTATCAACATTTAAATTAGTTGCTTCCAAAATCATATGTGTTGCTACAATGCATGAATCCATCTCATATGTATTATGTTCACCCTTTTGATATGCTTCATTTTTATTTCCACATACAATAAGTACTAATGGTGCTCCATAACGACATCTTGAAGCTTTATCAATACTTGCTAGCCCTTCATTACTTTCAACAACATATATTTTAATTGGTTGATTATTCTTGGCTGTTGGAGCAAGTCTTCCTGCTTCAAGGATCTTATCTACTTTCTCTTTTTCTACTTTTTGACTACTAAATTTTCTTGTTGCACTTCTTCTTCTAATTATTTCTTCAAATTCCATTATTCACTCTCCAATAAGATTATAACACAAAAAAGAAGATTAAAATAATCTTCTAAAATGATTTAACAACCTCTTCTGTATTATTACTACTTATATTGCCAAAATGTGATTGATAATATTCATTAATATTAAAATATATTTGCTCTACTCTTTTTACTTGTTCAAAGAACTCTTTAACCATTGGATGATTACGATCTGCTTTAAGGGTTGCTGATAAGCCATTATTAGCTAGATGATCAACTTTATTAATAGCATCAACTAACTCGTTATAATTGTTAATCCCAATATAATCTGTTAATTCACTTGGAGTCGCCGTAATTTTTGCTTTTATAACTTGTTTTCTGAACTTAACAATTAATGGTGTTAATAAATCCTTTACAATATTATTGGTATTAACACTTGATGGATCTAAATTAGTTACTTCTTTTGGTTCCATTAAATATATTCCTTGATCTTGTAAATATTGATTAGCTTCCATTGTAAAAATATCATTAATGGTTTCATTAAACACTTCATATTCACGTCTTCGTCCATCATAAGGGTTTTTCGTAGTTGTTTTATCCGCTTCAAAACCACCAATACCTTTTTCATTATGCTCGATAACATGACCACATTCATGAATAAAGTCATGGGCAAGTAAACCTGGATCTCTCATTCCAAAGAACATTATTGAAATACAATCTCCTTTATCATCATATCCACCAATAATACATATTAAATTATCCTTTATTGTACTATAATTGACTTCTTTATTATAAGGATCACTACCAAAATGATTCATAATATCACAAAAATCATCTCGTGTTTCATAATACTCTTTAATAGCTTCTTGATACATTCTTTTACGAGCTTTAATAACAGTTGTAATTACACTACTAGTAGGAATATACTTTTTAATATCCTCTTGTCTTATAAATTCGAAATAATTAATAATATCTTCTTTAGATAAAACATGCTTTTCCCAACAGCTTTCTGCTGTTACATCTTGAAGAAATTTTGGAAGTTTAACTCCTAAACCTCTTAAATATTCTATTTGGTAACCAATATTAACTTTATAGAATGTATTGGAAAGGCTCTTACTAATATTCATATTCTTTTTTAAAAAGAATTCAATATTAGAATCACTACCTAAATCATTTTCTCCTAAAATAAGTTTTATTTGCTCAACAAATGGAAGTTCATCTAATGCTTTTCTAATAGCTTCTGGTAAGAAATTATATACTTTTAGATATAATTGTTTTTTCTTTTTTAGAAAAAGCATTTCTTTTCTTTTTTTCTCATCTGTAATATAATTTTCAAGTTCACTTAGATCCTTTTTCCATCCATTATATTCTTTTAATAAAGATTCATATATTTTTTTGTATTCATAAATTGTTTTCATTAATTCTTTGAATTCATCAGTATTAGTAAACTCTTCAAAATTATTTTCATTTATTTCATCTTTATCTTTACCACGTAAATAATTAATTATTGTTAACATATTACTTATTAACCATGGTTTTGGTTTTTTATTATTAGAATCAAAAGCTCTAAGGGGTGAAAAAGTATCAGCATCAGAAGTAAATCCTAAAAAGTCGCCATAAATATTCATTAATTTTTTTTGTGTATCGATATCAAATGACTTGGCAAAATTATCTTTTCTTAATTTAGAGGTATCTTCACCTATCTGTTCTAGAAAACGAATGGATAATTCGCGTGCTTTACATCTTTCTAAATATTGAACATAATCATTTATATTCTTTGGGTCAACATAATATAAAAGAAGGGCTTTATTTAATCTTTCAGTAATTATGGAACGGTATTCTTCACCAAAGACATGGGAATAAGCTTCTATAACAGGAGGTAATAAATCTTTTAAATCAATATCTATATTATACATTTAACACCTCATCAACAAAGTTGTGGTTCAACTCTTCCAATGATTCAAAATTATATGGATAACTATTTCTACCACTATATTCGTCCTTACTACCATCTGGATATGTTATTACTAAACTCCAATTATCACCATCAACATAATTATTATTAATATATTTATGTTCCCAACTACCAATAATACGATATAGTGAACTTAGATATTTAAGAATTTGTTTTTCTTTAATTGATGTAATTAAACCATTATAATTAAGAGTAGGTTTTTCATTAATATCAATGATAAAACTTTTATTATTTCTTGTATAAATAATACTTTTAACTTCTATCATAATATCACCTCTATTATTAATTATATCATATATAAAAAAATATCATAATCATTATGATATTTTTCCTTCTTCTTTTAACTCTTCGATATATTCTTTTTGTGTATTTAAATATTTATCTTTATCTTTTAATAAACTTCTAATTTCTTGTAAAAACTTTTCATATTTTTGATCTTTAAAATAAAATTTTGCGTAACCATTATCACCAAACTTTTTAACTAAAACATCATATGCTCTTAAATATAATTCATCATCAGTTAGACTTGAATCCAATTTTTTTCCATAAGTATATGTTCTTAATAAACAGTCATTAATACATGTATTACGATCAGCAGATGAAACTATTTTACCATATATACTACGTGGTTCTTTATCATTTGATGCTCGATGATCTAGAATTGCTTCTTTGATTATTTTTAATTCTTCTTTATTAAAGAACATTTCTAAATTCTTATCTTTAATCATTATATCTGCTGATATAATTTCATGTTTTTTTGAATCAATATAATGACCAATATCATGATAAGCAGCAACAGTATATACGATATCTAAATTTACATCTAATTTATTTTCTTTTACAATTTCAAAACTTCTTTCAATAACATATTCAATATGATTAATGCCATGACCTTGTTCATTCTTTTCATATAAAGGCAAAATATTATTTTCAATGTATGTTTTTAAGTTCTCATTAATCATTTTATCACATCCAATTAATCACTAACATCAATATCAAGTGTTATATCAATTTTATAATCATTATATTTTTCTTTAATTTCATCAAAAATATGTTTATATAACTCTTCTCTATTCTCTACTCTAAAATCAATTATAATATCAAAACTAATACTTTTATCTTCTTCATCAAAGTAAAAACCATGCATCTGAAGAATACCTTTATGAGAGAAAACAATTTTAGTAATATCTTTTCTTACTTCCATTATTTTTTTATCTTTAGTATTAATAGAATAAACACCAACTGTATGTAAGATAACACCATATTTCTTTAAGATATTCTTAGTTATTCTTCGGGATATCTTATCAACATCAGAAACAGATAAAGTATCAGGTACTTCAATGTGAACAGATCCGATATATCTATCTGGTCCATAATCATTAAGAACTAAGTCGTAGGCGCCTTCTACCATTTCTTCTTTACATATTTCTTTTTTTATGGATTTAGCAAGATTACTTTCAACTCTTACTCCTAACATGTTATCAACTGATTCTTTGATTAATTCAAAACCAGCTTTAATGATAAATAAAGATAAAATAACACCAACATAAGCTTCAATACTAATATCAAATACTAAATAGATAATAGCGGATGCTAAAACCGAAATAGATAAAATGGCATCATTAAAAGCATCACTTCCACTCGCAACAAGAGAATCTGAATTAACTTCTTTTCCTTTTTTCTTAACATACATTCCTAAAAAGAATTTAACAAAGATAGCAGCTACTAAAATAATTAAAGTAAGTGCGCTATAATCAACAGGTCCTGGTTTAAGAATCTTTTTAAATGATTCAACTAAAGCTGTAATACCAGCATATAAAACGATACCTGATACCACAAGTGATGTCATATATTCAATTCTTCCATGTCCATATGGATGTTCTCTATCAGGAGCACGTCCTGCTAATTTCGTACCAATTATTGTAATAATACTTGATAAGGCATCTGTTAAATTGTTAACAGCATCCGATATAATCGCAATAGAGTTAGCTAGTAAGCCTACAAAAGCTTTAAAGCCCGCTAAGAAAACATTCGATATAATACTAATAATACTTGTTTTAATAACTATTTTCTCTCTTCTATCTTTCATAAAAACCTCTAAGATAGTATAACACTATTTATTGTAATATAAAAGAGGACTATTGTCCTCTTAAACTTTTATATTTAATTTTAATATCAAAACGATCAACCCATTCGGCATTATTATCATCAAAGATATATTTTTCTCCCCATGATGATACAATTATCTTTTCACCGGTTGCTTCAACAACATACATATAATGAGCTCCAACATCATCATATTGAGCATATACTTCCCCATCTTTTTCTTTTTGAATACTAAATTTATCACTAGCGATAATATCACCAGGTTTATAACCACCATTTATATTGGTAACTAAACTTATTGATGCATCAATTCCATGTTCATCTAAAAACTTCTTTAGATTACCTAGATTAGGATTAAGAGGAAGTGATATATCTACTTCCGTATCAGTAGCTTTTTTATATCGATCATTTAATTCATGATATTTATCATTAACTTTTCTTATTAACTCTACTTCTTCCATCGTTAAATTATGATTTAGTTTAGGTCTTTCTTTATATTCATCACTATATTGATATCTTCTTAAATCAATACCTGCTAAAGTTTTATCAAACATTCCCTTTACTTTAGTTATTCTACCAAGTGATGCAAGTGAATAATTAGCAAAATCTAAAATAAAATATTCATAATTAAAATCAATGGTATTATCTTCTTTAATAACATACATTGGGTAACCAAATATTTTTTCAAAGTCTTCTTCTTTATTTTTAAAAGCATCAAAAACTTTATTAGCAACCGCAACATAACCACAACCTGATAATGTAAGTTCTCTAAAATATTCTCGATAAAAGTCCATAGCAACATCATGTGAAATGAAATCTTCTTCTGGAAAATATTCTTGCATCATTCCCCAAAT
This sequence comes from uncultured Clostridia bacterium, assembly GCA_946409545.1. Classification (GTDB taxonomy): domain Bacteria; phylum Bacillota_I; class Bacilli_A; order RF39; family UBA660; genus RUG12783. The sequence continues at coordinate 2,795 of CAMJWT010000006.1, read as the reverse complement.
AATCGGATCTGCTATTAATGATTTAAAACTACGTTCAAACGCATTTTGATCGCCACCATATTGCCTTGAATATCCGTTTTTATCATTGAATATAGATATATCTTCACCATCTTCAACTATCGTTTTTTGATGATTTCTAATTACATCAAAATTATCAATTTTTTCTAATTTACCGTTTTCATTAATTACATAGTAATATTTAATATCCATTGCTTTAGCATGACTAGTAAAGCTTGGTCCAATGAGCATTTCCATTGCAGCAAGTATCGCGGTTATCTTTTTAAGATTTCTTCTTTTCATAAGATTTTACCTACCCCATTACAGGCTCTATATTATATCAAAAAACTTCTTTAAAATCAAAAGAACTAGGTTTTTCCTAGTTCTTTTTATCTCTCTTTCAACTCTTTATAGTAACTAATACCATATTTATCTAAATCTTTAATTGTTATTTTACCATTCTTAAGAGCATCTTTAACTGGTTCTTCATGACCATCTTTATATCTTACAACAATATAATCTGATTTAATGCAAGAATAATAATACAAATAGTCATCATCTTCATAGAAACCTTCTAAAGCTTCAGCACAAACAAAATCAGGTTGTTCTTTAGTTTTATCAATTAAAACATAATCACCATCAATTACTTCTTTATTATCATCTTTAGTAGGCTCTACTTTATCTTTACCACATCCTACTATCGTAAAAATAAATAATAAACTAATTAAACATAGTATAAATTTCTTTTTCATGAATTCACCTATATGAACTACTCTACAATATAAAAATAATTTTCTTTTCTTGGCGCAGCTTCTTTTCTTTCTCCATCAATATAACCTAAAGCACAATGACCTATACCTTCATAATCACCTTTAATACCAAGATCATCAAGTAACTTTTTACCAAATTCACTTTCAAATTCTTCTTTAGCACGATGAATCCAAATACTACCAATACCTAATGATTCTGCAGCATTTAACATATTACCTAGAACTAAACTTCCATCATACATATATGTTCCAATGTTCTTATCTGCAAGAACTATTAGAATAACAGGAGCTCCATAGAAAGGATCAAAATCATCTTTCATTCCCATAATACGAGCATTTTCTTTTCTTAATTTTTCTCTTAGTTCTTTATTTTTAATAGCGATAATAATTGGGGATTGTTTACCCATACCAGTTGGTGCATATGTACCAGCTTCTAAGATAGCATTCAATTCTTTTTCTGTAATCATATCAGGTAAAAACTTGCGGCAACTTCTTCTTGTCTCTAAAGTCTTTAAAATATCATTCATGATAACCTCCATTTTCATTATATCATATGACTATTTATATCTATTATTTTCTTAATGTCTTAGGATTCTTGATAAAAATAATCTCTTCATCATTAATATTTCTTCTAAAGTTTTTAGTTATTTCAAGACATTCTTCTTCTGTTAAAGTTGTATAATCAATTAATTCTAAATTATCAATGATATCTTTTTTAACACCAGAACCAAGTGTTTGACTAATTAGTTTATTTAAGATCCATTCTCCATTAATAAATTCACTAACTTTATATTTCTTAATAACACTTTTTAAACCAAAGATCTTCTTTATAAGTAGCGAATACTTTTCATCATTAATAAACTTATTAATTTTTGATAAATTACCATTTATATATTTATATTCAATATTTGCGATTGATAAAATATCATTACTATTAATACCTGCTTTTTTAAAGATTTCACTTAAGATATAATGACATAAACAATCTTTAAAAGCTTTTTTATTATCAAAATGTATCTTATTATATATTTCATATAATTCTTCGATACTATAATATTTATCACCATATCGATATATTTTATTATTTTTCATAATATTACTTCCATTTTTAATTACTTTTTCTTATCTTAATTATATCATTACTTTCCAGTTCACCAATTAATAATGATGAATTAGGATTATGTTTTAGATAATTATCATTTACTTTCTTTTCATCAAAATTAGCGTAACAATACTTGCAAAAATGTTTGCAAGTATTATAAACACCAATATCAACCATTTCAACACACTCACAAGGTACATTCTTTCTTGCTTTCCATTTTTTAAAAGTTTTACCGGTTAATTTTAATGCTAATTCTTTAGACATACATTCATCTTTAATAAATCCATATTCAACTAGATTACGTACTTCTGCGCAAGTATGAACTGAGATATTATGCAAGTTAGCACTCTTACTAAAACTAGTACCAATCGTCTTATAATCATTTTCATCTAACTTTTTATAGTTTAATACTTTATAATTATTTCTAACATTTTTATAATCATCAATAAATGATATTAAGATCTTTTCTACATAGCCATCTAATAAGCTACATAGTTTATCAAAAGCTTTTACATGATAATCTATGGTATATTCATCATTAATAAATACAGGATCATATCTTATAACAATATTTTCTTTTCCGATCATTTTTGATAACTTCTTAATCGCTTCAATAATTTCTTTTTTATCAGGAACATTAGGTTCAATATCTTTTTTATAAGACGTTAATGTAACATGAAAATATATTTTCTTATTAATATCTTTTATTTTATCTAATATAGGGATAGGATTTTTAGTACAAAAGAATAATAAATCAACATCATCTATCATTATTCTACTTAACATTTTAGGATTAAAGGGATTTCTAACATCAATATATCCTTCTTTTAATCTATTCATTAACCAATTGGAATAAAAGGCGACAATATCCGTTCTTCCACTAATATTTAAGATCATTGCAATCACCTAAATAAATTATATCATGA